>JAGCXV010000082.1 GCA_017961175.1 Bacteroidales bacterium
AATTTTGTTTCAGCTAATCATTATCACGATGGCCTCTATGAACAGCGCAAATTATTTTCAGCTGATTCCATAAGACGAATATATGGAACCGGAAAAGATTTGCTCTGTAGGGGGATAACATTTATCTTCTCCCAAAATGCTATAACTAAGGGTGGGGGCGGTGCCACTTCTGGAGAATCTACAAATTGTCCTTCATGCGGAACAGCAATAGATGTAACTAGGATAAAAGACGGCATTTATACTTGTTTTTGTGGAGAACAGTTCATAGTCCTTATAGATCCGGAAAGCAATATTTGGGATTATGAAACATGTACGCAATGCGGTTTCCCTCTTCCAATTTGCATCTGCATTTGTCAACAATGTGGTTATTATAAGAGTGAGTGTATTTGTAATACTGGTGCGACCTATTGTCCTCATTGTCATGACCCAAGTTGCGATGGATCTTGTCAATCAGGGAACGGAGGAAGTAGTGGAAACAATGGGAATGGCAATAATGGAGAGTCAGGTGGGCTTCCATCTGGCTATTATCAAGTTTTAGTTCAAGTTCATTTTGATGCCTATTTAGAACAACCACATGGAGCGGTATCTATTACTCCAGATGCAACTTCATTTGAGGCCGGTTCCACTGTTACTATATCAGCGACACCTTTTTCAGGTTATCAGTTTGTAGGTTGGAGGTTAAACGGAGTTATGATAACATCTGACAATCCTTATTCTTTCACAGTCAGTGAACACCAGACTTATTATGCGGTTTTTAATAATGTAGAAGATTAAGTTTATGAAAAGATTATATGTAATACTGTTTTTGATAGGCATCCTAGTTTCCTTTCAGGTAAATAGTTTTTCTTACCCGAAGAAGTTGAAGAAGGTAGAGGTTTTGATTCGCTCTGAAAAAGAAGTTTCCCTTTTAGGGAAAAAAGTTTTTGTCGCCAGCTCGCTAAACTCTAACGAACTCTCTGAACGTGACAAGGAGTTGAGAGATAATACATTTAAATCTGTATTGAGCAAATGCGGTGCTGAGATTGTCTATAAGGAAAAAGAGGCAGACTATATACTATTTTATCTTTATGAAGATTCCGATTTGAGTTTTTCTACAGAAACCGCAGAGACTACTCATCATTCATTTTCCAATCCATTGTATAGTTCCTTGTTTTGGAATTCTTTTTACAGATTTAATCCTGATAACAACAGTCAAAAAAGATATGACACTTCCATTCCTGAAATGGTTTACCAGTATCAGGAGGAACCGTCATCAATTCAAAAGCAATACAGGAAAACACCCGCAACCAAAAGGGTCTATACAGACAAATGGCTGCGCTATTCCCTGATGATTAGTATAACTTCAGCAGAGGACAATTCTACCTCTTTGTGGAATTTCCAATCTGTAATTTTGAGCAGTTCCAAATATAGATTTATTGAAGTTCTTCCATATATGATTTTAGCTGCAGAAGATTATTTTGGCAGACAAATTGGCAGTAAGTTTAAAAAAGTGACTATAAGGTCTTCAAGTGAAGGCTTGCAAATTGAAAGATAACATTTTTTAATATGAAAGTTATTTTTATAAACAAGTGGATTGTTCCGGCTATTATTTTGTAGGTTGGTATGAGAATAACGCATTATTGTCAGTCACTAATCAGTATTCATTCAATGTTACTGCTTCAAGGGTCATATATGCATTTTTTGAAGAACAATAAAAATGTACAAGTATGAGAAGGTTTTATTTTATATCAATTTTATTATTGTTGTTTTCTGTGACTTTTTCGGATGCTCAGACTATTAAGGCCGGAAAAGGTAGTGGAGAAGCAACGATAGTAAGTCAGCCTTTGTATAAAGGAACTTTATTTCAAGAGGCTGTAAAAAACTATGTTGATAACGTTGCTATTAATGTTTATCCATCTGTGTTTCCTCTTTCAAAATATTATTCGGAAGTGCAGTTTCAATTAAAGAAGAACGGATCTTTAAAAACTGTAATAATGACGAAATCTACAGGATTTCCAGAATTGGACCATGAAATTATTGTTGCCTGTAAGAATTTTGTAAAAAAGAAGCATGTTACTCCAGCTTATTCCAGTGAAGGTCCTGTAGATTATTCCTTCACAGTTCCATTTGAAGTAGAGTACTATGATGTTCCTAAAAACAGTGCTCAGTCGTTACGGTATCAGAAAGCGGCCCCTGTTAGGGGTATGACTCCAAACGCTGCCGTCCACAATAAAGAATACGGTACTTTGCATTAAAGAAGAAACTCACCAAAGATATTATGGCAATGTCTGTGTCTCCTACCAGAGTGAGTACCTTCATTATTTATTAAAATCGCTCCGTACACATGATTTGAATTGAACTATCATTTACTTAAAAAATCAATTATGAATAGCAAACGTATTACCTCTTTTTTCAGGATGGTCATACTAGCAGCATTCTTGTGTTTGCCTATATGTGCAATGGGGCAAGATTCAGAGTCTCTTCTTTCGAATGACAAAGTCATAGAGACCCCACCGATGTACAGCAAAAAGCACTTTGCTTTAGGAATGTACGAAGCTCTTTATAATGCTACATCACAGAGTATGTCAAGCGATTTTGACGAGTTCTATGTTGAGCTGTTGTTTTATGTCGATGCCAACGGAAAGGTTGATTCTGTTAATCTTCATAAGTCCTCCGGGTACGATTATATAGACAATAAAATGCTTCAGCTTTCCAAAAGGCTGGTAAAACGTCATAAGCTGGTATCCCCTGCAGTCAGTAAGAATGGTGAATCAATTTCTTCTACCGTTTTGCTTCCAATGTATTTTCACATGTTTCTTCCTCCTGGGGAGAAAACAAACGGCGAAAGCATAGAAGTTCAAAATAGAGAACTCTATGTGCCCTCTAGCCAATGGTACTGGACCATTAAAAATGGTACCGATGAAAACCAAAAAGGTTTATATTGGCCTGGAAAATACAGGGGAAATTAAAGATGAAACATCGTGAGACTATAATGCATTTTGGAGGACTTCTAACAGGAGTCCTCTTTGTTATATTGCTCTTGGGTTCTTTGTTGCTTTGCCGATATACAAACAGCTTCGGTTCTTGGTTCCCGTATAATGTGCTGGCAGGCATCTCTGCGATTGTGGTTTGTGTACAATTTTGCCCTTCAAGAAAATTCAGGATAAACACTGCTGATATTCTGCTGCTTTCGTACGGTTTGTATGCCATTGTCAGAATGTTGCTGGAAAAAGAAAGCTACATAGAACCTCTTACAATAGTAAAATGGCTGCTTCTTGGTTTACTGTATATTACAGGAAGACTGTCTGATAAAAGATATATTCCTCTAATGTTGATAACACTCGGTTTGTGTGGCGTTCTTTCATATCTTTTCGGCTTTTTCTACAACCCGGGGCACTTGGGAGCGTATGTTTCCATAGGCTTATCCGGTGTAATCTCTCTTCTGTTTGAAAAAGACAGCAGCCGGTACAAAAAGGTTCTTCTTGCTTCGCTGAGCATATTACTGTTTGTCATTCTGGTTCTCTCTAAATCAAGGGGTGCTTTGCTGGCTCTTGCGTTGGCGTTAGCATATCTGTGGTTCAGTTCTGACAAATACAAACTTCTAAAGCCTAACAGAAAACGATTGATTTGTGTGTGTTCGTCTGTGGCGGTTTTAGCCGGTGTCTTTATTCTGTACAGAATACGTGCCGGATCCGCTGATGTACGGCTTCTGATCTGGTTATCAAGCGGCGACGCATTCCTGAAAGCTCCACTTTTCGGTTATTCATCCGGGGCTGTCCAGTCTTTGTATATGCCGTGGCAGGCGGAATTCTTTCAGACACATGAACTTTCCTCTTTTGCCCCTTTAGCAACCAACCATTACCAGACATTCAACGAGTATCTCCATATCCTCTGCGAACAGGGACTTGTAGGTTTTATCCTTTTCGCCTTGTTTGCAGTATGTGCCTTCAGGAAATGCATCAACAGAGGACTTGTTGCTGCATCCATTTCTTTGGGAACATCTTCTTTCTTCCTTTACACATACGACATTAATCCAATAATCATACTGGCCCCGCTGTTCTTGGGACTTGCAAGCAGTTGCGGTATTAACGATAGTTGCAATGAAATCAATAAGAAACAACAGCCTGCCAGATTACTTTTCTGTGCGGTTGTGTTGATATTGACCTTCGTAGTTTGCTGGAATGTGGGTAAGAGTTATTCTTCTGCAGAAAAGGACTTGAAAGAATTCATTCGCCTTCCTGAAGATTCAATTGCAGATAGAATTTGTCCGTCAAGTGAATCAGTCATTTTAAGAAACAAGGATATGACTCTACTCTATGCAACCCATTCTTTCCGGTTGTCCCCTCAAGACCACATTGCCGTTCTTGAACAATGTTCAAAAAGAATAACCGTGGTGGAAATGATGTCTGCCTTGGGCAACCTGTATCTTGACAGTTCATTAAACGACAAAGCAGAAAGATGTTTTATTTTGGCTCATTATATGGCTCCCGACAGAATGGTTCCAAAATATGATTTGTTCAAATTTTATCGAGACAAAGGAGACTCAAAAAAAGCAAAAGAATGGGCAGATATCATTCTCTCTTCTTCCCCTCGAACATATAATGCCGTTACAATAGAGATAAAGGCTGCCGCAAGAGAGTTTGTGAAGAGTCAAACTACGATAATTAACGGCAGATGATTAATATTTTGTTATTATAGAGTTTTTCCATTATCTTTGAATAGAATACGATGAGCACTTATAATAGTATGACTATTTATTAACTTTAAATATTGTCATTTATGGTCAGAAATCGAGTTATCTCTTTCCCCAGGCAGATTGCGGTTTGCCTGTCCTTTTGTCTAATCGCGATTCTTTTTGTTTTGTCCTGTCAGAAAGATGAAGGTTTAAAACAAAAAGATCCGAACGCTCTCACAAAATCTCAAGCCAAGGAGTACTTTGAAAATAATGCTGAAACTCTTCAGTTCCTTAAATTCTTGCCTTGTTCTCCATCAACCAAATCGCCGGATTCTTTGAGTTCATCATCGATCCTTATTTCCAATATGGTAATAGATTGGGACAATACTTTCATCGGCGAAACTTCGGACCAATACTATGCCGAGGTTCCTATCAAGATGATATCACCACTTAGTGCCATAATATATGATGGAATAGGTCATTTTAACAAGAATATTCATACAGTGGGTGTTAATGTTTCAATGCTCATTACTCAGAACAAGGAAACTGGTTCTTTTGAGCACCGCGAGATAATTGGGGTGGGAACATATAGTGAGAGTAACTCTTATTCAAATTACCCATATAGCTGTGACAAGTCCGGTTTTACTGGGTATCTGATATTCTGTAATGAAAAAGGCGAGTATTTGAGTTCTAATGTGTTTAGCCAAGGTCGAAGCAGGTCCTCAGAAGTATTTAGTGGCAATTTTGCCAAAGTAGACAGCACCGGCAAAGACATTCGCTTCCGTGGTATCTCTTTTCTTATAAACCGAGGTGCACTGACAAAAGGAGGAGGCGGGGCTTCTTCAGGAGAAGACAATATTTGTCCGATATGTAATGCTCATAATACAATTAGCTACATCAATGGTATGTATTATTGTTCAGCCTGCATGTCCAGTTTTGTATCGGGCGTTGATTTCATTTGCCCAGACTGTTCATATCCTTTTACAAATTGCCAGTGTATATGTTTGAAATGCGGTTTTGTCAAGTCTCAGTGCAAATGCTCGCCTGAGGGAGAAGATCTTTGTCCTTATTGCTATACACCTGGATGCACGGGCCAATGTCAAAATGGTAACGGCAATATACACGATAATTTTAGTATATCTGTTTCTTGTAATAACTTAATGGGGTATATAAGTGTAAGTCCTTTAAGGGATTTATATCAGTATAACACCACTGTAACTTTAACAGCACACCCTTATTCAGGATATGTCTTTGCCGGCTGGTATGAATCAGGGTCACTTGTTTCAACAAATAATCCCTATACTTTTAGCGTACAAAGAAACTATTCTTTGACAGGTGTGTTTAGCGGCAATTGATAATTAACAGATGTGTGTCGTATTGTGATAAGCAAATTATATCTTTTCATACTTTTCCTGCTTTATCCGGCCTTTCTAATTGGTCAGCACTCTGATTCCCTGAAGGTTCCCCAGACTTTTGAGGAGAGGTATGACGCTTATGTTAATTATCTTTCACCGGAGAAGGTGTATCTGCATACAGACAAGGATGTATATGCCATTGGTGATACTATTTGGTTCAAGGGCTATGTGATTAACGCCTCTGTCTTGTCCTCTGATCCAGAGAGCCGTTATATCTATGTTGAGCTGACAAGAATGATAGTTTCAAAGAACTTGATTTCAGGAAGATATGAAGAGATTCCATATATGGAGAAGCGTGTCAAGATCAAGCAGGTGGGAGGTGTATTCCAGGGTTATCTTCCCATTTCTGATGAATCCAACTCCGGCTATGCCAAGATACGTGCATTTACTTACTGGAATCTTAACAAGGAGCCTGAATATCTTTTCAGCAAGACTGTCTCCATAATTAACCCAGTGAAGGATGACTATTTAAAGGCACTGGAAAAGAAGAAGATAAGAAACGATTCTTTTTATGAAGATATAGGAACCGAGAACCCGTTCCACAAGATAAGGAGAGTTGAAACGCTAGATTGTCAGTTCCTTCCTGAAAGCGGGCGAATCCTTTTAGGCATAAACAACAGGGTAGGCGTCAAGGTGATAGACAACGAAGGGCTCGGCAGGCAGACAAAAGGTATTATCTATAACCAGAACAATGAGGAGGTTACTTCATTCTCAACTGATGAATACGGGTTTGGAAGTTTCTTGCTTAAACCTCAAAGCTCAGGGAGAATCTATCGTGCCGTTGTTGAAGATCTTCGGGGAGTGAAGAAAAAGATAGACCTTCCTGAAGTTGAGTCTGAGGGTGTGGTCATCTCACTTCTTCCAAAGGAAAGAATGATAGAGGCAAGGATGTCTGTTTGCGGCAGCATAAATGCAGACTCATTGCGGTTCCTGCTTGCAGACAGGAATGAAATCTATTATAACGAGCCATTGTCAAAGGTAATGCGTGTCAATCTTCCCGTTTCAGGCATGGCTGCCGGTATCAATAATGCGGTTGTCTGCGACAGAAAAGGCAACATACTGGCCAAGCGTACTTTCTTTGTAATGCCGGATACCACTGTCACAGTAGATGCACTGTCAAGTTATAAGTTATCCGGCTCTTCACAAGACAAGTTAGCCCAGCGCAGTCCTGTCCGATGTAGTTTCAAGGTAGGAACAAAAGAAGGCGGTAATTTCTCAGCCTCGGTTTCAGACAATCTGCTCTCGCCTTGCAATAACCTGGGAGATAACATCATATCTCACATCCTCCTGTCGTCTGAGATTCGCGGAAATATAGAAAACCCGCAACGTTTCTTCACTGACAGTATCCCTTTGGAGAAAAGGATATCTGACATAGACCTTCTGATGCTGACTCAAGGATGGGAGTACTATGATCTTCCTACCATTCTCTCCGGACAGTACCCTATGCCAAAATATGGGAGAGAATATATCCAGAGTATCTCCGGACAAGTAAAGAGGGGCTTCCTCAGAAAGAAGAAAGCCTCAATTGTAGGTTTTGTGGCTCCAAAGATCAATTTTGCTGCCATGGGCATGATAGACAAGGACGGTTATTTTGAGCTTAAAGATGTAAATTTCCCTGATAGCACTACCTTCCTTGTAAGCGCATCCAATGTTGCAGGCACCCGTCATCTTCGTCCTGAAATCTTCGAGGACAACTTTGCTCCTCTTACAAAAATGATTTTCAACAAAGAGAAATTTACATACAGCCCAAAAGTTGCTGAGATAGTCACCAACAATTATTATGATGCAGGAGGAGATTTGTCCTACCAGCTTAATGCTATTACGGTTTATGGTAACAAGCGGTCCTTGCCGGGACTTTCCCCTCTACCGCTATATGAATTCCGTAGCGATCAAATCAGACAGGGAAAACGCCTGGAACCTTATAAGAGCTACGACGTGATAAGCTATCTTGCCGAGAGTTGCCCGGGCTTGAGAATTCGTCAGACGCAATCAGCAAGACTGCTTGTATCCAGAACACACAGTGCGGTTTTGAACCTTTTCAACATGGAGAATCAAGAATCTATTGTCTGGCAACCTATTATAGTTTATGTAAATGGAATCCGGGAACGGGATTGGGCTTTTATCGAGTCTATTATGATGGATGATGTAGAAGCCGTTGTATATTTGCGAGGAATGGAAGCTGCACCTTTTGCCGCCATGTTTGGGGGCTCCTCCACGGACGTTAGCGTTGTCTTGTTGAAGGTTAAGAATATTGTCAGACAACTTTGGCATGTAAGCCAAGGCAAGCCACTTGGATGGCAAAAGCCAAAGAAGTATTACATGCCACAATATGCCACTCAAGGGAAAGCAATCACGAGAAAGGGAGCAGACAGACGTTCTTCTTTGTACTGGAATCCATCTCTCAAGGCAGACAAGGACGGCAACATTGATTTCACGTTCTACACGTCTGATCTTCTCAATGGGTATACAGTTACTCTTGAAGGAATTACCTCCGACGGCAAGCTGGTATCCAGCAAACTCAAAATAGAGTAAAGGAAAAACAGTTGAGCCTTACTTTATCAGGTTGCCAAGGATGTCTCTTGTGAGGGTTCTGGTAGCGGCAGTCGTTGCGTTCTTGACAATGGACTTGCCGGCGCTGGTCTTGCTCTTCTTTCCGGTAATCTTGTTGCCCAGGAAAGTTGCAAGGGTTGCGGTAACAGCAGTTACCACGGCCTTCCAGATCTTGCTCCAGACGCTCTTGCCTTTCTTCTTTGCCTTCTCTTTCTCGGCTTTTTCCTTTTCCTTCTGTTTTTCAGCCTCTTCCTTGGCTTTCTTCTTTTCCTCTTCCTCCTTCAGGGTCTGTGCCAGGAGAGCCTCGAAAGCACTCTCGCGGTCGGTAATCTTGTCGTATTTTCCGAAGAGTCTTGAAGACTTGATAATCTGGCTTCTCTGGCTCTCGTCGATAGGACCGATCTGGCTGAGAGGGAAGAGGATCTTGGAATTTTCAACGATGCGAGGGGCACCCTTTTCGTCCAGGAAGGAAACCAGCGCCTCTCCGGTTCCGAGGTTCATGATCGCGTCCTCTGTCTTGAAGGTAGGGTTGGCGCGGAAGGTCTCTGCGGCAACCTTTACAGCCTTCTGGTCCTTAGGGGTATAGGCCCTCAGGGCGTGCTGGATACGGTTACCCAGCTGGCCCAGGATAACTTCAGGAATGTCCGTCGGGAGCTGGGAGATGAAATAAACTCCAACACCCTTTGAACGGATGAGGCGGATAACCTGCTCGATCTTGTCTGTCAGGCTTTTGGTAGTTCCCTCGAACAGCATGTGGGCCTCGTCGAAGAAGAACACCAGCTTAGGGAAGTCAAGGTCTCCGACTTCCGGAAGGGTGGTGTAAAGCTCGCTCAGCAGCCACAGCAGGAAGGTTGAGTAGAGCTTAGGGTTGTGCATCAGCTTGTCGGCTGCCAGCACGTTCATAATACCCTTGCCTGTAGCCATATCCACCTGCAGCAGGTCCATGATGTCAAATGCAGGCTCTGCGAAGAAGTTGTTGCCGCCCTGGTTCTCAAGGGTCAGCAGAGAACGCTGGATGGCTCCGATGCTCTGGGTTGCAATGTTGCCGTACATCGTGGTGTACTCTGCGGCATGCTGGCCCAGATAGTTGAGCATGGAGCGAAGGTCCTTGATATCATCCAGAAGCAGGCCTTTTTCATCGGCGATGCGGAACAGAATGTTCAGCACTCCCTCCTGGGTATCGTTGAGCTCAAGGATTCTGGAAAGAAGCTGAGGGCCCATCCTGGAGATGGTGGATCTCATAGGATGGCCCTGCTCTCCGAATACGTCAAAGAACCTTACAGGACAGGCCTGGTACTGAGGATCAGGAATTCCGAACTCGTCCTTGCGCTTCTCGATGAAGCTGCTGGACTTGCCGGCCTGGCTGATTCCGGAAAGGTCGCCTTTCATATCCGCCATAAAGCAAGGTACTCCCACCTGGCAGAAACTCTCTGCCATAACTTGCAGGGAAACAGTCTTTCCGGTACCTGTAGCACCGGCGATAAGGCCGTGGCGGTTGGCCATCTTTCCAACCAGACTAATAGGGCCGTTGTCGCAGTGGGCTATGTACAGCCCGCGTTCTTTGTCGTACATTCTATGTTTGTTTAATTGTTCAGACTAATAGGTAAACTCCGTTGTTCCTTCCCAAGGCTTGTATGGGGTGCGAGGGAATCTTCTCTCGAACTCTTTGATAAGGTCGTCGCGGAACTTAGGATGAGCCAGTCCGATGAGCATTCTTGCCCTGTCTCTGAGGCTTGCACCCTTAAGGTGAGCTATACCGTACTCGGTGATAACATAATCTATGTCGTCTCTTGGAGTGGTGATTCCGGCGCCCTCCGTCAGGAAGGCCTTGATACGTGAGAGTTCTCCGTGCTTTGCGGTGGAAGGGAACGCAAGGATAGCCTTGCTGGTCCTGTTCCAAGATGCTCCGCGGATGAAGTCAACCTGTCCGCCGGTTCCGCTGAATACCTTCAGGCCGATTGTCTCTGCTGTGCTCTGTCCCTGGAGGTCCATCTCAAGAGCCGAATTGATGGATACGAAGTGGTCCATCTGGCAGATGGTCCTAGGGTCGTTGCAATAGTTTACAGGGAACATCAGCACGTCAGGATTGTGGTCCACGAAGTCGTACAGCATCTGGCTTCCCATAAGGAATCCGGTAACGAGTTTGCCAGGATGGAGTTTCTTCTTTGCATTTGTTACAACTCCCTTCTTTACAAGCTCTACCACGCCGTCAGAGAACATCTCGGTATGGATTCCGAGGTCCTTCTTGTTTGTCATGTAATGGAGGGCTGCGTCTGGAATAGCGCCGATTCCGAGCTGCAGTGTTGCACCGTCCTCAACAAGTGAAGCGCAGTACTCTCCGATCTTCTCCTCAACAGGTCCTATGGTTGGCTTGGCAAGCTGGAACATAGGCTTTGAGGTCTTTACTATGTAATCGAGCTTAGAAATGTGGATCAGACAGTCTCCGTAGCCCAGGAAAGGCATCTGGTCGTTCATTTCGCAGATAATCATCTTTGCGCGGTCAACAGCCAGCTTGGTGTAGTCTACGCTGATACCGAGGCTGCAGTATCCGTCCTCGTTAGGAGGTGTAACCGTAATCATAGCCACGTCAATCGGATAGCGGGTGTCGAACCAGTCTCCGATCTGGTGATAGTAGTAAGGGAAGAAGTCTCCGCGGTCGTCGTTGAGGCCTTCCCTGGTGTTTCCGTGAGCAAAGTTTGTGATGTGGCGGAAATGGCCGTATCCCTCAGGCAGCATGTAGGTTGCCGGGTGAAGGGTAACCATGTGGTAAATGTTCACATCCTTCAGCCTCTCTCTCTGGTCCATCATTGCCAGAGGAATCTCCTGAGGAGCTGCGGCAGAGTGGCCCAAGACGATGTTCATTCCGCTCTGGATTGCTTTTGCCGCATCTTGCGCGCTTACGATGCGGTCGCTGTATTTTTCTAACCAGTCCATATAAGTAGTTTTTTATATCAATCTGAAAAATTCGTTTTTTCAAGTTTCCAAAGTTAAGGAAAAATCATCAAAAAGAGCAAAAACAATTAACAATTTTCAGCGATGTTGATAAATCATTGAGAAATTAACATAAAAAAGGCGTGCTTCCGTAGAAACACGCCTTTTCATTTTGGAGAAGGATGATTACTTCACTTCCTCAAAGTCCACGTCGGTTACCTCTCCGTCATCCTTGCTACCGTTGGATTGTCCGTCGGCAGAGCCGGTGTTCTGGCCGTAGCCGCCCTGGGTTCCTGCACCCGGGTTAGGGCCTGCCTGTGCTCCGGCTGCGCGGTTCATCTCCTCGCTGGCAGCATGCCAAGCCTCGTTCAGCTGGTTCATCAGGTTATCCAGCTCTGCGATGTTCTTGTTCTGGTGAGCCTCCTTGAGTTTCCTGGTGGCTTCCTCGATCCTGGACTTCTTGTCTGCAGGAATCTTGTCGCCATAGTCCTTGAGATTCTTCTCGCTGGCGAATACCTGGGCGTCTGCGTTGTTGAGCTTGTCGGCTTCTGCCCTTGCAGCCTTGTCGGCCTGCTCGTTTGCCTTGGCCTCGTCTCTCATCCTCTTGATTTCTGCATCGCTGAGGCCGCTGGATGCCTCGATACGAATCTGCTGCTCCTTGCCGGTTCCCTTGTCCTTTGCGGATACGTTAAGGATACCGTTGGCATCGATATCGAAGGTTACCTCGATCTGAGGAACGCCTCTTGGAGCCGGCATGATTCCGTCCAGATGGAATTTGCCGATAGTCTTGTTTCCGGAAGCCATCGGACGTTCGCCCTGGAGAACGTGAACCTCTACAGACGGCTGGTTGTCAGAAGCCGTTGAGAAGATCTGGCTCTTGCGGGTAGGGATGGTGGTGTTGGACTCGATCAGCTTGGTGAATACTCCGCCGTAGGTCTCGATACCGAGGCTCAGAGGAGTTACATCGAGCAGAAGCACGTCCTTCACGTCGCCTGCCAGAACGCCTCCCTGGATGGATGCGCCGATTGCCACAACCTCGTCAGGGTTTACGCTCTTGTTAGGCTCTTTTCCGAAGAAGTCCTTGACCAGCTGCTGAACCCTTGGGATACGGGTAGAACCTCCTACGAGCAATACCTCGTTGATGTCGCTTGCGCTCAGGTGAGCATCTGCGAGGGCCTTGCGGCAAGGCTCGATGCACTTCTGGAACAGGTTGTCTGCCAAAGCCTCGAACTTAGCCCTGGTGAGGGTCTTTACAAAGTGCTGAGGAACGCCGTCTATAGGCATGATGTAAGGCAGGTTGATCTCGGTTGTGGTCTGGCTTGAAAGCTCGATCTTTGCTTTCTCTGCAGCTTCCTTCAGTCTCTGAAGGGCCATAGGGTCCTTGCTGAGGTCTGCGCCGGAGTGTTCGTTCTTGAATTCCTCAACCATCCAGTCGATGATCACGTGGTCAAAGTCATCTCCTCCAAGGTGGGTGTCACCGTTGGTGGACTTAACCTCGAATACGCCGTCGCCGAGCTCAAGGATTGAGATATCGAAGGTACCTCCACCCAGGTCAAACACTGCAACCTTGGCATCCTTTTCCTTCTTGTCCAGACCGTATGCCAGTGCGGCTGCAGTAGGCTCGTTGATGATTCTCTTTACGTGAAGTCCTGCAATCTCTCCGGCTTCCTTGGTAGCCTGCCTCTGAGAGTCTGAGAAGTATGCAGGAACTGTGATGACAGCTTCTGTAATTGTCTGTCCCAGATGGTCTTCTGCAGTCTTCTTCATCTTCTGCAGAACCATTGCTGATATCTCCTGAGGAGAATACAGCTTTCCGTCGATGTCAATTCTCGGGGTGTTGTTGTCGCCGCGCACTACTTTATATGGTACCCTGGCGATTTCTGTCTGCACCCTGTCATAAGTCTCGCCCATAAACCTCTTGATAGAGTATATGGTCTTGGTAGGGTTGGTGATGGCCTGTCTCTTTGCAGGGTCACCGATCTTTCTCTCACCGTTTCCGGTGAATGCAACTACTGAAGGGGTGGTTCTCTTTCCTTCGCTGTTGATGATTACGGTAGGCTCAGAGCCTTCCATTACTGAGACACAACTGTTGGTTGTTCCCAAGTCGATTCCGATAATTTTTCCCATGATTTTATCTCCTATTTTTAATATTCAACTTAATCCGGAGGCCATTTGTCTCCGCGAAGGTGTATATCTCTATAATTGTGCCATCGCCGAGAAACGCCAAAAATCTGCCAAAATGACAAAAAAAGGATGGCCGAAGCCATCCCTTTGCCCATAATAGCAGTTTGGGGCTACTTGAGTCCGGCCCACTCTCCCTTTATGTTCTTGCACTGGGTGTAGCAGGAAGGGCAGTTGTAAACCTTGTACATGTCGCTTCCTTCTGCCTGGAAGATCTCCACGCCTCTTTGGCGGGTATCCCAGCCGTCTGCGATAATGTAGATGAACGTGTCTGTTCCGCCCGTTACATTATGCACTCCGTTAGGAGAGGCTGCCATTTCCACTACATACGGATATTCCGGTGTGTAGGCATTGTCTGCCTTTGCTCCCTTCAGCAGGGCGGCTGCCATATATCTCTGGATGTAAGGATCGTTGGTTGGGGCATGCTGTGAAGGAACCAGCTTTGTCTTCAGGATGCGGGTAATGCTGCTTACCGTGGATGAACTGTTGCACAGCAGGTTAAAGCACTTTTCTCCCTCTGCTGCATCCTTGGCGTACATTTCGATTGCCATTGGAATCATTGCCGCAGTGCCCTGGATGCTCTTCCCCAGCAGTCCGTTGTAAACTGCTTCAAATTCAGCAAAGTCTGCCGGGAAGTTTGTAAATGTCACAAATGCAGTAGGAACTTTGTAGGAATTGTTGAACTCTCCCGAAACCGTGTAGGTGTGGTCTCCGTAAGTCAGCGTGTTCCCGTCCACTACGGCAGCCGGGGCAGCAACCTCATCTGCCTGGATTTCAGGATTGTCCAGATTTTCAGTGTTCTGTCCGCCGCCATTACCGGTGTTGTTGCAGGCAACAATGAAAGATGCCGCGCTAAAAAGCATAAAGGTTGAAATTTGAGTTAAGCTTCTCATAGTACTATGTTTTACGTGTTAAAAATTCAAGTCGCGGAACTTAGGCACAAGTTAGCATTTTATTTTGACATATCGGCCGATATAAGTAACTTTACCAGACAAGACCACTCAATAATTGTCTATTTGCAAATAAACAATATTATGAAAACAAGATTTATCTTCAGTGCATTGCTTGCCTCGGCTCTCATGTTCGTGGTATGCACCCCAGCAGACGCTCAGCTCAAGGGCGTTCTCAACAAGGCCAAGAAGGCCGTGGAAAAGAAAGTTGAACAGAAGGTAGATGAGGTTCTGGATGGCGATTCAAACCAGTCCAGCACCACAACAACCAATTCTTCCAAGAAAACAACTTCTACAACCCGGAGCACTACATCCCAGACGGCAGATCAGCCTGCCGGCAAGTCTTATGGTCAGGGTCCTGAGATTCCCAAGCTTATGTCTATGGAACCTTCATACAGCGACTATGACGAATCCGGCAAGTATCTGAACAGTGTGGCTTGGGGCCTGAGAAAGACTTCCCAGGCAGAAGCAAAAGCTCTTGCAGAAAAGCTTACAGCCCGCTTCAAGTGGGATAGGAAGACTCTTCAGGAAATGGAAGCAGGAGAAAACTACGAGCTCGAAATGCAGCTGAAGAATGAATTGAGCAACTGGCAGTCTTTCTATGTCAAAATCGGTGAAATAATGAACCTCATAAACAACGGGGATTACAAAAAAGACAATACCGGGGCTTTCTATCTGGATAAAGCTCCACTTATGCATGTCGGCATGCACGTTGCTGGCAACACTGCTAGTGAAGAAGGAGTTATGGGCATTGGTTCACTGCTGTTTACAAGAAACAAAGGAAAGGCATATTTCTGCAATTACATGCTGGATCCTGTTTTCGCCGAGGAAGACGGCATAAGAGTGGCCAAGCTGGATTTGAACATGGCAACCAATATCGCCATTTTGTTCGAAGGCTATCCTGTAGAGTGGTGCCGCGAAACGCAGCAGGGTGTTATGAAAGACCAGTTTGCCATTTACCACCAGAAAGCTGTGGCCTATGTTTCCGCTCTGAAAGAAGCTATTAAGGGCAATTCTCTGGATAATCTTGAATACAAGCCCGTTCCTAAGGCCGGCGGCATGAACGCCTCAATGAATGCAAAGGCTCTTGCAGCTGAGAAGCAGAAGGGAAAGGATGTGGTTAAGGTTGTAATCACCAGCAATTCCTGGGAGATTCAGAAAAACGCCATGGGACAGCCAGTCCGCAGGGTTATCTACGGATATTCAATCGGAAACACCAAGCACGGCAAGATGGCCTCAAGAGTTTCCTGGGCAGAAGACTACCAGGGCGGCGGCAAATACGGATCCCTGCATTGCTACGGTGTCGGAACCGAGTACTTCTATGTTAAATAGTAAAAACATATTATTATGAAAACGAAATTTTTTTTCAGATCGCTCCTCATCGCGATTCTAGCACTTGGCATCTGCGCTTCCGCAGACGCCCAGCTCAAGGGAGTTCTCAACAAGGCCAAGAAGGCCGTAAAGGAAGCAACTTCGGATAACTCCAGCAAGTCTTCTTCTTCAGCGACAACCACGTCTTCCAACTCAAACAGTCAGGTTAAATCAAAGATTACCGATAACGGTCCTGAATGTCCGGAAGTCTTGAAATTGGAACCATCTTATAGACCGGGTGATCCTACAGACACATATATGGAAGAGCTTACCTGGGGGCTTAGGACTATGTCTCATCCCGAAGCAAAGGCACTTGCCGCAAAATTAAATGCTCGTATCAAGTGGGACCTTGAACAGATTAAAAAACTGGAGAGCAAAGATAGAACAATAGAAGAGGGAGACTTTTATCACGCACTTAGGCAGGAAGTTAACAACTGGGATAAATTTGTAGGAAAAGCAGGAACTTATGTAGCGCAGATGACATCTATCAATTGGGAAAAAGACGCTCAAGGGAAGTTCTTTTACCGCGATAAATTTCCGTTGTTTCATACAGGCCATTGGATTTCTGGTGTCCCTGCCAGTCTGGAAGGAGACATAAAGGGGAATAACTCTATGGTTTCCAAAGTGGACGGCAAATTTGTCTTTTGTTATTCCAATGGTGAAAAGTTAATTCCTATAGTAGCAAAGCCAGGTGAGATTAGGGTTGCGAAATTGGATGCCAACATGGCATTGAATGTTGGCTATCTGTTAGACGGCTTCCCTCTTGAATGGTGGAGGGCTGACAATAAGGGGACTGCCATGGAAGATACTTGGGACAAGTGTTATTGGAGTGCACTGATGTTTGTTCAGGCTATTGCGGAAGCAGTCCAGAATAATTCACCATCCAATATCAAGTATGAGGCAATGCCTAAACCAGGAGCCATGAACGCTTCCATGAAGTCAAAGATTCTGGCACTGGAGAAGAGCGCGTTCCCTGATGTAGTGGATGTCGTAATCACCAGCAACAACTGGGAAATCCAGAAGAATGCCGCAGGCCAGCCTGTACGCAGGGTTATTTACGGATATTCCATTGTAAAGACAGAGAACGGCAAGATGGCCACCAGGGTTTCCTGGGCTGAGGACCATCAGGGTGGCGGAAAATACGGAGCCGTACACGGCTACGGAAACGGAATGGAGACATTCTATGTGAAGTAGAGTGGAACAATCTGAAGTATATAGGGTACTTTCTCCGGAAGAGTTTGAAGACATCTCTTCCAGGATCTTGTTTGAAGACAATCATTTCCTGATTTTCAACAAGAGAAGCGGGGAGATTGTCCAGGGAGACAAGACCGGAGACGAGCCGCTGAGCGAAACTCTCAAGGCTTTTATCGCGCAGAGAGACAATAAGGCGGGCCAGGTGTTTATGGGAGTTGCCCATCGTCTGGACCGCCCAGTCAGTGGCGCAGTCCTCTTTGCCAAGACCGGCAAGGGGCTGGAAAGGATCAACGAGATGCTCCGCGACGGAGATGTCCACAAGACCTATTGGGCTCTGGTACAGACACCTCTGGACGGAGTGCCGGACGGCGTGGCCATAGAGGAAGGCTGGGTGGAGCTCCGCGATTATCTCTATCGCGATGAAAAAAGCAACAAATCCTATCCTTTCAAGGGCAAGGGAACTCCTCCCGCAGGATACAAGGAAGCCCGTCTGCTTTACAGGATTATAAAGGAACTGGACCGTTACACTCTTCTGGAAGTTATGCTTCTTACGGGCCGGCACCACCAGATACGATGCCAGCTGTCATCTATCGGATGTCCGATCAAGGGAGATCTCAAATATGGAGCCAACCGCTCTAACAGGGATGGTTCCATCTGCCTGCACGCCAGAAGGATAGAATTCATCCATCCGATCGGAAGGAAGGATGCCAAGGGGCAGGCCACGGGTAACGACCGTCTGATCAGCGTGGAGGCTCCGCTTTCAGGAGAAATCGGAAGGATTATCGGAGAATAAAATGAAACGTGCGGTGATTATGGGCGCAACCTCCGGAATGGGCCGGGAGGTTGCAAGTATTCTGGCGGAAAAGGGCTGGAAGCTTGGCATTGCGGCAAGGAGGGAGGAAAAGCTTAAGGAA
The DNA here is from genome assembly GCA_017961175.1 of Bacteroidales bacterium. GTDB lineage: Bacteria > Bacteroidota > Bacteroidia > Bacteroidales > UBA932 > Egerieousia. The sequence continues at coordinate 18,161 of JAGCXV010000082.1, forward strand.
CTCCAGGCACTTTATCCTCAAAGTATTGAATACCAGGTTATAGACATAGAGCAGGAAAATGCTCCCGAACTTCTTTTGGCTCTCATAGAGAAGATAGGGGGAATGGACCTTTACTTCCACGGGTCAGGTGTTGGCTGGCACAACGAAGAACTGGATCCTGCTGTTGAACTCAAGACCTGTGCGGTAAATACCGTTGGCTTCACCCGGATGGTAACCGCAGCCTGGAACTTTTTCAGGGAAAAGGGCGGGGGACATATTGCAGTCATCAGTTCCATCGCAGGAACGAAAGGCCTCGGGCCGGCACCTGCCTATTCAGCGACAAAAAGCTTCGACAATACTTACATCCAGGCACTTGCACAATTGTCCAGAAAGTCGGATGCAGGCATCCGGTTCACAGACATAAGGCCGGGCTTTGTGGACACTCCGCTTCTGGATACAACAAAGCATCACTACCCGATGCTGATGAAGCCGGATAAGGTTGCAAAGAAGATTGTAAGGGCTATTGAAAAGAAAAAGAGGGTAGCAATAATCGACTGGCGCTACAAGATCTTGGTGTTCTTCTGGCGCCTGATTCCAAATTGTATCTGGGAAAGGATAAGACTATAATTCTCCGTTGCGGATCTGGGTTGAGGATATGTCGTTCAGAGGAGCATCTTCAAGGTAGAGGGCCTTGTATTTGCGGCACATCGTCTTGACCCTGTAACCTTTTCTCGGATAGACTATTACCTTGAATTCTTTAAGGATGTCCTCTCCAAGATACCACTTCGGCATTATCTTGAAAGAGTCCGCTCCGACCACGATTACATATTCTGTATCCGGATTCCTTTTCTGGAGTTCCTTCATCGTGTTGAAGGTGTAGAGCGGTTCGCTCAGGTGGAATTCAATGTCGTTGACAGTTACCTTGCTGCACTTTGGCTTCGCTCCCAGGGCCTGGATCTTTTCCTTAAGGGCTTTGTTGAATTTCGAGAGGGCCTTTTTCAGGTCTATCAGCCTTTGCTGGGGATCCTGGAGCATCTGCTTGTCCTTGAATGGGTTGTGCGGACTGAGGACCATCTCGAAGCGGTCTATGTCACAGTTGAGTATGACATATTCCGCAACGCCCAGATGCCCGTAGTGGAGTGGGTTGAATGAGCCGAAGTACAAGGCTACGCGTTTCATCGCTGAGGCTATTTCTTTGCCTTCTTTCTAGGCTTCAGGCGGGTAAACAGGGTTACAAGCCTTTCTGCCTTGGCGAAGGATTCTTCCAGGACATCATTAACCAGAACCGTATCGAACTTGGCGGCGTATGTCATTTCTTCAGCGGCCTTTGCAATCCTGGTCTTTATGGCTTCATCTGAGTCTGTGCCCCTTGCCCTGAGCCTCTGTTCCATAACCTCCAGGGAAGGCGGCATGATGAACACGGTGAAGGCTTTCTCCCCGAAGATTTTCTTGATGTTCACTCCACCCTTGACATCCACGTCAAACATAATGACGTTGCCCTTGGCCCAGATTCTCTCAACCTCGCTCTTGAGGGTTCCGTAGAAAGAGCCCGGATAAACCTCCTCGTATTCCACAAACTCGTTGTTCTTTACCCTTTTCTTGAACTCTTTGGCTGAGAGGAAGTAGTAGTCCTTTCCGTCGACCTCCTTGCCTCTAGGGGCGCGGGATGTGGCGGAAACGGAAAATTCCAGCTTGTTGAATGTCTCGAGAAGATGAGTGACTATTGTTGTCTTTCCGGCACCGCTCGGGGCGGAGAAAACCATAACCTTGTTGTCCATGATCTTTATTTCTTGTTATTACAAAGATAGTGGTATTTTTTACTATTTTTGCAACGGTTTTTAAAGCATTCAATAGATTATGGTATCTTACAAAGAGTTAGGCCTTGTAAACACAAGAGAGATGTTTGCAAAGGCAGTAGCAGGCGGATATGCCATTCCTGCATTCAACTTCAACAATATGGAGCAGCTCCAGGCCATTATCAAGGCTGCGGCTACAAAGAGGTCTCCGGTTATTCTCCAGGTTTCAAAGGGTGCGCGTTCATACGCTAACCAGACACTCCTCAGATATATGGCACAGGGTGCTGTAGAATATGCTAAGGAACTCGGATGGGAGAATCCTCAGATCGTGCTCCATCTTGATCACGGAGATACTTTCGAGACTTGCAAGAGCTGCGTGGATATGGGCTTCTCTTCAGTGATGATAGACGGAAGCGCTCTCCCTTATGACGAGAACGTTGCCCTGACAAAGAAGGTTGTGGAATATGCTCATCAGTTTGACGTAACCGTCGAGGCTGAGCTCGGCGTACTGGCAGGAGTTGAGGACGAGGTTGCTGCAGAGGAATCTCACTACACCCGTCCTGAGGAGGTTATAGACTTCACCAGCAAGACAGGATGCGACTCCCTGGCAATTTCCATCGGAACTTCCCACGGAGCATACAAGTTCAAGCCTGAGCAGTGCACAAGGGACCCTAAGACCGGAATCCTCATTCCGCCGCCATTGGCATTTGACGTTCTGGCAGAAATCGAGAAGAAGCTTCCTGGATTCCCGATCGTGCTTCACGGATCATCTTCAGTTCCACAGGAATATGTCAAGATAATCAACGAGAACGGTGGCAAGCTTCCTGACGCAGTTGGTATTCCTGAGGAGCAGCTCCGCAAGGCTGCAAAGAGCGCTGTCTGCAAGATCAACATCGATTCAGACTCACGCCTGGCCATGACAGCAATAGTACGCAAGGTATTCAACGAGAAACCTGGCGAGTTTGACCCTAGGAAGTACCTCGGCCCTGCAAGAGACGAGATGCAGAAGCTCTACGAGCACAAGATCGTCAACGTTCTCGGTTCTGACGGCAAGGCATAGCCGTTTATGGACGTCAAGGCGATTTTCTTTGACATAGACGGGACCCTGGTTTCTTTCAAGACACACAGGGTAACCCAAAGCAATCTGGAAGTCCTTGATGCTCTCCGACGGAAGGGCATCAAGGTTTTCATTTCTACCGGCAGGATGCTGGGAATGACCAGCGTGCTGGACGGGATAGAATTCGACGGCTACATAGCAAACAACGGTGCTGCCGTCTACGATTCTTCCAAGAAAATGGTCCACGGCCGGCTAATTCCCAGGAAAGAACTCTATTCCCTGCGGGAAAGGCTTAAAACTGAGAATCTTCCCCCTTTTGCGGTCTCCTTCATGACGGCGGACAATTACTATCTGAACTGTCCGTCAGAGAGAGCTGAGGAAGTTGCCCGGATTGTCGGAGTCGCTCCTCCGGTTCTCAGCAACATAGACGACATAGTGGAGATGGATGTCTACCAGATGTGCGTTTATCTTAAAGGCAAACCTCTGGACGATGTGATGGAGGGCTGGCTGACAGGCTGCACCGCAAGTGTGTGGAATCCTGTCTTCGCCGATGTCAACGAAAAGGGTATTACCAAGGCCTACGGCATAGACAGGATGCTGGAAATCTTCGGGATAGACTTATCCCAGACACTTTCCTTCGGCGATGGAGGAAATGATATACCGATGCTGGAGCACACGGCAATAAGTGTCTGCATGGGCAATGCCGATGACTCGGTAAGGGCCGCTTCTGACTATGTGACGGAAACAGTGGATGAAGACGGCGTAGCAAAGGCCCTGGCACGCCTTGGTATTCTCTAACTTCTGATTTGCTTGATTATTAGCAGGGTGCACATCGTGATGATTATTACCGTCACGAATATTTTTATGAACTTTTCTCCGCCTTTTATTGATGCGTATGAGCCGGCTATTCCGCCGATTATGTTTCCTGCAGCGTAAATCAGGGCTATCCCCCAGTGAACCTGCCCGTAGATAATGAATATCGTAAGTGCCAGCGGAGTGTAGACTGTTACGGCAAACTGCTTGACGGCGTTGGATCTTATCATATCCAGCCCCAGGAAGAAATAGCTGCCGAAGATAATCAGGAGACCAACACCGGAGTGGGTGAATCCGCCGTAAACTCCGATAGCTGTGAAGATCAGGAAAATCCAGAAATCGCTGAGCCTGGATTCCGTTATACCCTGAGCCTCCTGCCTTTTGGCGGCCACCTTCTTGCGGTCAATGAAAAGCAGTATTGACATAATCGGAAGCAGTATCGCCATCACGATTTCTATGACCTTGACGTGCAGGACAGCTGCAAGCAGTGCACCGAAAATGGCTCCGCAGCCAACCGGTATTCCAACCTTCCACCCGGTTTTCATGTCCAGGTAGCCTTTCTTCTTGAAAATCACGGATGTGGTGATGAACTGGAGCAGCACGCCAACGCGGGTTGTTCCGTTTGCCACGTTGATCGGGAGGCCCATCATCATGAACAGGCCGTAGGATATGGCCGTGGCCATTCCGGCTATGGTGTTGATAAAGCCCACAATGGCGCCGACGCCCACAAGCAGGAGTATAATCCTGTAGTCTGTGAACGGGGTTGTGCTCAAAAAGTTATGGAGCTGCTCAAACATCCGGCGGTTTCTTTTTTGCCCTTATGACAAAGATAATGCAAAATGGCAGTATGGCGGAAAATGTTACTGACAAAATGTCCACACTTCTTTTAAAAAAGAAGATGGCAAAGAAATTGTCATACTTAGTACCGGTTTTCAGACATCGGAATATTCAAAAAATCAAATATTATGTCAAGACACAGGAATAAGAACAGAATAGAAAAGTTTGCCCACACTCCAGAGGAAGAAGCTCAGGAGCAGAAAGTTGAAAATCAGGAAGCTGCAGCTCAGGAAGAAATTCCTGAAACCGGTGGTGAGGATGAAGGGAAACCGGCTGAGGAAACAGCTGAAAGCCTGCTTGAGAAGGAAAAGGAGAAGGTTGAGGCCGAGAAGAAGAAATATATCTATCTGATGGCCGAATTCGACAACTACCGCCGCAGGGTTTCACAGGAAAAACTGGATCTGATCGATACCGCTTCCAAGGGTGTTATCAACGACCTTCTTCCGGTAGTGGACAATTTCGAGAGAGCCCTGAAGTCTTTGGAGGAGTCCGAGGCAAGCGAGTCTGCAAAGAAAGGTACTGAGCTGATATACAAGCAGCTTCTGGATGTCCTGAAGAAGAAGGGAGTCACCGAGATTGAGGCTATGGGCAAGGAACTGGATACGGACGAGCACGAGGCTGTTGCCCAGATTCCGGCTCCGGAGGAAGATCTGAAAGGCAAGGTTGTGGACGTTGTGCAGAAGGGCTACAAGCTCAACGGCAAGGTTATCCGCTTTGCAAAGGTTGTAATGGGAATTTAATGACAAGATGGCAGAAAAAAGAGATTATTACGAGGTGTTGGGCGTCTCCAAGGACGCTTCTGCGGACGAGATAAAGAAGGCTTACAGGAAACTGGCCCTCCAGTATCACCCGGACCGCAATCCTGGAGACAAGGCCGCCGAGGAGAAATTCAAGGAGGCGGCTGAGGCTTATGATGTGCTCAGCGATGAGAACAAGCGTAAGCGTTACGACCAGTTCGGATTTGCGGCTGACCAGGGTGCCGGATTCGGCGGCGCGGGATTCTCCGTAGAAGATATCTTCCGCAATTTCGGAGATATTTTCGGAGGTCATTTCAGCGGCGGAGGCGCTGGTGGCTTCGGTGATATTTTCGGGGATTTTTTTGGAGGTGGAACATCTTCCGGACGCCGTGTGGAAAGGGGAAGCGATATCCGCATAAAGATGAAGCTTACTCTGGAAGAGATTATGACCGGTGTGGACAAGAAGGTCAAGATCAGCAAATTGGCTCCTTGCCCAGATTGCGGTGGAAAGGGTGCGGCTTCTGATGCCGACATAAAGACCTGTCCGGACTGCAACGGCAGCGGTTATGTTGTCCGCCAGACCCGTTCAATCTTCGGAATAACCCAGACACAGAGCGTTTGCTCCCGTTGCGGAGGAACCGGCAAGATGATAACCAAGCCTTGCCGCAAATGCGGCGGAAGCGGCCTTGTAAAGGCTCCTGAGGAAATCCATTTCAAGATTCCTGCTGGCGTTGCCCAGGGAATGACATTGACCGTTCAGGGAAAAGGAAACGCTGCAGCCCATGGCGGAATTAACGGAGACCTCCAGGTACTTATTGAGGAAGAGCCTCACAAGGATTTCGTAAGGGACGGAAATGACCTGATGTATCCTCTGTTCATCAGCATTCCGGACGCTATCAGCGGCTGCGAGGTTGAGATTCCGGCTATCGGCGGCAAGATCAAGGTTAAGATCCCGGCAGGCTGCCAGAGCGGCAGGGAACTCAGGGTCAGGGGAAAAGGCATCCCGGACGTTAACGGCTACGGTAGGGGAGACCTCCTGATATATGTCCAGGTCTGGATACCATCCCGCCTGTCTTCCGAGGAGAAGAAGCTTGTGGAAAAGCTCCGCGAGTGCGAATCGTTCAAACCGATACCATCCGGAGACGACAAACGGAGTTTTCTTTCCAGGATAAAGGGATTCTTCAAGTAATTCAGTAAATTTGCCATATCGTCGAAAATGATTATGGCAAATTCCAGATTAATACAAAAGAAAGCAGTGCAGATATTGTTCTGCGCTGCTTTCTTGTTGCTTTGCCGTGCGGCAGGGGCTCAGGACAAGGGAGTGGACTATGAGCGCCAGAAAGAGGTTACGGGCAGGTTCATAGTGCCTATAGAAACCTACAACGGCTTTGCCGGAACTTACGGGGAGCTAAGGGGCAATCATTTCCACTGTGGCCTGGATATGAGGACCAGCGGTGTTGTAGGCAGGAAAATCTATGCTGCAGATGACGGCTATATCTCCAGGATCACCATAAGCCCATGGGGCTATGGCAATATGGTTGAGGTAACCCATCCTTCTGGCTACAGGACAATCTATGGCCATCTTCTGGGATTTGCTCCCAAATACAAGAAACTTGTCGCACAGAAGCAATATGCCGAGGAGAGCTGGGGACAGTATCTGGACTTCCCTGCAGACAGCCTTCCTGTCAAAAGGGGAGACCTGATAGCATATTCCGGCAATACGGGTTCTTCCGGAGGGCCACACCTGCATTTTGAGGTCCTGGACGAGAACGGCGTTCCGGTAAATCTTCAGATAACCAGGATCTTCGACCTCAAGGACAATGAAAAACCGATACTCCGCGATATCAGGATCGTAGGCTGCACTCCGTTTTACGGAACACTGTACACTTTCCCTGTAAAGACTGAAGGGGATACGGTAAAGGTTCCAAAGTCCTTCTACCTTGCTGTGGATTCATACGACGTGATGGCCGGAACTCCCGGAAAACTTGCCGTTTACAAATATGAAACCTTCCTGGACGGGGAGAGTTTCTTCTCCTTCACGGAGGGCAACATCCCCTATTCCGACGGAAGATATATCGCGAGCCTTCTGGACCATCCTCTGAGAAGGGCTACGGGCCGTTATTTCGTAAAGACGCAGTTAGATCCGAACAACACTCTCTCAGACCGCATAACTGCAGAAAACGGGGGAGTGGTTACTATCAGTGACTCTCTTATACATATAATAAAGGTTGAAGTCACCGATGTTTACGGCAACAGGACCGTGAAGGAACTGAGCGTTGTCCGCTGCGATTCCCTTTTTGCCGGCAGCGTTCCGTTTGCTCCGGAAGGGGAGTTTGCCGCCTGGGACAAGGAGAGCAAGTTTTTCCATGACGGCCTGAGCATTACCATCCCTGAAGGGGCTCTATACCGCAACGCGTTTATAAATGCCCGCAAGATTAATGATTCTTACACTTCCCAGAAGAATGTTCCGGCAATGAGTGCCCTTTGGAGCATCGGGGATGAGAATATTCCTCTGCACAAGTCATTTACCATGACTCTCAAGTGCAATATCCCTGCAATGTACCTTTCACAGGCCGTTGTGGCAAGGGTTGGCCGCGGAGGTTCCCTTTCCTCCATAGGCGGCACCGTGAACGCCCTAACCGGAGAAATTACCGCCACCGCCGGTTCCTTCGGCTCTTTCTGCGTTACGGCAGACGTTACTTCTCCTGAAATCTCCTTCAAGTTCAAGGAAGGTGCGGTTATAAAGGCTTCTTCCATAAAAATAGAGATCAAAGACCGCCTTTCCGGAATCAAGGAGTTCCGCTGCGAGATAGACGGGCACTGGGTTGTGGCTCCCCTGGACGGCAAGACGGCCACCGTTGAGATACCCCTGGCAGATGCAAGGATTACAAAGGGCAAGAAGCACCGGCTGAAGGTTGCGGTAGAGGACAATGTGGGCAACAAGGCGGTAGAATACAGAAATTTCACCTGGTAACGATATGAAAAAGTTATATGACTTTGAAAACGGAGTGGACATCATAGGCCTTATGAGCGGAACGTCCCTGGACGGACTGGATATATGCTACGCCCGTTTTTTCCTGCGTGAGGGCAAATGGACTTACAAGACTCTCCTGGCAGAAGACGAAAGCTATCCGGCAGAGCTTAAGGCAAGGCTTTCCCGTGCCCAGACAATGACTGCCGAGGAATATGCCCTTCTGCATTCCGATTACGGCCTTTATCTGGGAGCCAGGGTAAGGGCGTTTATGGAAAGGCATGCCATAAGGGATGTTGCCGCCGTTGCTTCCCACGGCCAGACGGTATTCCACCAGCCTCACCTGAGGTTTACGGGCCAGATAGGAAGCGGTGCCGGCATCGCAGCCGTCAGCGGAGTTGATACAATCTGTGATTTCCGCACCACGGACGTGGCTCTGGGCGGCCAGGGAGCTCCTCTGGTTCCGGTCGGGGACAGAAATCTCTTCGGAGAATACGATTATTGCCTGAATATCGGCGGTTTTTCCAATATTTCCTCAGAAGGCATTAAAGACGGCAAAGCCATCAGGGTTGCCCACGATATTTCTCCGGTAAACTATGTCTTGAATCATTATACACGCAGCATAGGTCTGGAATACGACAAGGACGGGGAGATTGCCCGCAGCGGAAACATCCATCGCGATCTTCTTAAAAAACTCAACGGCCTGCCGTTCTACTCAATGGAAGGTCCAAAGTCTCTGGGCCGAGAATGGGTGGAAAATGAGGTTATACCTCTGATTGAGGCGGCAAGATGGGATGATGGCAGCCCGATCAGCCTTGCCGACAAGCTGGCAACTTTCACCGAGCACGCTGCCTATCAGATATCGCTGAACGTAAGGCAGACCACAGCGGAAGCGGCCAAGGTGCTTACAACCGGCGGAGGGGCTTACAACAAATATCTCCTTGAAAGGATGCGTTTCAACGCTCCTCAGGCTCAGTTCATAGTTCCTGACAGTATTACCGTAAAATTCAAGGAAGCCTTGATTTTCGCCTTCCTTGGAGCTCTTTATCTGGCGGATATGCCAAACTGCATGAGCAGCGTTACAGGTGCCGAATATGACTGCATAGGCGGCGCTTTATACAAAGCAGGGCATTAGAAATGCTTTTTCCTCAGATATTTTTGGAAGTTTGCAAATAAGTTGTATTTTTGCAGTCCCAAAACCGAAGGCAACCTCTTGCATAGGCCAAGGCGGCCGTAAGACACTGTAAAAATGGTTGATAGTGCTTTTGGTGCAATGTTGCCGTTAAAAATTTAAAGAAAATGGACTTAATTAAAGTAGCTCAGGAGGCATTTGCCAGCGAGAAAAAAGAGTTCCCTGCTTTCAAGGCAGGAGATACCGTAACCGTTACCTACAAGATCAAGGAGGGTGACAAGGAGAGACTTCAGAACTTCAAGGGCGTATGCCTGCAGAGAAGGGGAGCCGGCCAGACCCAGACCTTTACGGTAAGAAAGATATCCAACGGTGTAGGCGTAGAGAGGATTTTCCCTCTGAATTCACCTTTCATCGAGAAGATCACCGTAGACAAGGTAGGTAAGGTAAGAAGGGCAAGAATCTTCTATCTGCGCGACCTGACCGGTAAGAAAGCTCGTATCAAGGAGAAGAGCTTTGCACGTAAGGAAGCTAAGGAGGAGTAAAATCCCCCTAATCTGGCTCCGTAGCTCAATTGAATAGAGCATCTGACTACGGATCAGAAGGTTGCAGGTTTGAGCCCTGCCGGAGTCACTTAGAAACCCCGTTTGACAAACATCAAACGGGGTTTTCTTATTCCTGCTAATCGCTTTCTTCCAGCTCAAATATGGATTCGGCAGGTTTCCCGAAGTATCTGGCAATCTTGAATGCCAGGACTGCGGAGGGAACATACCCTCCCGCTTCAATGGAATTGATGGTTTGCCGGCTCACGCCTACAGCGGCGGCCAGATCCTGCTGGGTGATGTCTTTGATTGCCCGTTCAACTTTGACAGTATTCTTCATCGTGCTTCCCTCCTGATGTGACGCATCGTGAAATTAAACTTAAGGATATACACCAAATAGAAAAGATAGAGCGCAATCAATGCAAAACTCAGGAAATTGAGCCCTTGTATGAAAAGGATTCCGAATGCCAGGATGGCTGAAGTGAACCAAAGGCTCCAGACAAAAGACTGCATCCGGATGTGTGCGGTCATTTCATCTTCGTCCTTTTCGCGGGACAAGGCAATGAAGCATAGGGATACAAGCAGGCCCATCATACCTGCCTCAGTCAACAGGTTCGCTTTACCGGTGTAGAAGATTTCGTCTCCAAAAGCTATCCAAGGAACCATAATCTCCGGAAGATTAACGTCAAACAGAAGACAGAGACATAAAGCGGCAAAAGGCAGAAACATCCACATGCCTACTTTCTTGTAGGTGTAGGGAAGAAGATAATTTCGTGTTTTCATAAAGCGTACTTTTTCGTTCAACAGCACAAAAGTAAAAATAACTTTCCAAAATGTCAAGTAAATTTTACATTATTTTTCAAATAGATAAATTCCTTTGTATTTAGATTTCTCTGCTAAAACTCTACAATCAATATTTCAAAACCCTACAAATTGGGCTTACAACATATTTATGTGGGGTTTAAAACTCTACAAGGTGTATTTTGTTTGTTCTATTTGCATATATTTGTACTGCAAAAACCAAAATATAAATAGGTATGGGTTTGGCAGAAATATTTTCAAGGAAATCGGCAAGGCTGGAAAAGAGCATAGGAGGGTTGATGGAAACAGTGGACCAGTCTCTGCTGGTATTCAAGGAAGGTGTCAAGAATTATCTGTACGGGGACGAGGAAAGTTTTGCCGAGAATCTTGCCAAGATGGCGTCTCTGGAAACGGAGGCCTCCTCCAGAATCAAGGAAATCGAGAATATCCTGTACTCAAGGGGATATCTGATCCGTTCCAGGGGAGACATCATGAGGCTTCTGGAGAGGTTCGACCACATTTTCATCATAATCAGCACGGACCTGATCCAGTTTGAGATAGAGTCTCCTAAGATTCCTTCAGAACTCAAGAGGGAGTTTGTAAAGCTCAGCGAACTGGCTGCAATGGCCGCCGAGAGCACTATTCCCGGAACCAACGCATACTTCACCTCTCCTAAAAACGTAGCGGAAACCACAGCTCAGGTTTATTTCTATGAGAAGGAGGCAGTGAAACTGTCCCAGTCCATAAAGAGAACCGTTTTCCACGATATGGATAATCTCAAGCTCAGCGAAAAGTTCCACCTTCGTTATTTTGCCCTTCATATCGAGGATCTTTCCAAGGCTGCCGTAAAGGTGGCCGAGCAGCTTTCCGTAATGACAATCAAGCGTGCACTATAAATGGATAGTCTCCTGTACATAATCCTTTCCGTCGTTTTTGCCGGCACGATGCTGATGCTGCTGGACCTGCCTTATGTCAGTGGCAGCATACTGGCTTCCGGCGCTGGGGAGAGGATAGCTGTCAGGATTCTGATTCCGGTTCTTTTGCTTGGCGGCATTGTACTGCCGGTTCTCTCTCCGGAGCATTTTACCCAGATGACGCAGGGGCTTATGAAGCCGGAGGCTGTCTGCAATGTACTCCCGGTTGGTATAGCTACTGCCGTTACGGCGGTAATCATCCTGGGATTCAGCCGTTATGCTGCAGTTCCGTTCGCCTTTGTGGCGGCTGTGGCCGGAATGGGGCTTGCCTGCGGAGGCTCTCTGGATTTTGCAGATGTGCTGCCTTATGTTTCCTCCTGGATTGCGGCCCCGCTGATTTGCGCATTGGTGGCAGCCGGCATTTACAGCATTTTTGCGGCTACGGGGAGGAGGCGTGAGTCTCATTTTGCAGTTACGGAGGGACGGTTCCTTTCCGCGGCGACAATAGTGGCTTTCTTACTGGCCATTGCCGCGGCTGTGAACAATTCCATTGTGTTTACCTTCCTGCCTTCAGGCCTGGGGGAAAATGCAATTTGGGTGGTTGCCGGTTCGGCTCTGGCTATTCTGCCTTTCGTTTTCCGTCACGTGACCATGAGCAAATGGTACATCGCGGATTATGAACTGGATACTAATCCACAGGCCATCATCAGCCTTATGCTGAGCATGTTGGTCTGCTTTGTCCTTTTCACCAGCCCGGCCCCGCTCCGCCTCGGGCTTGCAGCAACCCCGCTTCCTGCCGGAACGCTTTATCTGGCCGCCTTGGCTGGGATAAGCCTGCGCAGCAAACGTACCCTGGTGGACGGGCCGATTCTTCTGAAAGGAATCATATCTTCTTACATATCACCTCTTCTGGCCTTCCTCCTGGCCTTTTCTCTGGGAAGGATAATGGACGGAGAGCTGACCGGGACATTCATCGTCTTGGGTATCATAATACTGATAGCCGGGGTGATTGTCTACATGAGGGTCCAGAGCCAGAGGATAATCAATCAGCAGATTGCCAGGGCTCACGAGCAGCAGGTGTATTCCACCAGGAAATCCCTCTCAGCTCTGGAGGTCAGGGCCGAGATGACCGAGAAAGACCTTCTGAACAAGCTGGATCTCAAGCGCAAGGAGCTTGTGGACTTTGCGGTTGGCATCAGCGACCAGAAAGATTTTATGGAAAGCGTGTATGAGCAGCTTAAAGAAGTCAGGGCAACCAGGGAAGGTGCGGAAAAGGATGCCAGGACAGATGCCCTCCTGCGGTCACTTCGGGAGAGAATGTACTTCACAAGGGAGATGAATGACTTCTACACCCGAAGCGAAGAGCTCCACAAGGACTTCAACGAGAGATTGGCTGAGAGTTTCCCTAAACTTACGGAAAATGAGCGTAAGCTGGCCAACCTTCTCAGGCAGGGCTTTTCCAGCAAATATATCGCATCGCTGATGAACATAACCCCTAAAAGCGTGGAAATAAACCGCTACCGCCTAAGGTCCAAACTTGGACTGGCGCGCAGCGAAAACCTTATAAATTTCATTAAATCAATTTAATTTTATTAACACACCTTTAATTAACTACTATGCGTAAAACATTATTATTACTGGCGATTTCCCTTCTGGCAGTCCAGACAGTATTCGCCCAGGAGAAAGTAAAGCGCAACCAGTACGGAGTAGCCGTTCAGTCAGACAGACTCGACGTTGAGGCTCAGGACGGTATTCTGGTTTTTGAATCCCCTAACAGTGCCTACAAGCTCTGGTTCGACACCCGTATCCAGGCTGATGGAGCAGTTTTCTTCGGCCAGGACAAAGACTATGACAACATCGGAAACGGCACCAGCATCCGTCGTGCCCGTTTTGCCATCAAAGGCCAGATCAACGAAAGTTGGTACGGTGAGTTCGATATGGACCTTGCAGATGGTCTGATCGAGCTTAAAGACGCTCTCGTACGTTACACCGGCGTTCCTAACCTGGAACTTCAGGCAGGTAACTTCAAGGAGAATTTCTCCCTGAACCGTAACACCACCTCCCGTTACCTTCAGTTCATGGAAAGGCCTATGGTTACTTCCGCTCTGGCTCCAAGCCGTCATCTTGGTATCAACGCCAAGTATGCAAAGGACTGGTTCTGGGGATCTCTGGGTGCTTTCACCCAGGAAGTTGCCGGTTCTGAGGAGCTCACCTATGTCCAGGACAACAACAAGGACTATGGCCGCAACACCGGTTACTCTATCACCGCTAAGGTTATCTTCCGCCCTCTGTACAAGATGCAGAACGGAAGCCTCCACATCGGTCTGGCAGGATCTTACCGCAGGGCTCTTACCAGCGTAGATCCTAAGGAGTATGGAGCTTACAGGGCAAGTGCACGTAACTCCACCAGCATCAACCGCAAGAAGTATCTGGATACCGACCTCCTTCCTGGCTACGACCACAACTTCCTGTGGACAGTAGAGCTTGCAGGTCACTATGAGGGACTCCGTTACGAGGCTGCATACATCGGCGACAACGTTCACTTCAAGAAGACCGCTGCCGATCCTGCTACCAAGAACTTCGGCGGATGGTATGCTCAGGCTGGTTACCTTCTGTTCGGCGGAAGCCAGAACTATGACGCAAACGGTGGCAAGTACACCAAGGTTACCCGCGGCCGCAAGTGGGGCGATATCGAGCTCTGCGCACGCTACGAGTACTGCGACCTCAACTACAAGAACGTTTACGGCGGTTCAGCCGAGGCTTATACCGTAGGTCTTAACTGGCAGGTAAACAACAACGTGAAGATAGTTCTCAACTATCAGTACAACAACAACGACCGTTATGCAAACGGTAAGAACAAGCTCTTCGTAGGCCACGATGCAAGCGGCAACCCTACAAAGGATTACACAAAGGTTGTTGAAGGCAAGAACAAGGCCGGTGTAGACTACCATATGCTTGGAATTCGTTTTGAGATTGACTTCTAAAATTGACACAGATTATGAAAAAGATATTTATAGCAGCATTTGCAATGCTTTTCGTATTCAGTTCTTGCGTTAAGGACAAGGTTTATTCAGTCCCTACCATTACTGGAGTTACCAATACCATAGCCTACGATGAGACAGAAGATGTAACCGTAACGGCTATAGTTTCTGCACTCGTTCCTGTATCTGAGGTTAATCTTATTTACAAGGCCGGAAGCTCCGCTGCCGCCACTGTCAAGATGGAAGGACTCGGAGAGAGCTTCAAGGGAATCATCCCTGCCCAGCCGATGGGAACCGAGGTTGTTTATTACATTGAGGCCTTTACCGATGGAGGAAATGCTATTTCAAAGGAAGCTTCCTATACCGTCGGAGTTATTCCTATCGACTTTACTGTTCTCAAGCTCAACGAGCTTAACGGAAACGACAAGTTCATCGAGATAGTTAACACCGGTAGAGAAAATGTCAATCTCAAGGGTCTGAAGATCCTCAAGGACACCAAGGATGTATGGACCGGTCCTAACCGCGAGCTTGCTGCAGGCGCATTCCTGCTTCTGTACAGCGAAGACGTAGTTGTTTCCGGCGGCGCTCAGGAAGGCTATGATCCAGAACTGGTATTCACATCAGGTCTGTCCGCAAAGAAGGCCGTCAGGGTTCAGCTCAACGACCCTGTAGGCAATCCTCTCGATGACTTCAACCTGGTAACAGTTTCCAAGACCGCTCCGGCTTCCTACAGCCGCGTTCCAGACGGAACAGGAAATTGGTTCTTCACTCCTGCCACCCCTGGTGTAAAGAACTCTACAGACAATTCAGATCCTGTAACCGGACTTATGTAATAATTTAAATTTCAACGATATGGCAGAATTGAAAATCGGTGAAATAAGCAAGCCTAGATTTGAATTCCGCAGCTTCGGCCAGTGCTTCTGCAAGGCTCATCAGAGAATGGCACGTCTTTCAGTTCCTGTTCCTGAGAAAGTTTGGGAAAGGTCAAGCGACGAGATTTACATCATCTCCGCAAAGAACGATATCAACAACACCAAGATCCGAGACGGAAAGATGGACATAAAGACATTTGTCCAGTGTGTTGACGGACTTGAGCAGTGGAACCCACTGATGAAGGGCGAATTCCCGATCAGCCGCGAGGTTCTGGAGAAGGAAGTTTTCCCTGCATTTATGGTTGAGATGCCAGCCCTTACAAAAGACACCTATACTTTTGATGAGTTTATTGCGATGGTTAAGGCCAATCCAGACCTTGCTGCGGTGAGAGT
The DNA here is from genome assembly GCA_017961175.1 of Bacteroidales bacterium. Classification (GTDB taxonomy): domain Bacteria; phylum Bacteroidota; class Bacteroidia; order Bacteroidales; family UBA932; genus Egerieousia. Next base: position 33,983 of record JAGCXV010000082.1, read on the forward strand.
TCACAAGCAGAGGTTCGGATATATGGTCAACAACACCATCTGCGAGGTGGGCAACGTGCT
>JAGCXV010000012.1 GCA_017961175.1 Bacteroidales bacterium
AGAGCACCTCGCTCAGGTCGGTCGGCTTTCCCGTGTCGCTTCGCTGCACGTAGGCCTTGTAGTATATGGTGTCGCCAAGGAAATAGCAGGTGTTGTCCATGTGGACAAACACCATCTCCTGAGGCAGCTGTGCCCTCACCATACAGGCCAGCAAAAGCATTATGATGCAAGCAAAGTGTTTCATATCCTATTCCTTTATTAGCTTTTCTGTTTGCAAAGATAGTGAATTATTCTGTTCTTTTTTACTTTATCAAGATTTTTGTCCGTTTTTGATGTAGAGCAGAAGCATTATGGGATGCAAGCATTTCATAATAGGATCTTTATCATTCAAGTTTATGAACTGTTATTCCTGCCCCGGGCGGCTTTTCATCTTTTGAACCATTCCATTTCCTTTTAAAGACAGGCCTATCTCCTTCCATCTCATAATCAATCTGATATGAACCACCTTGAGTGACCTCTCGTTTAGGATAATATCGGCAATAACTTTTGTCACCTTTAGCCTGTAATATCCGTAGGGTTTTGAGATCGAAATATGCCGTTCCTGTAACCATTACCTCATAATACATCCAGGTGGTTGCCGTGATTTTCTTGTTGGGAGTATAATTTACGCGATATACGCCTCTGCCCGAGTTGTCTGTGATACTATATACTTTCACGTCATACAGACTCATCAGTTTCTGGAAAATATCGCCTTTAGTCTTATTGTCCGATACGGAACGAGAATAAACGTGATCAAGTATGGGACTGGATGTGGAAAGTATATCTAAAGCGAACATTACTCCAGCGGTGTCCTGAGGCGTTAAGTTGACTGGCCCTTCAAAACGGAAATCTTCAGGCTTCCCTATTGTTTTTAGTATAATACCTGATCCCGCAGGGAAGATGTAGCTTGATACGACTGGGTATGTGGGATGCTTCGGGAAAGGGAAAGTCCTGTTTTCCACACGATACCAATGGGCAACGGTAGGCTTTCGCTCCCAATCGCGTATAAGTTGCGCTATGATACTATCCAGCAACTCCTTCGGCTTCTTGACGGGCATGATAGCCATTCCGCTGATAGAGTCCTCCATCTCCGCATCCCAGAATGCAGAATCGGAAAGTTCTTGTGCCACAATCGGAGGCAGGCAAGCAAGCAAAAGCATTATGATGCAAGCAAAGTGTTTCATATCCTATTCCTTTATTAGCTTTTCTGTTTGCAAATATACGAATTATTTCCTTTGTTTTCACTTAATCAGGATTTTCTTTCCGTTCTTGATGTGGATTCTACCACTCGCCCCAGAGGAGGGTGCCGTCTTGGGCTTGGCCTTCTGCTTCGATGCTCAGGGTTGTCTGGCGAGAGTTGTTGTAGAATGTGACGGTTGCCTCTCCGTTCTTGTCCAATTGCAGATTGGGGTTCCAATAGAGCGTCCTGCGATAGTCTTTCTGACCTTCTGGCAATTTGTGCTTGCTGTAGTCGGGATGATAGAAGTCCTCGGGAATGGCATAGCCATCAAGAACAATATAGCGATCCCTGTAAGTGACACGTTTTGTCTTATCAAAGAAACGACGCAGATCAACTGTCACTACCGGCATATTTGCCCCCCAAAACTGATCGCTTCCCTCCTTGCGAGGAGAATAGTCCGTATAGATATATACTTTGTGGAGGTTTGCCAGATGATTGTATCTGAGCTGTTCCTCGGCTACCTGCACGCTGTTCTCCGAAAGGAATCTTCCGTTCCATCGCCTGTCTATTCTCAGCTTGTTCCCCGTATGTTGTCCCATGTCTCCTACAACCAAATGACATAGTATCTCTGTAAATGACCAAGAGCCGGCAAAGAAGGCTGAGGTCAGTCCTGCATCGACCAGCTGGTTGTATGCATCATAGACGTCCATCACTATTGCGGGCTTGGTGAGGTCCACCTTTCGATGAATCCTTCTTCTTGCCTTCACCTTGACCTCCTGAAGTCTTGTCACGTCTACCTGCATGCTTTGTTTTGAGTTGGAATCATCTTCTTCCATGAATTGTTGCTGATAGAATTCATAGGGTTTCACCCAACGGGGGAAGCATCTGTGTAGTCTGACACTATAGTCCGCATATTCGTCGGCACTGGGTAATAGCCATTGATGCGAAACCTCATAGCCACCTCCTTTGCCTTGCTTCATCAGTTTTTCTTTTTTCTTCTCGTCCTTCTTATTGGCCTTTGCAAGCTTCTTCGAATCCGTTGACGACAGATGCATGAAGCAGTAACCTCCGAAGTGTGGGGCTTGGAAACTGAACTTGCCATTTGCCTTGAGATTCATTTTCCCATAAACGGGAGACGATCCTGGCTGGATAAATTCCGAATATATAACAGTATTTTGTGGGACACCATTCAAGAACTCGACCTCGCTTGTATAGCTCTCCGCTTTCGCAGGAGGAGTGCTCGCCAAAGTGGAAGCAGCCGTTTTTGCATAGGTCTTCTCGCCTCTTGCTCCAATACTCTCTGCATTCCCTTCTGTCTCTGCCGTTGGATTTTCTCTAAACCTCCCTTTGATTGAAATATCTCCCGAAGTCGGAGAGGCAGTATCTTCATCATCATCTTCGTCTTCACCCGCCTCCGGTTTGTCCAATGACGTGTCTCCTCTAAGCCAAAGGGGTATGGGAGCTATGCCTGTTTCTGCAATCATACCATTTCCTGTGAGGTAGAATCCGTCTTCCTGATCGAGAGGCGTGTATTTGCTGACTTCTCCAGTTATTATCTGCGATTTCTCGTAGGGCTCCACTATTTCTGGCACGTTGATGCTGAACCTGCGCCAACCTTGCACCATGAGCAGGAGGTCGAGGTGGTGACGGTGTTCTGCATCGTCCTTCTCGAAGTAATAGCCCGGGTTCTCCACAAAACCTTTTATGTGGCTGGAGAGGAGCATCTCGGTCATGATGTTGCCGTTATCGTAGGTAAGGTCGCTCGAGACGTTGTCCCTGACCGAAACC
>JAGCXV010000013.1 GCA_017961175.1 Bacteroidales bacterium
GCGTCTGATCCGTAGAGCACTGCAGCTGCAGCACCCTTAAGGATGGTCATGCTCTCGATGTCCTCAGGGTTGAGGTCATTTCCTCTTGAGGAGAAGTCATAGGACAGGGTGGATACCTCGTCGCCCACTGCGAATCCGTGGTTAGGGTCGAAGGTGTTGTTGTTCATCGGCACACCGTCGATAACGTACAGTGGCTGGTTGTTACCGGATACGGAGGTAACAGAACGGAGGATAACGTTGGTGGATGCACCAGGAGCACCGCCGGTGGAGGTAACTGTGATACCTGCAACACGGCCCTGGAGGGCGCTTACGAAAGCGTCACGTCCAGATTCCTGGATGTCCGTAGCCTTCACGTTCTGCACGGCAGCTCCTACGGAACGCTGTACACGCTTCTGGCCGAACTCAGCGGTGATGACTGCTTCTTCCAGCATCAGGCCTTCGTTCAGGACTGCATTAACCACACTCTTGTTGTTTACAGGAACCTCAAGGTTGCCGTAGCCAACTGCCTGGAATACAAGCACTGCGTTAGGGGCGCACCTAAGTGAATAGGTTCCGTCTACGTTCGTGCTTGTTCCGGTCTTGGTGCCTTTCACATAAACTGCAGCACCAGGAACCGGCTCACCGTTCTGGTCGGTGACCTTTCCGGTGACATTTACATTCTGGGCGAAAATCTGTCCAATAGATAGCATCATTGCCATCAGGAAAGCAACACCCAGGCGTAAATGCCTGTTAGTTTTTGTTTGATTGAACATAGTTAATTTTTTAGTTGGTTATAGTGTTTTAAGTGTGTATTACTGTTTTTGGGCAAAAAACCACGGACGCAAATTTACTCAAAAAATTTAAAAATCCTAAATAAAGATGCAAAAAACGCGATTTTAGTTGCATTTGCTCCGTTTTATAAGCGAATCTCAAGAAGCCCTTCTGATTTTATAACCCCGATAAGCATACCATAATATTACAATGAAGCAAGGCAAAGCTATCAGATATGCATATTGAATGGCTTTTTCAGGGGTAAAACCTGCAGATTTTTCCAAATAGTCTTTCAAAAGTCCGAACAGTGGAGGTATGACAGCGCCTCCGAAGATCGTTACGACAAGAAGAGCCGCACCCTTCTTGGTAAATTTACCCAGGTCTGCCATTGCCAGAGGCCAGATTGCAGGCCACATCAGAGAGCATGCGAGAGCTGTAGTGAACAGAACCCATACGGTCAGCTTTGACTGCTCCGGCAACAATACTGCCAGCAGGAAGGCGCACACGGTGCCCAGCACTCCGAGCCAGGCGCATATCTTAAGGGCCTTTGCCTGGGAAAGGACTTTAGGTATAAAGAGTATACCTATTATATATCCTATTACCATTCCGATGGAAGGAAGCCAAGGATAGAGTTCCGGATGAGGAAGGTCCAGGGTCTTGGCCAGATCGACCGGAGTCTGCAGGGCCAGGGTTTCCACTCCTACATATAAGAATAAGGTAAGGCATCCGTAAACCAGATGCGGGAACTGCCAGATGGAAGTCTTGTTGGCTGCATAAGGGCAGTCATCCTCGTGGCCTTCTTCTTCTCCCTTGGCCTTGATTTCCTCCAGAGGGGCAAACAGAACCAGTATTCCGAGAATGAAGAAAATTGCGGCGATCACATAGAACGGCTTGATAATGTCTGTCACCTGGGCGGTGGAGATGGACTTGCCGATCAGCCAGGCCAGGAACAAGGTGGCGATAGGATAAGCCAGCTTGTTGCAGATACCCATGATGCTTATTCTCTTGGCACCGGTCTCCATAGGGCCGAGAATAGTGATGTAAGGATTTATGGCAGCCTGAAGGATTGTGTTTCCGAGTCCGCTTATGAAAGAAGCGACCAGGAAAAGAATCAGGCATTTCATCCTCATGTTCTGGGTAACCACCCCTCCTTCCATATTTGCCTCGGCGATTTTAGCCGGCCATACGAAAAGCAGGAACGCGATTGTGAAAATCAGGAACGCCAGCGCCATCGTCTTCTTGTAACCGATCTTCTTGATTATGCTGCCGGCAGGATAGCCGAAAATCAGGAAGGCTGCAAAGGTTACGAACACGATCAGGTAGGAAGCAGCTCCAGAAACGTTCAGGGAGCCTTTCAGAAGAGGAATCAGATACCCGTTAAGTCCCAGGGCAAAGCCCACTGCAAAGAACATGAATCCTATGCAGGCTAATGGGATAACGTAATTTTTAGTCTGACCTTGAGTCATAATTGTAAGTTTTTATTTGTTGGTTTTTATCAATCTCAGAAATTCTTCCCTCTTGGCGGCGGTGATGATCCTGCAGCCTACAGGCAAGGCAAAAAGCCTTTCCTTGAGTTCGGAGGAAACATATTTGTTGGACTTCAGCCTCATGCTGTCCTTTTCAGTGGTGATGACAGCGGCCTCTTTCTGCCGGCGGGCCATAGCCTCTATCTTTTTAATGTCCGAGCGGGAGAAATTCTTGTGGTCCGGGAATTTCAGCACCTCCTCCACCTGGTGGGTCGAAACCAGCTGGGAACGGAACAGGCGGTCATCGGCGATGCCGGTGAAAGCCACCGCAAACTTTGAGTAGAGGTATCTCACATTGCAGATGCCAGGAAAAACCGGAACGGCCTGGCAATACTCGGCCGTGGAGAAGAAAACAGGTTGGTCATCTCTCAGACCAAGGTTTTTCCTCCAATACTTTTCCTGCTCAGCGATGGCCTCAAGCCCCTTTTCCTCGTTCTCAGCCCCGTCGAACTGCCCGAAATCCGGGCATTTGGTTATTATCACCGCATCAGCCCTCTTTGTCTGGGACGGCAAATCGCGGAGCCTCCCTATAGGCAAAAGGTTGTCTCCGGAAATGGTGCGGTTATAGTTTACCAGAAGGATATTGCAGGAAGGAGTGATCTTGCGGTGCTGATAGGCATCGTCGAGAATAACGAGATTGACTCCGAATTCTTCCTGCACCTTACGGATGGCCTGGGCGCGATCCTTGCACACGGCAACAACTACATCGGGGAATTTCCTCTTGATCTGCAGAGGCTCGTCTCCGCACTGGGAAAAGTCATCCGTAGCCTTGACTACATGATATCCTTTGCTTTTCCTTTTGTAGCCTCTGGAAATAACGGCAACCCGATAGTCTCCCTTGAGCAGGGAAACCAGCATTTCAGTGTGGGGAGTTTTTCCGGTACCTCCCACCGAGATGTTTCCGACCGATATTACAGGTATGTCAAACCGTTCAGACTTAAAAACGTTCCTGTCGTAGAGCTTGTTCCTTATGGCCAATGTCAGCCAGTAGGGAAACAGTAGGGTCTTGCTTGCAATTCCGGTAGATGCCATATAAATGCAAATCTACTAAAAAAATGCTTTTATGTTGTCTTTGAAAACCGTGAAATCGTTGTCTAGTTTGGAAACGGTAATCCTAGTGTAGATTTGTGTGGTTTTTATGCTGCTGTGCCCGAGTATCTGGCTTACGCTTTCTATACTCATTCCGTTGTTGATGGCCATGGTTGCAAATGTATGCCGGGCGCAGTGGAAGGAAATCCGTTTAGTTATCCCGCACTCGTCTGCTATATCCTTCAGCTTGGCATTAAGATAGTTATAGCAACCTGTCTTGAAGAAGTACTTGGACTTTGATTTCTTCCCATACCTTTTAAGTATGGCCGCGGCCGGTTCAAGTACCTTTATCTGGAACGGTTTCTTGGTTTTCTTCCTTCGGGCAACGATCCAGATTTCATCCTTGCGTTCCACCAGGGAGTTCTTGGTGAGGCCTATCATATCCACATATGACAGTCCCGTCCAGCAACTCAGGACAAACAGATCTCTTGCCAGCGACTTCACGCGTCCTTTCAAGTTAATGTCCATCATTTTCCTCAACTCGCTCTCCGTCAAGAAGGAACGCTCTTTAACATCGGGAGAAAGATGGAACATGGAAAACGGATTCCTCTGTATCACCCCTTTGCTGAAGGCCGCCGCAACAAGATGTTTCAGCGGTATCTGATATACCCAGGCGGTAGAACGGCTCAAGCTGCAGTTTTCCATAAGGTAATTGCAGAATTCAGAAATGAAATCCTCCCCGATATCCTCGAAGGGGATGTCATCCGCTCCGGTTTTTTTCCGGATGAAATCGCCAAGATGTTTGCGTACGGATTCGTGTTTTTTCAACGTGGAAGAAGAGCGGTCTTTGCCGACTCTGTTTCGGAAGTACTCAATCTCCTTGTCATATGCTTCAAGAAGATAGGTGAAGGACTGTTTGCGCTCATCGCAAATAGCTGATTTATAAGCGATGCCGCAGTTTGTGTTGCTGATTGTGAAATCAGTGTACAGGCAATTATTGATGAAATAATGGTTCATAGAGCTCGGTTTTTTGCCCAAAATAAACGAAAAACCTATTAAAACACTATAACCAACTAAAAAATTAACTATGTTCAATCAAACAAAAACTAACAGGCATTTACGCCTGGGCGTTGCTTTCCTGATGGCAATGATGTTGTCAATAGGACAGATTTTCGCCCAGAATGTAAATGTCACCGGAAAGGTCACCGACCAGAACGGTGAGCCGGTTCCTGGTGCTGCAGTTTATGTGAAAGGCACCAAGACCGGAACAAGCACGAACGTAGACGGAAC
>JAGCXV010000014.1 GCA_017961175.1 Bacteroidales bacterium
AAGTTCATTCACGGTGTAGTTGCGGCTTCCTGCCAGAAGCATCATCAGGCGCAGCATTCTCTCTACTTTGGGCTGATCCATAGCATCTTTATTTAATGATCAAATCTTCTGTGCGAACTTTTGGAATATAGTGTATTCCGTTTTCTCTGAAGTAGTTATGGCTTTCATCCTCAGCGATGTGGAGGATCTGGTACTTCTCGGCTCCCTTGCCCAGGGCAATAGCCAGAACCGGATCGAGTCCATCAGGAACCAGGCTCTTGGCTTTCTCCTTGTTGAAAGCCCCGATGCAGATGCCGGAAAGGCCCATCTCCGTAGCCTTGAGCAGCATGCTCTGGGCCGATATCCCCAGGTCCATGTCCACCCACTTGTTCTCAGGAACAGTGGAGCATACAATTATGAAAGCAGACGGCTCGCCGCCTTCCGGCGGGAATTTCATGTCCGGAAGAAGTGCCCCGAGTTTTATGAACGGGCAGAACTCCGCCGCCTGTTTTCCCGTCAGCATCTTGAACCTGAGCACCTGCTGGTTCTTGGCGCAAGGAATCTTGGTGTTTACCTCAACGATCTTCTTAAGCTGTTCTTCTGTAACCACATACGACGGATCCCATGTCCTGCAGCTGCGGTTTTTGAGCAGAAGCGTGTCCAGACTCTTGGTCGCCGAGACTCTTTTTACAACCTTTTTCCTGTTAGCCAGGTCTTCCATTTTCTTTCCCAGATAATTGTCTGCCATAATCCGTTAGTCTTAGTTCCTACAAATTTAACAATAAGGACTCACTTTGACAAGTCTTGTCAGACATCCGGGATCACCGAATGGAAAAGTTCTTTATATTTGAAGTGGTTTTCATTATGGCAAAAAGAAGGAACATATTTGGAATATTGCTGATATTCAGTTTGCTGGCTGCTCTATGGGGCGATAAATGTCCTCAGCCCGAGCCATTGGCTGGCAATCTGGATGACACTTCTTCTTATTTTGTCTGTGGAAGCAGACCTGTCGCCGATGCCCAGTCATCTTACATAGTGGCTGTTCCAGCGGCCGCTTCTATGGATGCACCTTCCAGCTCCGGAATCGCCGAGGCTTCAGATTACCTTTCTGAAGGGCAGGGCAAGGTGTTCCGGTGCATTAGACAGAGGCTGCCTGTTCCTTCAGACGCCGGAAAGAGGCAACTTCTTCTAAGGGTTCTCCGAATCTGATTTCAGGGTATTCTTTAACAACTGAATTTAGCGCTTCATTAGCCTGAAAGGTATTCCTTATATGCCTTTTTGGCAAGTGGTGCATTGACTGCAAGGCAAATGTGTTTTGCTGCAATCTTCTTTATTATAAACACTTATTCAATCATATATATGAAAAAGAAAATCACAAAGGTCCGTACGGCCAAAGATATAATTATAACAATAGCGCTGCTGGTTTTGGGAGCGGCATGTTTTGCGTTCAGATCCACCGGAATGATGATTCTGGGCGGAATGCTGATTTTTACTGGAATTGCCTTGTTATTCGTTCTAAGGAGCGGATACAGGATAGAAGGAGAGGAGGGGGTGTTCAAGAAAAAGGAGCACTACTTTCCGGACAGCAAGTACGATGTCATCTATTCAGAGATCAACGCTGGAAGGATGATCACAGACTACAGTGACGAAGACAAGGCCATTATTGTCAGGCTGGATGTGTACAGCAATTCTTCAGGAAAGAAATTCGCCGAGCTATATAAGTATATCCCTTATGATTATGTGAGGAAGATAGAGCTTACTGAGGTTTCCTGACGGCGATGGTACCTCGTAATTGATTGACTGTAAGCACTCCCCAGAATAAGACGTCCTGTCTGCAGGGTCTTGTTTTAGGGAGTGCTGATTTTCTGTGTGTTATAAAGCACCATCGCCGATGAGTTTTTTTTCGTAAATTTGATGTGTTATGTACAGAACCATTTTCAGACAGTTCAAGCAGTACAAGACGGCGGCCTTCCTCACTCCGGTCTGGACGGCTGCCGAGGTTGTTCTTGGGGTGCTCATTCCGTATGTAACAGCCTCAATCATAGACAAGGGAATCAATGCCGGAAGCATGCCGAACGTGTACAAGTACGGGATGTATATGGTGGGAATGGCGTTTCTGAGCCTCATGTTCGGCTATCTGGCCGGAAGGTTTGCGGCATATTCCTCAACCGGAATCGCAGCCAACCTCAGGGATGCGATGTACAAGAACATCCAGCGGTTTTCGTTCTCGGACATTGACAAGTTCTCGACAGCAGGCCTGGTAACCAGGATGACAACGGACGTGTCTAACGTGCAGGGGGCCATCCAGATGCTTCTAAGGGTATCGTTTAGGGCACCTTTAAACCTGATTTCCAGCGTGGTGATGTGCTTTTTCATCAACCCGAGGCTGAGCCTGATCTTCCTTGTGGCCATCGTGATACTGGCAACCCTTCTGACTCTTATTATAATGAGAGCCAGCAAGCTTTTCCAGCAGATCTTCCGCAAATACGACAGTCTGAATGCGGTGGTTCAGGAGAATGTCTCCGCGATAAGGGTGGTGAAGGCATACGTCAGGGAGCATCACGAACTTAGCAAGCTGGACAGGGCGGCGCTTTCCCTGTTCAAGCTTAATGTCAGGGCTGAGGCTATAATGGCCCTCAACGGCCCGGTTATGAACCTGGTGGTTTACGGATGTATCATTTCATTGTCCTGGTTTGGAGCGCATTACATTGTGGAAGGAAGCCTTACCACAGGTCAGCTGACATCCCTGTTCTCATATGTGATGATGGTGCTGCAGTCTCTGATGATGCTCTCGATGATATTCGTGCAGCTGACACAGAGTGCCGCGAGCGTAAAGAGAATTGCACAGGTGATTGACGAGGAGCCGGATATGACGGAGATAGACTCTCCTGTGGAGAAGGTCAAGGACGGAAGCATAGAATTCGACCATGTATGCTTCTCCTACAAGGAAGGCGGCGGATATGCCCTGGAAGACATAAATCTCTCGATAGAAGCCGGCCAGACTATCGGAATAATAGGTGGAACCGGTAGCGGAAAAAGTACATTGGGTTCACTTATCAGCCGTCTTTATGACGTCAGCAAGGGTGCTATAAGGGTAGGTGGAATAGATGTCAGGAACTATGCCCTCAAGCCTCTGAGAAACGAGGTAGCCGTTGTGCTTCAGAACAATACGCTTTTCAGCGGAACGGTTCTGGATAACCTCAGGTGGGGGAAGGAAGACGCCACGGAAGAAGAATGCCGCCAGGCCTGCATCGCCGCCTGTGCGGACGA
>JAGCXV010000015.1 GCA_017961175.1 Bacteroidales bacterium
ATTGCAGATATGGGCATGGAAGAAAAGACCGTGGGAGTTTCTCCTGTGGGATGTGCCGTATTCGCATACAAGTATATCGATATAGACTGGCAGGAAGCCGCTCACGGAAGGGCACCTGCGCTGGCAACCGCCATCAAGAGGCTGTGGCCGGACCGCCTGGTGTTCACTTACCAGGGAGACGGTGACCTGGCCTGCATCGGTACCGCAGAGACTATCCACGCCCTGAACCGTGGCGAGAACATCACCATCATCTTCATCAACAACGCTATTTACGGTATGACCGGCGGACAGATGGCTCCAACCACCTTGCTCGGAATGAAGACCGCTACCTGCCCTTACGGTAGGGATGCCAAGCTTCACGGTTATCCTCTCAAGATCGCGGACATTGCAGCTCAGCTGGAAGGAACCTGCTATGTAACAAGGCAGAGCGTCCATACAGTTGCAGCCATCAACAAGGCAAAGAGAGCTATCCGCAAGGCCTTCGAGTACAACATGGCCGGCAAGGGCTCCTGCCTGGTTGAGATGGTTTCAACTTGCAACTCAGGATGGAAGAAGACTCCTGCAAACGCCAACAAGTGGATGGAAGAGAACATGTTCCCGTTCTACAACATCGGTGACCTCAAAGACATTAACCAATAAAAGGATTGTAAGATGAAACAGGAAATAATCATTGCCGGATTCGGTGGACAGGGTGTTCTGTCCATGGGAAAGATCCTTGCATATTCCGGACTTATCGAGGGCAAGGAAGTTACTTGGATGCCAGCTTACGGTCCTGAGCAGAGAGGCGGTACCGCCAATGTCACCGTAATTGTCAGCGATGAAGAGATTTCTTCTCCGATTCTCTCCAGTTACGACACTGCCATAATCCTTAACCAGCCTTCAATGGAGAAATTCGAGAAGACCGTTAAGCCTGGCGGAACCCTCATCTACGACGGTTACGGTATCAGCATTCCTCCGACACGCACGGATATCAATATCTACCGTGTTGACGCTATGGATGTTGCAGCCAAGATGAACCTCATCAAGATCTTCAACATGATCCTTCTGGGAAGCTACCTGAAGCTTCATCCGATCGTTCAGATAGAGAGCGTCCTTAAGGCTCTGAAGAAGACTCTTCCTGAAAGGCACCATCACCTGATTCCTCAGAACGAGGAGGCCATCAAGAAGGGAATGGAGCTTGTAGGCTAGTACCTGAAGCTTCTTCTGAATAAAATAACAGCTGTCCAGTTGGGCGGCTGTTATTTTTATGATATAATTATTCGTATATTTATTGTCTGAAACATTAAATACTTCTCGATATGGCAATGTGGCATATATGGCTTATAGTGGCCCTGGTATTTCTGATCCTTGAGATTTTTACGACAGGAATTGCTGTTATCTGCTTCTCGTTCGGAGCGGTAGGTTCCTGCGTGGCTGCCCTGTTCGGGGCAAACCTCACCTGGCAAGTGATTATCTTCGCGATAGTTACCCTGCTGAGTTTCATTTTCATACGTCCTATGCTCATCAAGCTTTTCTACAAGAAGGGCAAGAACGAGGTCAAGACCAACTATGAAGCTCTGACTGGTCGTATTGGTATTGTATCCGAGGCCATCAATCCTGCAACCGGAGAGGGCAGGGTGAAGGTGGACGGAGACGACTGGAAGGCCGTTTCTGTGGACGACCAGCCTATTGAACTTGGAGCAAGAGTTAAGATCCTCAAGCTCGACAGCGTTATTGTAACAGTCAAGAGAGCTGATTAAACAGATTATTAACCATCAAAAACAATAGCTATGATAATGGGTATGCAACCAATTACACTTATACTCATCGCGATTATCGTGATTGTAGTACTGATCGTGCTGTCTGGAATCAAGGTTATCCAGCAGTCTGAAACCAAGATCGTTGAGAGGCTCGGTAAGTACCACGCCACTCTTCCTTCAGGAATCAATATCATTTGGCCTATAATCGACAAGCCTAGGAAGGTTTACATCAGAAAGGTTGTTGAGGGATATGACGGAACGGCTCACGTGATCCTTCGCCAGAGCGACAAGATAGACCTCAGGGAGCAGGTGTTCGACTTCCCTAAGCAGAGCGTTATTACCAAGGATAACGTAACTACCACCATCAACGCGCTGCTTTACTTCCAGATCACTGACCCTATGAAGTCTGTGTATGAGATTGACAACCTGCCTTATGCAATCGAGAAGCTCACCCAGACCACTCTTCGTAACGTTATCGGTGAACTGGAACTTGACCAGACCCTGACTTCCAGAGATACCATCAACTCCAAGCTGAGAGCAGTGCTGGACGATGCTACAAACAAGTGGGGCGTAAAGGTTAACCGCGTTGAGCTTCAGGATATTACTCCTCCAAGCAGCGTACGTGACGCCATGGAGCAGCAGATGCAGGCTGAGCGTGAAAGGCGTGCCAAGGTCCTCAAGGCATCCGGAGACAAGGAGAAAGCCATTCTCGAGTCAGAGGGTTTGAAGGAGGCCCAGATCAACCGCGCAGAGGCAGAAAAGCAGACCAAGATCCTTCAGGCTCAGGGTATCGCCGAGGCAAAGGTTCTCCAGGCAAAGGCAGAGGCTGAAGCCATCGAGAGAATTGCAAACGCAGTTAAGGAAAGCAATATGTCTCCGGCCAGCTATATGCTTGCAGACAAGTACATTGCAACCCTTAAGGAGATGGTCTCCGGCAAGGATAACAAGACCGTTTACCTGCCTTACGAAGCCTCCAACCTGCTTGGATCCATCGGTTCTATCAAAGAGATGTTCAAACAGTAAATGAAGGACGTAAGGCTTCTGGCCTTTGATGCGGACGACACTTTGTGGGACAACCAGTCCCACTTTGACAAGGCGGTAGAAGACTATTGCCGCCTTTTGTCTTGCTATGGTTCTATGGACCAGATGTACAGGGAACTCTACAAGACCGAGTGCGGCAATATGGAGTCCCTGGGCTATGGCACAAAAGCCTTCATCATTTCACTTGTCGAGAACCTTGTAAGGGTCAGTGGTGGGCAGGCGCCAAACCAGATGATCCTGGATGCGGTAAACATCGGAAGGAGGATTCTGGACAACCCGGCAGTTCCGCTGGAGGGCGTGAAGGAAACCCTGCAAGCCCTTAAGGGGAAATACCGGATGGTGATTTTCACCAAGGGAGACCCACTGGAGCAGGAAGCTAAGATTGCAAGGAGCGGCCTCGGAGAATTCTTTGAGGATGTGGAGATTGTAGGCAACAAGACTCCGCTGGAATACAGGCGCCTTTGCCGCCACAACGGCGTCAGGGCGGCAGAGTTTGCCATGATCGGCAACTCCTTCAAGAGCGATATCGCCCCGGTTCTGGAAATGGGAGGAAACGCCATACTTATTCCTTACGGCCTGCTTTGGGAACACGAGAGGGTGGAGGAATATGACCATCCTAACCTGATAAGGCTTAAACATTTTTCCGAACTTTTGAAAGTTCTGTAACCCTATGGAAAAGAAAGAGAAATACGAACTTTTGCTGCCTCAGCTCAAGGCCCTGACTGAAGGCGTAAGCAATAACACCGGAGTGCTTGCCAACGCTGCCGCCCTTATACACGAGACGATGGGCTTCTTCTGGACTGGTTTCTACATGATTGACGGAGATATCCTGAAACTCGGACCGTTCCAGGGGCCGGTCGCCTGCTATGAGATAGGATTCGGGAAGGGAGTCTGCGGTTCAGCCTGGAAAGAAGGCAGGACACTGGTTGTAAAGGACGTGGAGGAATTCCCGGGCCACATTGCCTGCAGCAGCCTCTCAAGAAGCGAGATTGTGGTTCCGGTCATCAAGGAAGGAAAGATAATAGGGGTACTTGACATAGACAGCAAAGAAACCGGTACCTTTGACCAGACAGACAAGGATTATCTTGAATCGGCGATGAAGATTCTATCAGAAAATCTAGTATAAACAATTAAAACATTTTGAATTATGAAAAAGTACGAGTGCGAGCCATGCGGCTACATTTATGACCCTGCAGAGGGCGATCCGGACGGAGGAATAGCTCCAGGAACAGCTTTCGAGGACATTCCTGATACTTGGGTTTGCCCGCTTTGCGGAGCTGAAAAGAGCGACTTTAAACCTGTTGAATAGAGTGGGCGACAGCATAGCCTGTGGTCCAGGCGGCCTGGAGGTTGAAGCCTCCGGTGACCGCATCGATATCCAAAACTTCCCCGGCAAAATAAATGTCGGGGTGTTTTTTTGCCCGGAGGGTGTTATGGTCTATCTCCTTGAGGCTCACACCGCCGCAGGTCACGAACTCTTCCTTGAAGCGCCCTTTGCCAGTAATCTCGTAGGAGTCGGAGGTAAGGGTGCTTGAGAGTTTGTTCAGCTGCTTGGGACCAACCTCGCTGCAGCGGATGTCTTCCCTTATGGTGGAACGGTCTATGATATGGCTCCATAGCCTGTTGGTAAGGCCATCTATGTTGATGGAAGACAGCTTTTTAAGCTTGTTTTCAGTGATGACTTTCCTTAGGATGGACAGGGCTTCATCCTGAGTCTTTGAAATCCAGTTGATGGTTAAAGGAGCCTTGTAGTTTGCTTCGCTGAGGAATCTGGCGGCGTATGAAGAAAGCTTTAGCGTGGCGGGCCCGCTTGTTCCCCAGTCGGTTATCAGAAGGATTCCGCTGCTTTTGAACTTTGTCTTAGGTATTGACAGGGTAGCGTTGTCCGCAATGGTGCCGCTTAGGGTTTTCAGGTCTTTGTCGCTGAGCTCAAAGGTGAAAAGGGAAGGGCAGAGTTTTTCCATTTCCATGCCTGTTTCAGAAAGGAAAGCGTAGCCTTTATCCGTTTTCTTTCCGCCTGTGGTTACAACCTTGATGTCTTCCTTAAGGTCTGATATATTGTTGATTCTGTAGTTTGTCCTGATTTTCACGCCGGTTTGTTTCAGTAGGCTTTCCAGTGTGCGGACAATCTGCATTGCATCCTGGGATTTTGGGAAAATGCAGCCGTCAGGCTGGGTAACTAGTTTCACCCCGTGGTTTTCGAACCATTTGATTGTATCGTCCGGAGAGAAGATGTTGAACAGCCGCTTCATCAGGCGGTGGCCTCTAGGATATACATATTCCAGGCGCTCGATTTGTCCGTTGGAATCCCTGAAATCCTGAAAGGAGTTGGTGAGGTTGCACCTTCCGCCGCCGGTAATCGCAACCTTTGCAAGTAGCTTGTCCTGAGCTTCGTATATGGTTACTTCGGCATCAGGAAGTATCCTTTTGAGCTCTATGGCGCAGAAGCAGCCTGCGGCTCCGCCTCCTATGATTGCTACGGATTTCATTTCTTAGGATGGACTGTTACCAGAACCAGTTCCGGACGGTTGAAGAATCTCGGGATCCTGGTACTTTCCCTTGAGAGGCCCCGGCTTACTACAGCATAGCGGTCGTCTCCGAAAGGATAGAGGCCGCCGGTGTATTTGAGTTCTCCGGCATGGTCCGGGGCATAGACTCCCTCCTTCATCCAAGGCAGGCGGAACTGCCCTCCGTGGTAATGTCCGGCGGTAACCATATCAAAAGGAGATTCCATGAATATCTCGATGAGCTCCGGGCGGTGATGGAGGAGGATAGTGTAGCGTGTGGTATCGCAGAGCCTTGAGACTGAGTCTACTGCAGCCCTTACAAGGTTCCAGTTGAGCAACTGGGTGACATCGACCACTCCGCAGAGGTTTATAGTGTCCTGCCTGACCTTGACCATGGTTTTCTCGTTCTCAAGGTATCTTGTTCCCGAGTTCTTTATCATGGTCTTTATGGTATCCAGGTTTCCGCTCTTTACCTCATGGTTCCCGACAACGTACCAGCAACTGTAGCGCTTTCCTATGTTATTGAAAAACTCGGTGGTTATATCCATAGGGCGCTCATCGTCATAGATATCTCCGATGAGGAAGATAAGGTCTGGACGGAATTTGTCTATCTGCTTTATGATTCTCCTTTCTCCCTTTCCGTAATAGCAGGAATGAAGGTCTGAAACTATCACCATCTTCAGGTCTGAGGACAGTTTGCCTGACTCTATTTCATAATGACGCACCTTCATCCTGCAGTCCAGGCCGCTGACCAGGAAAATCAGGAACGCCAGAAGAACTATCCTTATAATGAGTTTCAGTATTTTCATCACGATGCAAATTTAAGCAAATGGAATCATCTTAATGCATGCCTGCGGTAATGCCCCTTGGTCAGAAGGAAGAAGAGTCCTACACCTATGATGTGTGCAACAACCATCGTGAGGAAGGCTGAGAAATATCCGAAACTCTCTGTGACCACGCCTCCAAGCAATATTCCGAAGCCCATGCCCAAGTCCCAGGAAGTCAGGATGGTGGAGTTAGCTGTGGCTCTGCGGCTGTTAGGCGCCAGATTGATAATCATATTCTGCAATCCTGGCCACATGTGCCCGTTACCGAGACCGATCAGTATCGCCGAGCCGTAATAGGCAATGTTGGATGGCCAGAGGGTGAAAATGGAGTAACCTACGGTGGAAATCAGGATTCCGCCGGCAACGTTGCTTATTAGCTTGCCCTTGCGCAGGGATTTGGCACCGATGAAACGGGAGAGTATAAGGCCGGCTGCAAGGAGCATGAAGTATGTTCCCGTGCCGGAAGTAATTCCAAGTTTTTCCTTTCCGTAGATTGCCAGATAGTTGCTCAGGACTCCATAGCAATAGCCGAACATAAAGATGTTTATCGCTATGGCCCAGCCTTTTATGAGGAAGAACCTGTCCAGGGAAATCTTCCTCTTTTCCTGGTTCTTGTGCTTGCTAGGGGCATCGATGCTGTTGGCCAGCCAGAATGAAATGCCGGCTACGGCAAATGCCAGCCAGAACAGAAGCTGGTAACTTTCAGTCCATTTGAAAATGAAGATGGCCACGGTAGGGGCGATGGCGGTTCCGAGGTTGTTGCTGATGCCGTAAAGCCCTATGCCTTCGGTTCTTCTGGAAGACGGCAGCACGTCTATCGCCATAGTGTTGTTGGCAACCGTGGCGGCCCCGAACGGAGCTCCGTGAAGGGTTCTGGCTATGGCAAAAAGCAAGAGTGAGCTTGCCGCCAGATAGCTTCCGAACATTATGAAATTGGCCAGGACGAAAATCACCAGCACCTTCTTGCGGTTGAAAGTGTCTGCGATATAGCCGGAAAAAGGTCTTGCGGCGATAGCCAGAAGGGCGTATCCGCTCAACACGAAACCGATAGTGTCTTTTGTGGAGTGGAAGGTTTCGCTCAGATAGACAGGAAGCAGCGGAGTAATCAGGTAGAACGCAAAGCTAAGGCAGAAATTGACCGCCATAACCTTCTTGTAGTTCCTGTTCCAGAGTTTTTCCTGTTCTGCCATAGCGGGGGCAAATTTAGTAAATTTGCACTCGTTAAAATCAGAGTATGTTTGACAATATCATCATAAGGGGAGCCAGCGAGAACAACCTCAAGAATATATCGCTGAGCATTCCCAAACACAAGATAACCGTATTTACGGGTGTGAGCGGATCGGGGAAGAGTTCCCTTGTCCTGGATACCATAGCGGCAAAGAGCCGCAGGGAGCTCAACGATACTTTCCCGACTTTTGTGCAGAGGTATCTGCCAAAATACGGAAGGCCGCACGTGGACAGTGTGGAGAACCTTCCTATCGCGATTGTGATAGACCAGAAGAAGCCTGCCTCCAATTCCCGCTCTACTGTAGGTACTTACACGGATATCTATTCTCTTCTGAGGCTGCTGTTCTCGAGGGTGGGAAAGCCGTTTGTAGGTTATGCCGAGAGTTTCTCTTTTAACCATCCGGACGGAAGCTGCCCTCGCTGCGCAGGCCTTGGGGAAATCCGCGAGCTGGATATCCACAAGCTGGTGGACTTTGACAAGAGCCTCAACGACGAGGACACGATCCATTACATTGCCTTCCACAAGGGAGGCTGGAGGTGGATCAGATATGCCCACAGCGGGCTGTTTGACCTGGACAAGAAGATTAAGGACTACAGCCCGGAGGAACTGGACCTGTTCCTGAATTCCCCGCAGATACGCCTCAAGAATCCTCCTTCCAACTGGCCCAAGACTGCTAAGTACGAGGGACTTATCCCAAGGATGTACCGCAGTATCATAAACTCCGAGGAAGGGCTTCTGCACTCTGCCGTGCTGAACCCGATGCTGAAGATGGGAACCTGCCCGGACTGCGGGGGAACCCGTCTGAACAAGAAGATACTTTCCTGCAAGATAGAGGGCAAGAACATCGCTGAGGCTACTTCAATGTCTATAAGAAAGCTGAATGCGTGGATCAAAGGCATTGCCGATCCTTTGGCAGAAGACCTGAAGGCAGCGATAGGGACACGCCTGACTGCCTTGGAGGAGATAGGCCTCGGCTACATAAGCCTTGACCGTCCGATCGGAACGCTTTCCGGCGGAGAAGCCCAGAGATGCAAGATCGCAAAGTACATAAACTCATCCTTGTCGGATGTTTTGTATGTACTGGATGAACCAAGCATCGGTCTGCACAACAAGGATATAGAGAGGATGAAGCACTCAGTAAGACGGCTCCGCGATGCGGGTAACACCGTGCTTCTGGTAGAGCATCACCGCGAGATGATAGGCATAGCGGACCACATTGTGGATATGGGACCGGGTCCTGGTTCGGAAGGTGGAGAAATAATCTTCCAGGGCTCTTATCCGGAGCTTCTTTCCAGCGGAACTGATACCGGAAGGATGCTTTCAGCAAAGTCTTCCTTCAAGACGGAAATCAGGCATCCGGAAAGTTTCTTCTCCCTTGAAAACACCACGCACCACAATCTTAAGAATGTATCCATAGAACTGCCTCTCAACGTGTTCTGCGTTGTGGCCGGCGTTGCCGGAAGCGGCAAGAGTTCCCTTATGGAAGCCTTCTGCAACTCCCGTGGAGGGGACGATATGATTTACATCAGCCAGAAAGGCATCGGCATCAGCCTCAGAAGCACTCCGGCAACATATATGGATGTGGCGGACCTTATAAGGAAGATGTTTGCAAAGGCAAACGGCAAGGCTGAAACCTACTTTGCCTTCAACGGCAAGGGAGCCTGCCCGGTATGCGGCGGAAAGGGTGTCGTGGTTGCCGAGATGGCCTTCATGGACAGCATAGAAACCGTATGCGAGGCCTGCAAGGGACTGCGCTATTCGCCTGAGGCCCTGGAATATACTTTCGAGAGCCCGCATACGCACCAGAGACTGAACATCGCTGAGGTGATGGATCTTTCAGTAAGGAAAGCCTGCGAGTTCTTTAAGGGTGGCAAGGTTGAAGAAAGGCTCCGCCCGATGATGGATGTCGGGCTGGGATACCTGCATCTTAACCAGGCGCTTTCCACCCTTTCCGGAGGAGAGCTCCAGAGGCTCAAGATAGCTTCATACCTCAAGGAAAAGGGTAAGATCTTCATCATCGATGAGCCTACGGACGGCCTTCATCCAAAGGATGTTGCGTCTCTTGTAGCCCTGTTTGACAGGATGGTGGACCAGGGTAACACAATCTACGTGATAGAGCACAATACGGATGTAATCAAGGCTGCCGACTATGTGATTGAACTCGGACCGGGAGCGGGAGAAGACGGAGGGCAGATAACCTTTGCCGGCACGCCTTCAGGCCTGAAGGATTGCGCCCGGTCAGCCACTGCCGAATATCTACGGTAATAATCCTAGAGAAGGAAGAACATTGCGACTCCGGCCATACTGAGAGTCACTCCCACAATTTCCCTGAACTTTACTTTCTGCTTGTATATCAGGCAGTATGGCAGGATAATGAGAACCGGTGTGAGCGCCATCAGCGTCTGGGCTATTCCGGCATTCGTATACTGCACAGCCATCAGGGAGAAACCCACTCCCAGGAAAGGCCCGAAGAAGGTGGTGAGCATTGCATAGGAGAATCCTTTCCGGTCCTTCGGGGCCTGGACAAGCTTGTGGAGGTTTTTCTGGAGTCCCATTATCACGAAGAATCCCAGGGCTCCAACTATCGCCCTTATCATCGTTGAGGCAAAAGGCATCATGCTGCCCATCATCGCGGGAGCGTCAGAAGGGATGTCCTGGGTATAATGCTCCATTCCTATCTTGCTGAGTACCAGCCCGACACCCTGGCCGATGCCGGCTCCAAGCCCAAGCAGGATTCCCTTGATGGGAACAGAGAACTTGAATGCTTTCTTTTCCGTTCCTTCGCTTCCCTTTGTCCGGCTGAGGATTGATATGGCGATACCGCTCAGGGTAACCGCCATCGCGATCCAGGACTTACCCTCCATCCTTTCCCCAAGAAGCATCCATCCGGCGATTGCGGCTGCTGGAGGGGCCAGAGTCATGAACAGCTGGCCGAACCTTGCGCCCATAACCAGATAGGAATTGAATAGGCAGAAATCCCCGAAAGTGTATCCCACCAGGGCGGAAAGTCCCAGCCAGAACCAGGCCTGCCCTCCGGCATAGAGAGGATAGGGGGCACCGATGGTAAACATAAGGGTAATCGCGATGAAGACGGTAGCGAGAGTCAGCCTTATTATGTTGACTGTCATTGCTCCCAGCCTGTGGCTGGCAACATCTGCGAAAAGTGCGGTGGCTGTCCACAGAACGGCTACCAGAAGCGAAAGTATTTCTCCAATATGGGACATAGTCAGGTGAAATGGAGTTCCACAGGTCAAATATAAGGGAAATCTTTCCTAAATTTGAAAGTTAAAGACTCGATTATATGAAGAAGCCATACGTATATGTCCTCTTGACTGCATTCCTTCTTTCAACAGGTGTGAGCGGTGCGCAGAACCTTGTCCACCCTAAGAAAGGAGCGTCTTTCTCGTCGGAGAAGATAAAGGTTACTTTCAAAGACAGGAAGCAGCAGTTCAACTACAGGGATACAGCTACGCTGGATACAGATATCAGTTCTCCAAAATCGGTGAACATCCATCCTAACGGCAGCAAATATTACGTGAACTCACTGGAGGGCGGGAAAACCGTTGTCTATGACTTTGCTACCAACAAGAAAATCAAGGTGATAAGCCATAACTTCACCTCGGAAGACAAGGCTCTGTGGGCTCCTTCCAGCGGATTGTTCAAATTCCGCCACGAGTACAAGAATCCGGATACTTTCATGGGCAAGCCTGTGGAGAGTACCTTCTCCCACAGGGGACGATTCCTGTGGGTTCCGTATTACCGCCGCAGTTATGACATAAACGCCCAGGAACCTTCTGCCATGGCGGTAATAGACACGCAGAAAGACAGCATAATCCGCCTGTTCGAGACCGGTGCACTGCCTAAGATGGTGGCAACCTCCCCGGACGGAAAGATGCTGGCGGTAACCCATTGGGGAGAGAACACGGTTGGTCTTATGGACATTTCTTCCCAGAATCCGGATGACTGGAAATACATTGCCTGCCTGGTTGTGGATTACAAGCTTAACCTGAATTTCAGTCTTACGGCCAAGGTGGACAGGGATGTGAACAGCGGCTATTGCCTTAGGGGAACGGTGTTTAC
>JAGCXV010000016.1 GCA_017961175.1 Bacteroidales bacterium
GAGCTTATCCGCAGGATCCTGGGCAAGGAGGCCTTTGCAATGACCTGCCCGCTGATAAAGAAGGCGGACGGAACCAAGTTCGGAAAGACAGAGAAAGGAAACGTATGGCTGAGCGCAGAACTCACAAGCCCTTACGCTTTCTACCAGTTCTGGCTGAATGTCAGCGATGAAGATGCGGAGAGATATGTCAAGATATTCACGATGCTGCCGAAGGACGTGATAGACGCCGCCATCGCCGAGCAGCGTCAGGACCCGGGAAGAAGGGTACTGCAGAAGATACTGGCAAAGGAAGTTACCACGATGGTACACGGAGAGGCCGAGTACAACAAGGCCGTGGACGCATCCAACATCCTCTTCGGCAAGGCAACCCGGGAAGTGCTCCAGAACCTGGACGAGAAGACCTTCCTGGAGGTATTTGACGGAGTGCCGCAGTTTGCCCTGCCGAAGGACAAGCTCTCCGCCCCGATCCTGGACCTGCTGGCAGTGGACACCCAGGTGTTCCCGTCAAAGGGAGAGGCAAGGAAGATGATTCAGGCAAACGGCCTGAGCATAGACAAGGAGAAGTTCACGGACATTAACGGAACGCTCTCCGAGAACCTTCTGGTAAACGGCAAGTACGTGCTGGTGCAGAAGGGAAAGAAGAATTACTACATACTGCGATTCGAATAATATGGAAGAGGTCAGCAAAAGGGTTCAGAAAGTGCAGCGCGAGGTGCAGAGGCATCTGGCGGAGATAATCCGCTCTAAGGGAATGGCAACATTCGGGGGAGCGCTGGTGACGGTAAGTGAGGTGAGGATGAGTCCGGACCTCTCTTACGCCAAAGTATTCATAAGCTGCTTCCCGTCCGAGAAGAGACCACAGGTGATGAAGACCCTCCAGGAAAAGATGAAATCTATCCGCGGAGACCTGGGAAGGGTGGTAACAAAGCAGCTGAGGATTGTGCCGGAACTGGCATTCTTTGAAGACACTACACTGGACTACGCCCAGCACATCGACGATGTACTGGCAAGGGACCCGATAAAGGATGTAGAGGACAAAAAGGAAGAATAACATGCATCTTCCCTCCTTCATAGCCCGGAGATACCTTTTCTCAAAGGCTCACCGCAATGTGATAAACATCATATCTGTCGTGAGCGCGGTGGCTATAGGAATCGGATGCATGGCCCTGATAGTCATACTCTCCGTCTATAACGGATTCGACAAGATCGTTGAATCGTCTTACAACAGCTACATACCGGACTATGTCATAACGCCCGCCAAGGGCAAGGTCATAAATCTTGAAGACCAATCCGTTTCCTCAGCGATGAAGAAAATTTCATCTGACGGAGACGCCGAGGTTTTTCCGGTTCTGGAAGAGACCGTCTATGTGCAGTACGATGTGGTGCAGTCCATAGCCAAGATCAAAGGCGTGCCGCGCGGATATGAGAACCTGGAGAGGCTGCAGGACAAGACAGTGGACGGGGACTTTGAGTTTTACTTCGGAGACCTGCCGAGGGCCGTGGTGGAAGAAAACCTGGCCGCCACGATGATGCTTAAGCCGCAGTTCTCCACCCCGATGGAAATCTATCTGCCATCCAGGACGGAAGACATATCCCTGGTAATGCCGCAAAGCAGCCTGCTGAGCCTGGAAATCCGCCCGGCCGGAATCATCAGCCTGTCATCCGCCGAGGACAAGGGAACGGTTTACATTCCGGACAGCCTAGCCCGGGAACTGATGGAGATGGAAAAGGGCGAGTGCTCCCGCCTGGAGGTTTATCTTGCATCCGGCAAGAACCGGAAATCGCTGATGAAAGAGATAGCATCCACTCTCGGAGAAGGCTATGTGCTCAAGGACAGATACCAGCAGAACGAGACCATCTACAAGATGATGAAGGCGGAGAAGTTTGCCATCTATATGATACTGCTTTTTGTGGTGATAATCATATCGGTGAACATACTGGCCAGCCTTTCCATGCTGATAATAGAGAAGAAGGAAGACATTGAAACCTACAAGGCGCTGGGAATGACAAACGGATCCGTCAGGAAGAGTTTCGTGCTGCACGGATGGCTCATCTGCATGGTGGGAGCGGTAGCCGGAGTGGCGCTTGGACTGGTGCTCTGCTGGATCCAGCACAGGTTCCATCTGATAGGGCTTCCGGGCAACTTTGTGATCAGCTACTATCCGGTGGTGGTGAAGATCTCGGATGTGGTCCTGACGCTTCTGAGCGTTGCCGTGATAGGGCTTGTAATGGCCTATATCCCGGCCAGAAGCATACGAGCAAACAAGAAATGACAAAACACAAAACAATATTATGAAAAAGATTTTTGCCCTGATGATTGTGGCTGCCTTTGCCTTCGGATGCAAGAACGCAGCACAGAACCAGCCTGCAGACTCCAATGAAAATGCCGGCGTTACAGAACAAACCGTTACCGAGCCGGAAGCAAAGCCGATAGACACGCTAGCTCTCTTTGACTACATCAACGGACAGTTTGTGAATATGTCCGGCGACCAGTTCTGGTCCCAGGAGAATTTCACTCCGGACTATTATGACGCTTGCAACAAACTCTGCGAATTCTCAGACGGAGACGCACTCTGGTGCCTGGGCAGTATCCAGGAATTGAGGTCGCTGAGCCTTACAGACCCGGCAGAATTCAAGATTCAGGACTATGCCCACATAACTGCAGAAGCCGCTCTCGGCTGCAGGGATATGGGAGAAGGAATGGAAGGAACAGAATTCCGCACCCTGAAACTTATTCTCCGCGATGGCAAGTGGCTCATAGACGACGTCAACAACTCTAAGGAATCCTATCTCGAGGCCATCAAGGAGCATCAAAACAATGCTCAGTAATGATCCTTTCCGCTTCTGACATACTCGGAAGATTCAACGATTTTCTCTGGACGTACATCCTGGTAGTGGTGCTGCTGGCCTGCGCCCTGTGGTTCACTTTGAGAACCAAGGGGGTGCAGTTCCGTATGCTGGGGGAGATGTTCCGCCTCCTGAGGGGAAGTGGCAAAAGCGGATACCGGGACATTGACAGGGCCCGAGCCATTGCGGGCAACAAAAGGAAGATATCCTCCTTCCAGGCGTTTGCTGTATCGCTGGCATCCAGCGTGGGAACGGGCAACCTGGCCGGTGTGGCGATTGCCATTGCCGTGGGCGGTCCGGGAGCCATTTTCTGGATGTGGGTAATCGCGATACTTGGATCGGCGACGGCATTTATCGAAGCGACCCTGGCTCAGCTGTTCAAGCAGAAATCAGAGGGCGGATATATCGGCGGACCGGCATACTACATACGCAGGGGGCTGAAGAATCCTTTCCTGGCGGCACTGTTCGCCGTCCTCCTGACGATAACCTTCGGCCTGTCCTACAACTCCATACAAAGCAACACCATCGGAGACGCTATGGTGGTTGCATTCAACCTGAACAGCGTACTGCCTTATCAGGTCAGCGTGCTTGGCATCTCCGTTCCGGCCGCAAAGGTTCTGGTGGGTGCGGTTCTGGCGGGCCTGTCCTTCTGCGTCGTGTTCGGAGGCATCAAGAGAATCGCCAAGGTCAGCAGCGTACTCGTTCCGGTGATGGCTGTTGCCTACCTTCTCCTGGCGCTGTTTGTCCTTATCAGGCACATAGACCTTATACCGTCCGTGTTTTCCCTCATTTTTGAAAACGCGTTCGGTCTTGGCCAGGTAGCAGGCGGCGGACTCGGGGCAACGATGATGATAGGAATCAAGAGGGGGCTTTTCTCCAACGAGGCCGGAGAAGGCTCCGCCCCTAACGTTGCCGCCACTGCAGACGTGTCCCATCCTGTAAAGCAGGGCCTTATGCAGGCGCTGGGAGTGTTCGTGGATACGCTTGTGGTCTGCAGCTGCACCGCCTTCATAATTCTTTTCAGCGGAACCCACACATCGGGAGACCTGAGCGGAATAGCCCTTACCCAGACAGCTCTGGAAAGTGAAATCGGTAAATTCGGAACGTTCTTCATCGCCGCGGCCATTTTCCTTTTTGCCTTCTCCAGCATAATCGGAAACTACTATTACGGAGAAGCCAACATAAGATTTCTTACCAAAGACCGGCACCGCTGGATATTGTGGACATTCAGGGCATTATCCGGAGGATTGGTGGTTTTTATCGGAGCTTGCGCTTCTCTGGATTCCGTGTGGACGGTAGGGGATATCTGCATGGCGTTCCTGACCCTTGTGAACATCTTCGCGATTGTCCAGCTCGGGAAATATGCCTTCCGCCTGCTTAAGGATTACCGCAAGCAGAAAAAGGAAGGGAAAGACCCGTCCTTCAAACGCACCCAGCTCCCCGACATTGACATCGACTGCTGGGAATAATCAATTTGTATTTGTAAGAAATATTCTTACACTTGTGCTGCATAAAGAAAACATTATGGGAAGAACAGTAACTGTTGCTTTAGGACAGCACTATGAGGATTTTATAAAATCCAGCATAGAAACAGGGCGTTATAATAATGCCAGCGAGGTGGTCCGGGCTGCTCTTCGTCGCCTTGAGGAAGATGAAGCCCGTTTGAAAGCATTGAGATCTGCTCTCGAGGAAGGAGAAGCTAGCGCTGATGTAAAAGATTTTGATCCAGAGTCATTTTTGAGGGGTTTGAAAGAGGAAAGCAGGAAAAAGAATGGCTGAGTTTGCCGTACTATCGTTGCCTTGGGGCGATGGTGTTCTGTAAGTTATTGATTATCAACCTATCCCCAAATAAGCCATCTTTAAAGAAATCCCTTATTTTATGAAGTTCTGAATATCAGCAAGTTGCGAAGCACCATCGCCCCGGCCTCATCAAGCCTCTTTGGTGGGGAACAGACCGTAGATAGCGGAGCCGCTGCCTGTCATTGACACGTATGCGGCTCCAATTTCTTTGAGGGAGTCCTTTACGTTCTGGAGCTGAGGGAATTCCTTGAAGACCGGCGCTTCAAAGTCGTTGACGATTCTTCCCTGCCAGTTTTCAACGGGCTCTGTTACAAGTTCCCCCATATGTGGAAGTGGCTCGTTCTTCTTTCTCTTAGGAACTATGGAATAGGCTTTCTTGGTGGAAACGAAGCAATCCGGGGAGAAGGTTATTTCCACGCGGTAGTTCTCAGCGATGTTCTTCAGGGCGGTCTTTGCCGGGTCTTCCAGCGGAGAGAGGATTTCTCCGCGGCCTGTTACCAGCATCGGGGAGTTGTGGACAAAGAACGGGCAGTCGCTGCCAAGCTTTGCCGCATAGTCCAGAAGCTGGGCCTGGGTAAGGTTAAGGTCGCAGAGCTCATTGAGGGCCCTGAGAGTGCAGACGCCGTCGCTGCTTCCGCCGCCCAGTCCGGCTCCCACAGGGATGTGTTTCTCCAGGACTATCACTGCCGGAGGAAGCTGGAAATCAGCATCCAGAAGCTCGTATGCCTTAACGCAGATGTTGTCCTGGGGATTACCCGGATAATCCAGCCCGCACTCAATCATACGGACTTTCTCCGAATAGTTTTCCGTGTAGAAAAGAGTTTCCTCGCTCTCGGAAGAGCATACGCTGACCGTCAGCTTGTCAGCCTCAAGGTTGCTGTTTTCCGGGGAGACCGGAAAGAAAATGCTTTCTATTTCGTGGAACCCGTCCTCCCTTTTCTCAAAGACATAAAGCCCTATGTTGATCTTGGCAGACGGGAATAATGTCAGTTGCTTCATTTCTTGAAGATGATTTCCTTGTAGAACTCTTCAGTGAAGTTGTTAAGCTCTTGTTCTGTCTTCTTGAGGTTCTTCTTCTTGAGTTTCTTAGGAAGGGTGCGGTCAAGTTCCTGAGCCTTTGCAAAGATGCGGATCTGCTGGCTGCGGTTCCTTCCTATGATCTCGTTCTCGTGATAGATGTAGTTCTGGTTCACCTGGTTAAAGCGCTTGACAAAGAACCAGTATGGATGATCAGGATACTCTCTTTCCATGTTCTTGGCATCGGAGAAGTGATGCTGCTCGGCCTCCTGCCAGTCGTCATAGCGGCTCCAGCCAGCCGGAACTTTTGTCATTCCCAGATACCACGGAACATATTGCTCTACGCAAGGCCTTCCCGGGCACATCCACATGATGCAGCCGGTCTCTTTCGGCATCCAGTTGCGGAGCTGGAAGATGGTGGAAACGATGGTCACATGAGTGCAGACTCCGTCCCTGTGTCTCGGATCCAGATGGCCCCTGGCAGGTTTTTCCGGAGCTCCCTCAATGACCTTTGGCTTCTCCGGCTCAAAGTGGATGGAGAGCATATTGATCATATCCTGGACGGACATCTTCTTTGCCGGAGTGAACATAGGCTCAACTGAGAACGGATTGTAGTCGTAGTTGCCCTGGGTAATGTATTCGATTACAGCCTTGTGGCGTTTGGTGTTGCCGTCGCTGTCTATCCTTTTCGGGTCTGAATATGCGAGGCGGAAGTTGAACTCCTGCCTTGAACGCGGGTCATACCAGCCGCGGCTGATGGCATAATCGATGATGTCCGGGCTTCCCATGAAGTTTTCCGTATCCTCGAGATCCACTCTGGTGATGGTGTAGTAGTTCGGAATAGCCATCACCTTATCGTCCGGAACTCTCTGTGCTACCCAGTGACGCCCCTTTACAACTGCCACGATCCATCCTTCCTTAGGGTCGGCGACAGAATAGGTTCTTCCGCTTCCCTTGTATCCGTACTGCTCAACAGCCTCGCCGATTATCCTGACGGCATCCCTTGCGCTGGTGGCGTATTTTGCAACGTCTATCCTGAGATCGTAGAGAATGCCCCCGTCCGTGAAGTCGTCCCTGTCTTCCCTGGAGTTGCATCCGTCAGAAGCGATAGCCACGCCGTACTGGTTCATGGCGGCATCTGCAACGCTCATTCCCGGGAATTCCACCCAGAAGAACTTGGCGTTTTTCTTTTTGGCGTTCACTATGGAAGCCGGAACCTTGAGCCCGCCCTCAGTCGTAGCCGGCTGAGAATTTGCCGGAACAATATAGACGTTGAGCATCTGCTCGCCGGAATCGTCCTCGTTATGGGCAAACAGCACGCTGCCGTCCACCGTAGTGTTCTTGCCCGCAATGATTGCAAAGCAGTTCTCCCCCGTCACATCCACTCCCTGCCTATCCGCAGCAATGTTTTGCCTATCCGCAGCAATGTTTTGCCTATCCGCAGTAATGTTTTGCCTATCCGCAGTAATGTTTTGCCTATCCGCAGCAATGTTTTGCCTATCCGCAGTAATGTTCTGTTTCTCCGGAACATTATTCTGCTTTTCCGGAACGATTATATCCGTTGTCTGAATTGTCGAAACGGAAACACCGGTTTTTGATGACTTTCCATTATTGTGCTGAGCTATCGCTGAGGAAAAACAAGCTCCAAGGCCAATTATTGAAACGATACAAGCCAAGAGATAAAGAGATTTTTTCATAATAATCCAAGATTGAATCCGCAATATGCGAATTTACAAATATTTCGTCATGATACCCTCCTTTGGTTGTTATATGTTGATGTCCGGGGCGATGGGGCTCCATAATCGCCTAACACACAAATACATACAAAATAACCGTATTTGTACAAATGTGGTTATTTCAGAAATATTTGATAATCACAGGATTGTAAAGCACCATCGCCCCTTCGGCCAAACGGTCAATTATACCGTTTGGTTTGGAAACGGGTCTTATGTGAATATATTTTTGCGGAAATGATTTATCTTAACTCAAAAAGGATTCATCGCCGAAGAGATCAATGTAACGATCCTGGTTTCTATCATTTGTATTCCAGAAAAATCGATGGTAGCCAACTTTTTATCAGGCAGTCGGATTTCAAGAAATTCCTTATCACGACAGAAGAAGCCAGAAAGAAGTTCCATGCTATTATCATAATAGTAGTCTGTATGTCGAATCATTTTCATATGATAGCCTCATCCAAAGACATAATGGGATTCAAGACCTTTATAAACAGAAAGTTCAGCGGTTGGTACAATATGAAATATCACAGGAAGGGGCCTGTTCTCTATGAGTCCACGATAAAGGCCTCGAGACTACCGTATGCGGATTCTATCAGAGACAGGTTTCTATACAATGCGAACAATCCCGTGAAGGCGAAACTCAGCAGAACAGCTTTCACGTACAAATATTCTTCTATGAAGATATTTTCTCTCAGACCTTGGGTTTGGAAGGAACTGATAACTATAGACCGGGAATATATCCTATCCCTTTTCGGTTCTTTAGACAATCTTAAAGACATGCTCAGGAAAGAAATGGCATATAAAGACACGATGAAGAAAATAGGCCGGGGCGATGGTGTTCTCTAATACGCTTATTTACAACGGGTTCTAAAATAACCGTATTTTTAGAATTACGGTTATTTTGCATAGTGCTGTGTTTCAGGAAGTTGTAAGGCACCATCGCCCCGAAGGATCGCGGATGTCGTTATGGTTCCAGTAAGAGGTCTGAAAGGGAGTTGTTATATTCCCCGTACCACGTAACGTTCAGGCTGGGGGCTGTTAGATTGCGACGTAATGTGCAGGCTGGGGGCTGTTAGATTGCGACGTAATGTGCAGGTTGGGAGCTGTTAGATTGCGACGTAATGTTCGCTGATGGAGGTGAGGACCCTGAGGCAGTGAGGAAGGGATGCGTCTTTGATTATGACGTTCTTGTTCTCGTCCAGGAGATAGATGCTCGGAGATGTGCGAAGTGTGTAGATGGTTCCCTGGTTGAGTTCTCCCACCGGGTCGTAGGCATAGATCCAGTCCATCGGGAAGTCTGCCCTGTGCTCTGTCCAAAGTTCTGATTTTCCGCCTGGAGAAACTGCCAGCACTTTCATTACGCCCATTCCCACCATATTGAGGATTACGTCGGACTTCTTCATTATCTCAAGGGCCTGGCGGCAGTTAGGGCAGTCAGGGTCGTTGAAGAAAATCAGAAGATATTCCGCCTTGATCGAGTGCATGTTGGAAGATCCTCTCTGGGAAGCGTAGCGGAAGTCTGCGGCGGTGGTTCCAACGCGGTTCTTGTTGCAGATGTCTGCCTGGTATCTGAAAGTTTGCTTTACGCTGTCGGGAATAACCTTGCATTTTTCTATGCCGTCCAGGACAGGCAGGTAGAGTTCGTCGTCCATCAGCGGGGAGTGGGCATCGAAGAGATATTTCTCTCCGTTCTGCATTATCTGGCTGAAGAGCTGCGGATAGCCGTCTTCTGCCATCTTTACCGCTCTGTCCACCAGACGCGTCATACTGTTTTTTGCAATGGTGTCATCCACATTTTCTATCAGGGAAACATATCCGGAGAAGGACTCTTCAAAGATCTGCGGGCTTATTCCGAGGATGGCGGAAGGATCCGGCTTGAGCCTCAGAAGACGGTCTTCGCTGAGGAACTCGTCCCAATAATGGCGTGCGGAAAACTCTGCGGCCAGGCGCTTGTCGGCAGAAATGGAAAGCGGAACCTTAACCTGAGGGAAAATGTTTGTCTGATACGGCATCTCCTTGCGGCTGCCGTTGTTGCATCCGGATAAAACAAAAAGACCCTCAACTGTCACGAAAAACAGAGCAAGGGCTACGATGACAAGACGCTTCATAAAACTTTTCAGATTTGTTGAGATACCAGGATTCGAACCTGGACAAACAGAACC
This sequence comes from Bacteroidales bacterium, assembly GCA_017961175.1. GTDB lineage: Bacteria > Bacteroidota > Bacteroidia > Bacteroidales > UBA932 > Egerieousia. Next base: position 9,563 of record JAGCXV010000016.1, read on the forward strand.
AAAATCTGTTGTGCTACCATTACACCATATCTCAGTGATTGGGCTGCAAAAGTAATAAAATTACTTGAGTTTGCGTTTGGCGGAGAAGAAATCGGTCATAACCTGGGAGCATTCCTTTTCCAGGATGCCGCCGGTGATTTCCGTTTTAGGATGATAGAGGTTAGGGGAAAACCTGGAGGCTCCGCGCTTGGGGTCTGCACATCCGTAGACCACCCTTCCGATCTGGGACCAGTTGAGGGCGGCGGCGCACATAGGGCACGGTTCCACCGTTACATACAGGGTGCATTTGTCCAGGTACTTTCCGCCCAGATATGCGGAGGCGCTGGTTATGGCCTGCATTTCCGCATGGGCCGTAGGGTCCTTGAGGGTTTCCGTGAGGTTATGAGCCCGGGCAATGATCCTTCCGGCCGGCGCGGCCTTCTTTCCTTTCACCTTTTCATCATTGGCAACGATCACGCAGCCAACCGGCACTTCGCCTTCCTCGGCGGCGGCCTGGGCTTCCTTCAGAGCCTGGATCATAAAATCCACATCTACCTTCAGCTGTTCAACATCCATAATCTTTCTCTAAACGATGCCGCAAGTTACAAAAATCCCTTTTCTGACAGCCTGTCCGGGCTAAACGAACGGGTTTAAACGGACAAAATGGCAGAAAAACAGGCAGGTCAGGCGGTGGCACATACTTTGCCGTTAATCCATCTGCCCGCAAAATCGGCGACAAAGCCGGGAATCAGGCAAAAGAGAATTTTAAAATTAAAACATACAATTATGAATTTCAAACCATTAGCAGACAGAGTTCTGATAGAGCCTAAAGAGGCTGAGAAAAAGACTGCCAGCGGAATCATCATCCCTGACAACGCCAAGGAAAAACCACAGGAAGGAACAGTTATCGCCGCAGGTCCGGGCAAGAAGGACGAGCCTATGGAACTGAAGGTCGGAGACGTTGTTCTCTACGGAAAATATGCAGGCACAGAGGTTAACGCTCCGGATGGAAAGACCTATATGATCATGCGCCAGAGCGATGTTCTTGCAGTAATAGGCTAATCGTTATTGCTCAAGCATATAGTTATAAAGCATTTCACATAGCCAATTATTAAAACATAAAACGCAGAAGATTAAAAAAGTTTAGATATGGCAAAAGAGATTAAATTCAATATGGATGCCCGCGCACTGATGAAGGAAGGTGCAGACGAGCTGGCAAATGCCGTGAAGGTGACACTTGGTCCTAAGGGACGTAACGTGGTTATCGAGAAGAAGTTCGGCGCTCCGCAGATTACAAAGGACGGAGTTACCGTAGCAAAGGAAATCGAGCTGGACGACCAGTTCAAGAATATGGGTGCACAGCTGGTCAAGGAAGTTGCTTCCAAGACCAACGACCAGGCCGGTGACGGTACAACCACCGCTACCGTTTTGGCTCAGGCAATCATCAACGTAGGTCTGAAGAACGTTACCGCCGGTGCAAACCCTATGGATCTGAAGAGAGGTATCGACAAGGCTGTCGAGGCTGTAGTCGAGGATCTTAAGAAGCAGAGCCAGAGCGTTGGAACAGACTACTCCAAGATCGAGCAGGTAGGAACCATCTCCGCAAACAACGATGCAGTTATCGGAAAGCTCATTGCCGATGCAATGAGCAAGGTGAAGAAAGAGGGTGTCATCACCGTTGAGGAGGCAAAGGGAACTACAACCGAGGTTAAGGTTGTTGAGGGTATGCAGTTCGACCGCGGATACATTTCCCCTTACTTCATGACCAACCCTGACAAGATGGAGGCAGTTCTGGATCAGCCTGCCATTTTGATCACCGACAAGAAGATTTCCACGATGAAGGACCTTCTTCCTATCCTCGAGCCGCTGGCAAGAGAGGGCAAGGCTCTGCTCATCATCGCTGAGGATGTTGATGGCGAGGCTCTTACAACCCTGGTTGTCAACCGTCTGAGAGGAACCCTGAAGGTTGCTGCCGTAAAGGCTCCTGGCTTCGGCGACAGAAGAAAGGAGATGCTTCAGGATATCGCTACCCTTACCGGAGCAATCGTGGTTTCCGAGGAGAGAGGTTTCTCTCTGGAGAACTGCACTCCTGACATGCTCGGTAGGGCTGAGAAGATCACCATCGACAAGGAGAACACAACCATCGTTAACGGTGCCGGCAACAAGCAGGACATCGCAGACCGCGTTGCACAGATCAAGAAGCAGATAGAGAGCACCACTTCAGACTACGACCGCGAGAAGCTGAAGGAAAGACTGGCCAAACTGGCCGGCGGAGTTGCAGTCCTCTACGTAGGTGCTGCTTCCGAGGTTGAGCTCAAGGAGAAGAAAGACAGGGTTGAGGATGCTCTGAACGCAACCAGGGCTGCCGTTGAGGAAGGTATCATCGCCGGTGGTGGAGTTGCTTACATCCGTGCTATCGAGCATCTGAAGACTCTCAAGGGAGCGAACGAGGATGAGCAGACCGGTATCAACATCATCATCCGCACTCTGGAAGAGCCGCTGAGAATCATCTGCGAGAACGCAGGCGAGGAAGGCAGCGTCATTATCCAGAAGGTTAAGGAAGGAAAGGATGACTTCGGATACAATGCTCGCGAGGGCAAGTTCGAGAACCTTCTTGCTGGTGGCGTAATCGATCCTACCAAGGTTGCAAGAGTTGCTTTGCAGAACGCAGCTTCCGTTGCAGGAATGTTCCTGACAACCGAGTGCGTGATTGCAGACAAGAAGGAAGAGAATCCTGCTCCGATGCCAGCCATGGGCGGCGGCGGAATGGGCGGCATGATGTAAGCCGGTGGCGGATAAACGCCTGAAAAGCAATCCTTTAAACAAGTGGTCCTGCGGAGGTTTTGCCGCAGGACCATTTATTTATATCCTTGATATATAGCACGTTGCCTGCCACCGCAGACTAGCCCACCATCCATACGAGGACGTGGTCCTCGAAGGTCTCGTACTGCATCTCGAATTCCTCCTCTTCGTTCTGCTCTTCTCCGTCTTCATCTACGATGTGCTCGCTTTGCGGGTACTTGAAGGTTACGTCTATCTCACCTTCATCGCGGACGTTGAATCGGTCAACTTCCATATCTTCGGAGAAATCCACGTTGTTGCGGCCCATACGCTTGTAGAGGGCTTCCTTGGCGCACCAGTAGATTGCAAGCTGGGTGTTGCGCTCTTCCATCTTCTCGGGATCGTCCTCGTCCTTGTCCAGGAGGTCGTCCCTTTCCTCTTCGCTGAGGGCCCTTTTCTCCACAGCGGTGAAGTCTCGCTTTATGCTCTCGATGTCTATGCCAACCTCCTCTGAAGGATGGATGATTACAGCGGAGAAGCGGTTGGTGTGGGTTATGCTGATGCGGGTGCTGTCGTTCTCTATGTAAGGGGCTCCGTTTTCGTGATGGCCGATGTGGACAGGCTCTTCAAAAAGAGTCTGCACCAGAGCCAGCACGGAAAGCCTTTCGCGCCTTGCCTGTTCGCTCTTGTAGAGAGAAATCTCCTCAAGTTCCTCTTCCCTGTCCTCTTCGTCACGGGCAAGTATGTCAAGAAGCTCTTTTTCGCTCTCGGTTATTTCCCACACGGCGATTGTTCCGCCGCCCTTGAGTTCTTTTCTAAGATAAAGTCCCATTCTCTTTCTATGTTTGTTTTCTGTAAATTATCTATGTAAGGTTGTTTGCTGATGCTTTTCCTGTGGAAGATGTAACCTGAGTCTCTTCGGTGTCGCTCTCGTCTGAGATTTCTCCCACGATTTCTTCCAGGATATCTTCCATTGTCACGATGCCGTCCATTCCGCCGTACTCGTCAACCACGATTGCCAGGTGAAGCTTTCTCTGACGGAGTTCTTCCAGGAGGTCGTTGATCTTCATGGATCCCGGAACAAAGTAGGCCTGGCGGATGTGCTTTCTCCAGTCGAACTTCTTGCTGCGGCTCATTATGTAAGGCAGCATGTCCTTGATATAGAGGAAGCCGCGGATGTCCTCCGTGTTGTCCTTGTAGACCGGAAGGCGGGAGTAGCCGCATTCGTTTGCCACCCGGATAACCTCGTCGTTGTCCATCTCCATGCTGATGGTTTCCACCTCGATTCTCGGCATCATTATCTGGGATACGGTCTTGGTCGGAAGCGTAAGGATTTTCTTCAGGAGCTTCTTCTGCGTGGCGTCTTCCGTCATGGTCATTTCCACCGCTCCGCTGAGCATCTTGTAGGCATCTTCCTCCTCTTCCTCGGAGAGGGTTTTGCCGTGGCGCCTTTTCTCCACAACCTTGTCCATTACCTTGTCGATAGGGATGGTGGTGTGCTTGAGCAGGGAGAGCGGAAGGCTGGTGAACCTGGAGAAGCTGACCGGATACTGGGTTCCCAGGATCTTTGGCATAGCTTCGCCGAAAAGCACAAGTATGAAGGTAACCACCACCGTACAAACCACAAACTCCAGGACCGGATGGCCGGTAAAGTCGAACATCCTGTCTATCAGCAGGGAGAACAACAGTACCAGAAGAATGTTCACGATATTGTTGGCCTGGATAATGGTTCCCAGGAGGCGGTTAGGTTTTTCCAGGAGTTTCATCACCCTGCGGCTGGAGGAATCTTCTCCATCTTTCAGCTTCTTGGTTTCCTTCGGGCTGAGGGAGAAGAACGCAGCTTCGCTTCCGCTCATCATCGCAGAGCAGAAAAGCAGCAGCAGAATGAATAATCCGATGAAGATGTTTTCCCACAGAGGCGAAGGGGGAATTTCATCAGGAGAGCTGACAAGCAGCATTAGTATTGTACTGGGAGGTTCCAAGTATCAAATGGTGTTGGTTAGCGGTGCAAATATAGGAAAAGTTACTTTATCTCGATAATTGCCTCGGAGATGTTGATCATAAAGTCTCCCACGTGCTCGAACTCGTTGATCATATCTACGTAGTAGGTACCGGTGAGATAGCTGTAGGTGTTGTTCTCCAGGTTGAGCAGGTGCTCTTCCTTGAGGTTGTTGCGGTATTCGTTGATTTCCTGCTCTACATCCTGGGCGTTGGAGATGTCCGTGATGTTCTCGTAGCCGAGCTCCAGGTTCTTCTCCATAACGTCGAATCCCTTGAAGATAAGGTCCATCATAAAGCCAAGGCGGGTAATCATATCCTCGTCGAAGGAAGCGTTGTGGATGTTCCTTCTCTGGAGAATCCTTCCGATATTGAAGCCGCTGTCTCCGATGCTTTCCAGCTCGCTGATCACCTTGAACATCGCCTGGATCCTGCGGGCGGATTCCTCTGAGAGGTCCCATTCGGAAACCTCGTTCAGGTACTTGGCGATCTCGAACTCTATCTTGTCGGTTATCTGCTCGTAGTGCTCCAGCTTGTGGTAGAGTTCGTCGAACTTCTCAGGATCGGTGGTGCTGATGCTTTCACGCGCAAGTTCGTATTGCTCGCGGCAGATCTTCACGAAGTGCAGGATCTCTCCCTTGGCCTGGCCCAGAGACAGCTCGGCGGTGGAAAGCGGACCTCCGTGGATGTACTGCAGCCTGTAGCCCTCGTCCTCCGGCTTGCCCGGCAGGAGTTTGGTCACGAACTTGACTATCTTGTTGGTGAAGCCTACCAGGATGCAGGTGTTGCTGACGTTGAACAGGGTGTGGACCATCGCGATGGAGCACAGGATGGAGAACGTGGAAGCTCCGGAAACCAGAGGGTTGTCGAGCCCGAGCAGCATTATCACGCGGGAAACTACCCACAGGAACGGATGGTAGAGAATCAGCACCCAAAGCACTCCGAACAGGTTGAAGAAGGCGTGCCCGGCGGCGGCTCTCCTCGCGGAGATGTTTGCCACGGAAGCGGCCATGTTTGCGGTAAGGGTGGTTCCTATGTTTTCTCCGAGCACCAGGGCGGCGCCCAGTTCAAAGTTCAGTCCGTTGGAGCACATCATCAGCGTAAGGGCCATCGTGGCGGCTGATGACTGGAGCATTATGGTAACCAGGGTTCCTATGAGCACGCAGATCAGAACGCTCCAGAATCCGAACCTGCTCCATCCGTTGATCAGTTCCTTGACCTTCTCCAGGATGGCCGGATCTACGGAAGTCTGCACCATGCTCAGTCCGAGGAACATTATCGCGAAGCCCATAATCATCATACCCAGGCTCTTGCGCTTTTTGCTCTTGCCCATCGTGATGATAAATCCAACGGCAATCAGCGGAACGGCCACGGTGGCCACTCCTCCGGAGAATCCCACAAGGGCGAACAACCAGGCGGATACCGTGGTGCCGATATTGGCGCCCATAATGACTCCGATACTCTGGGCCAGGGTAAGCAGTCCGGCATTTACGAAGCTCACCACCATAAGCGTGGTTGCGGCCGAAGACTGGATGCAGGCAGTAACCGTAAGACCTGTCAGCACCCTCTTGAAGGCGTTGGAGGTCATCATTGCCAGAAATCCCCTGAGCTTGTCTCCCGCAACTTTCTGCAGGTTTTCACTCATCATGCTCATTCCGAAAAGGAACAAGGCAAGAGAGCCCAGAAGCTTGAATATAGACATCGCAATGTTCATCACAACAAATTTAATCTTAATCGTTGAGTAAAAAAAATGAAAATCGCTAAATTTGAAGCAAAATATTATCCTATGAACAAAAACGTAACAAAGACTCTGTTTTTAGCAGCTACGCTTTTTCTTTTTTGCTCGGCGACAGCACTGGCTCAGTATTATGATATAGGCTCTGAAAAAACTTCCGTCAAATGGAAAAAGATGAAGAGCAAGAATTTTGAGATCATCTATCCGGAAGGGGAAGCCGTGAATGCCGCGGGATATCTTAAACATATGGAGTCTTTCCATGGGATGTTCGCCAATTCTGTAAATTATAATTACGGCTTGCCGAAGAGATTTCCGATGGTGCTCCACCCGTACAATGCGGAGAGCAACGGCGTTACCGTCTGGGCCCCGCGCCAGATTGATTTCTTCGCCCAGCCGCCGGTAAACCTGATTTCAACGGAGCCTTGGGACGTGTCCCTGGCGACTCACGAGGGAAGGCACGCCTGGCAGATAGCCCATTTCAACAGGGGGATTTTCAAAGTCCTTTCCTGGGGACTGGGAGACCAGGTTGTGGGAGCGGCTTCGGCCATATATCCATCCAGATGGTTCCTGGAGGGAGACGCCGTGGTGGCCGAGACCCAGATGAGCAGCGGAGGAAGGGGACGCAGCGGTTTCTTCCTTTGCGAAATCCTCAAGTGCATAGTTCCTGAAGACGGAGACGCATCAGAATACTTCTACGGCAAGAACCGCAGCTGGGACCGTTTCCGCTTCGGCAGTGTAAAGGCATATTCTCCAGACAAATACAGTGTGGGCTATATGATAAACGCGATGGCCCGCCATCATAGCGGAGACGTGGACCTGGCACACAAGATCCTCAATTACGAGACCAGTCATTTCATGAGCGCCAACGTGGTGGCTTCCGCCTTCAAGGAATATACCGGCAAGACTCACCGCGAGTATGTCAAGGACAGTCTTCTGCAGGCTTTCCTGACACTGAACGAAAATGACGTCCTGGAGGAATATCTCGAAAAGCTGGAGGACTCTTTGGGCAATACCTCCCAGAGGCTTGTCTTCGATCCGATTAAAAGGACGGGAGAAACACGGGGCTACTTTACCGAATACACCAACGTGACCGTTGTGGGAAAGGACTCTCTGGTAGCCGTTGTCAGCGGTACCGGAAGCCCTGGAGCGATGGTTCTCCTTACCAGGGAACCGGATGCCGGGGAGCAGTCTTACGCCTCCGGGTGGAAAGAGAAATACATCAGGCCTTATTTCGAAGGGGCCGAAAGGTTCTTCTTCTACGGAAACAGGCTCTGGACCTGCGAGTCGAACTATGACCCGAGATGGAAACAGCACTCCAGCTATTCCATTTACGGTTATGACCTCAATACTGGAGTCGCTGAGGAAGAATATACCGCAGATCCTAATTCGCTCCATCTTCCGTTTGTGGTCAGTTATGAATCCCGACCTCTTCTTTGCGCGGTTGAATACGGAACGGACCATCATTCCAGCACCGTCAGGTCTCTGGCTTTCCTGGACGACAAAGCTCCTTTTGACGGTCTAAGGGTCAAGGTTGAGGGGCAGATCAATTCCATTACTTCTTCCGGCAGCGATATCTGGTATTCCGCACTCAAGGAATTGCCTGAAGGCGAGGGCAGGATAGAGATAGGAAAGATTTCTTCCGGCAAGACATACGGCGTATATCAGACAAGCCATCTGGTAAAGGACCTTCAGTGCCATGAAGGCGGAGTGTATTTCCTGTCGGATATGTTCGGCTGCCCTGTCATCTGCAGGCTGGATGCATCTACGGGCGAGGTTTCTATGGCATCCACATCAGAAGACGTGTGCTCGTTCAGCATCGCCGAGTCCGGAAAACTGTTCCTTTCCAAGGATTCCAAGGACAAGGGAGCCTTCCTGCACTGCGACAGGCTTCTCGATTTGCCTGTTCCTGATGGCATGGAGTTCAAGAATCCTCTGGCCGGGGAACTTTCCAGGCAGTACAACGAGAAATACGGCAAGAACGTGAAGCATTTTGCTCCGGAATCATTCACTGAGGAGGATTACAGCAAGAGTGGCCATCTTTTCCGCCTGCATTCCTGGGCTCCGGTATATGCGGAGTTCTCCGGGGTGACAGAAGGGGATTTTGAAGAGTTCTACCAGGAGGCGCTGCCGGGCATGAATCTCTATTCCCAGAACACTCTGGGTACTTTGAGGGCATCGGCCGGATATGCCTATCAGCACAGGCACGGATTCTTGGGAGTGTCCAAGAGGCTTCATTCCGGACACGCTTCCTTCACCTGGAGCGGATGGTATCCTGTCTTTGAAGGAAACATACATTTCAACGACAGGATAATGTACAAGAAAGACCGCTTCTCCCTCAGGACTTCCCTTTACGCTTATGTTCCTATCTCCTGGGAAGGAACGGGATGGAATTCGGGCATCACGCCTCTGGCCGGATGGAGTTTCCGCAACGACCAGCTGGTTCTGGATATGGATGAGCCTGAACCTTCGGCCGCAGCCGGAGACGATGAGGATGAACCTGAAACCACATATATCCTCCGTCAGATAGACAGGCATCAGCTGAATTTCTCCCTTGGGGCCTACAAGATGCAGGAGGCTGCCGAGTCCCAGGTTTTCCCTCGCTGGGGAATAGGCGGAAGGGTGGCATCTTCAGTCAGCCCTAACGGCGGCAGCAGATTCGGTTCCGAGTTCTCCGCTATTGCCTACGGTTATCTGCCAGGCCTGACATTCAACCAGGGCCTGAGGCTTTCTGCCGGATTCCAGAGGCAGAACGTGGAGGGCAAGAAATACTGGCTGGACAACCATCTGGACCTTCCAAGAGGATTCACCGAGGATTTCTACGGAAGGAACTATTTATTGGCAACCGCAGACTATGCGATTCCAATCTATCTCGGCGATGTATCCATAGGTCCTCTTGCCTATCTGCAGCAGTTGCAGGTAATTCCGTTCGTGGATTATGCAAGGGTTGATTTCTACCGTAGGTTAGGCGGACTTATGGGCTTCTATACCGGTGCCCATTACCAGTGGGAAAGCCGCTATTCCTTCGGAGCGGACGTTATGGTCAGGGGCCACTTCCTGAGAATCGGATTCCCGATGTATATCGGTGTCCGCTATGCCAGGACAAACAAGCCTTGCGACTACGGCAACGCCACCCCTGCCACATACGACGGAAAAGGAGGGCGCAACTTCTGCACCCTCCTCTTGGGCATTGAATTCTATTAAACCCTTTGAGACCTATTTCTTTGTAAAGGTCCAGGTGTCGTTTTCATTTACAGTTGTAGAGACGGTTCTCTGGATGTGGTCAAAGGTCCAGTCTGCGGAAGAAGGATCTGTTAGGTATCCGCTCATATTCTTGCCGTCTACGGTAAATGTTGCGGTAACATCACCTGAACCGAACATCTTCTCTGCAGTTGCTCCCTGAATCAATTTAAGGCTGGTGATACCATCTGTAATGGTGATTGCCTCGCATTTTGTCGTTGCAAAGGCACCGGAATAGAATATGGCTCCAAAGCCGGACTGTTCCGTGCTGGCTGTTACCGTGCCGCCGGAAATAACGATGCTCTTGGTCCAGGACGGATAAGACCAGCCGCTGCGGTGCCAGGAAGAACCGATACCCGGGCCGATATGTCCAATGGCATTCACCGTACCTCCTGAGATGGTCAGATTGCCGCCTAAGGATCCGGCTCCGTCTTTGGTGTTGACAACAATACCGGCAACAAGAGCTTCCGGTCCACCCCAGAAAGTGCTATTTCTTCTTTGTTCAGCCGCAACGGTACCTCCGCTGATGAGAAGATCTCCTCCATTTACATAGATTCCCTGGGCATCTCCTGATGCAGTTACATTTCCTCCGGAAATCTTGACATCCTTTGTAGCATAGATGCCGATATAATTCTCGCACCAGGCGCTTATCGTTCCTCCAGTTATGGTAAGGTTTCCGGTTCTGATAGCGCTTACCGTTCCGACTCCGGCAACCAGATTTAAAGTACCGCCTTCTACGATGATATCGGCATTCTCATTTTCACATATAATGGCTCCGGTGCAATAATATGAATTCAGGTTAAACGTACCGTCTCCGCGGAATGTAACGGTACTTCCTTCCTTTATCTCTATTGCTATTTGGTCATCCCCGTTGTAGATGGTGTTTGTTCCGGTCTGGTCAATGGTGGCGTCGCCCTTAATGGTCATCTTCCACATCGTAGCATCTTCCAGATAAACGACGGAGCCGCCACCCTCTATGATTACATTCCTGTTCTTGTTGCTGCCAATCAGTTTGGCGTTCACTCCGGCCGGAATGGTTATTGCGTCATTGGATTCGGTTAAATCGATGACCAGCAGATAATCGTTGAAGGCCAGCGTGATGTCAGTGATTTTATTACGCCCTACCGAGACACTCTTGTCAGATTTGAGTGTACGTGTCTGTGAAAGGCCGTCGGTGGCTTCTACCGTGATTTCCAGGCCGGTGTAAGTGTTTGCCGGAACAGCGATATAGAAAGGTTTGGCGGTGCTGCCAATCTCAACTCCGCTCTCTCCGCAATCCAGAGTTATGCTTGCCGTTCCCGAAACCTCGGCCACATAGCCGTCGCTTGCGAGTGTTGCAGCATTGGAGATAGCTCCGCTCATTCCCTGATTGGCGGAAAGAATGATTTTCCGAACTTTCTTGCCGGTCTGCGTAGTGCTGACATTCAGGCGGATAATTCCGCAAATATTCTTGAAGGCAAGACTTTCTGTAGAGCTTTCCGCATACATCGGTGAACCGGAAATGTTGCCATCCTCATAATTCTGGGTTGCTGGGAGGGTAGGTGTGCCCGAGTTATACAGCGTTGCCGGATAATATGCCTTGTAGTCCGGCGTAGTAGCTTCGGTTCCGCTTTCAAAAGTGAAATCCGCATGTGATGTGGTGCTGGTTGTGGAATAAACCCCCACATTTGAAGCGGCATCAACGATAGTGATCTGGTCTCCGTTCTGCCAGACGACTTTTTTGCCATCCAGTGCGGTCTTTGTTGCTGGCTCGGTTGTGGCTTTGAACTCAATTTTTTTCTGATTTCCAGCCACGTCATCCTTGGAGCAGGAAATGCACAGTCCTGCGCTAATCGCGATAATAATTGCAAATAACTTTTTCATAACCGTCCCTCCCTAAGCATTGAAATCTCCTTCTCCATAATCATCTCCGTCGCCGAAATCCTCATTGTCTCCGCTTGCGCAGATAATGCCCTCCTCTTCCAGGTCCTGGAACTCCAGATAAGGGGTTTCATAGTGCTGTTTTACAGTCTTTTTCATTGGTATGTCATTCTTGGTTATTATTTTGATTGATGTTTTTCCTGATGGATTGCTTCCACTCGGTAGGGGACTGGCCCGTCTTTGACTTGAAGGTGCGCAGGAACGAGGTTCTGGAAGAGAAACCGGATTCTTCCGCAACTTCCGTATGGGACATTTCAGGATGCTCTGTCATCAGTTTCTTGGCGTATTCGATGCGGTATGAGTTGATGAGGTCCGAGAAGCTTGTCCCGAGAGAACTGTTTACAATCAGGCTGATATAGGTTCTGTTTGTGGCAAGCTCGGAGGCTATGTCGCTGATGCGTATGTCTTTCTTCTTGAAGAGTTCCTTTTCCTCGATGAGTTTGGATATCTGTTCCTGAAGTTCCTGCCTTGATTTCTTCACGGTTTCCGGGGTGGCAACATCCTCCTCTTCCGGCCTCTTGGACAATAGCTTGTAGGCCAGTATGATGCATCCGACCACAATCAGGAGTCCGCTTCCAAACCACAGCCAAGGTGTGCTGGCGTTATTATCTTGAGGTTGGGTGCTGAAGACATAGACATCGCCGTTGGTCTTGAAATTAGTTGTAACTCGAGATAAAGAATCCTCGTTAAAAGATACACCTCCGGCAAGGATAATGCGACCGTCTTCCATCATATCCCAGCTTTCATCCGCAATGATGATATTGGCTGGAGTTTCTGCATAAAACAGTTCGAGGTTGGCCTTTCCCCCGTCCAGAGTGGCGTCATAGTTTATCTGGGCCAAATAGTAACGGTGGCAATTGTCAAATCCCAGCAAGACAGCATTCCGTTTCTTCCTGTTTACCCTTATTTTGTTTCCCCAGTATATTTTTTCTCCGCCGATGCCCTCTTCCGGAACCGGTTGTTCCACATCCAGAATGGAAAAATGCTCTCCCGCCACCTTCATTATGGCATCCTTACCGTCAGTTTTTCTTTTAACGTGAATCAGATAAGTATAGTCGCCGATGAAGTTGTCGCTAGAATTATAGGTGCCGGAAGATGTCATCATCCTCCATTCTTCAAGAAGCGGCACCTCGAAAGGCTCCCCGTAGAGGCGGTCTACCTGTCCGCCCAGGGAATCCCCGCGAACACCTGTAGAAGAAAAGATTATCGCCTGAGAAGAGTCAGACTGAAGAATGAAAGGAAAACTCCTCTGGACAGTGACCGGCTTTACAAGGGAAAAGCCCTTGCCCGGCACATACTCTTCGATGTCGTCGTCGGCATACCAGTTACCGGAGACAATAACCTTTCCGTTGTTAAAAGCTGTCGCCGAGGCTTCTGTCCTCTTGCGGTTAAGGATACCGGGTGATGTGAAGGAATGCGTTTGAGGATCATAGATTTCCACTCCCCAGCTTTGTCCAATGCCGAAATTCTCTGCTGCTCCGCCTCCCAGCATCACCTTCCCGTCCGGCAGTTTTACCGCAAATCCGAAATCGTGAGGATAAAGCATCGGGATTTCCGTCCACTTCCCGTCCTTGAAGTATTCTGCGGTCTGGTCCAGGATGAATCCGTCCGTATGCCCGCCGAAAACCGTAGGTTCTCCGTTCAGGCAGATTGTAAAATGTCCGCCCCTGTTGTGGTTCAGGTTTGGAAGTGTCTCC
>JAGCXV010000017.1 GCA_017961175.1 Bacteroidales bacterium
TGCGGCCTTGGAAGAGTACTGGATCCTGACAGCCTGGCTCTGAGCCATATATTTCTTCATAATGTCCAGACGCTTGGTCCTGAGGGCAATCTTCTTAGGATCGGACACGGAACCCGTATATTCCACCTCGTCGGAAGTCACATACTCCTTGGTAGAACCAGGGCAGCCGTAAACAAAGGTAAAATCCCCTTCCTTTACGCCTTTTGTGGAAATCTTGAAGAACTTCTTAGGATGGTAAGGCACATTTTCCGGAGAATAGTCTGCAGGATTGTTGTCCTTGTCCGCATAGATACGGAAGATGGAAAAGTCTCCGGTATGCCTCGGCCACATCCAGTTGTCGGTATCACCGCCGAACTTTCCGATTGAGGAAGGCGGAGCTCCCACCAGACGAACGTCCCTGAACGTGCGGAATACGAACAGGAAATACTGGTTGCCGTAGAACAGCGCCTCCACATTGGCCCTAAGGCCCTTTCCCTCCTTTACTGCCTCAGCGACAAGAGCCTGGGAATTAACCTTTATGACAGAATCCCTCTGTTTTTCGGTCATCCCCTCCTCATAGCCCTTCAGAACGGCATCGGTGACCTCCTCCATATACTCCAGGAAACTCACGGTAAGCCCCTTGTTCGGCAACTCCTGGTCTCTGCTCATAGCCCAGAAGCCGTCTTTCAGGTAATCGTGCTCCACGCTGGAATGCTTCTGGATCTGGCTGTAGCCACAATGGTGGTTGGTAAACAGAAGGCCCTCTCCGGAAACCAGCTCTCCGGTGCACCCGGATCCGAACAGCACCACGGCATCCTTCAGGCAGGCCTTGTTAACGCTGTATACGTCTTCGGCCTTCAGCTTGAAGCCCTTGGCACGCATATCCTTGATTCTCTGGTTAATCAGTACGGGAAGCCACATTCCCTCGTCTGCCTGCGCAGGCACGGCCAGCAGGACTGCCAGCAGAGCAATCAGTATTTTTTTCATATCGCGATAATTAGTCTAATTAGTCTCCACTTCCGTAAAGAGCAATACTCTCGCCTTTAAACAGGCCCTTGATGGTATTGCCTCCATCATACATATAGCCCTTGAATACTACGTGTCCAAGGCTGTCCTTAGCAACGATCTTTCCGGTATTCTCATCGGCCGTTGCCTCATACTCACCGTCTTTGTAGCTAAGCTTTATGCAGCCGCCTTCCTGCGGAAGAGGGAAATCAACCACCAGCTGCTCTCCGTCACCCCAGAAGAAATAGGTTCCTCCGAATGATTTCCATGTTTCCTGGCCTTCCTCTACTGCAATCTCCTCGTCAAAGGCCGGATCCACAGCCATTACCGTTTGTTCATCGTTCCCGTTGTTTTCATTGTTCTTGCAGCTGGCCGAAATGACTGCAACTGCCAGCATTCCCAATGCGATTGTCAGAATCTTTTTCATAATATGTTTACATTAAATTTATAATCAGCGTATTGATGAATTGTATCCATGCTTGAGCTCAAGGGAGAAGCCTATCCTGAAATGGGCTTCATAGGTATTGAAGTTCTTGAGCGTTTCGCAGTAGCCCTGCCTGTACTGGGCAAATATGGAAGGCAGGAATGTGCCCTTCTGGCTCAGCCTGTAAGACATATTGAATTCCAGATTGTAGTTCTTGAACGTATTGGAAGGATTAACCGCGGCGGTAATGTTCAGGCGGTTGTCCAATGCCCTGTAGGTGGCCCAGACCTCGCCGAATCCCCTCCTCTTGAAATAGTGGGGAAGGCCAGGGATATGCTCATAGTAGCCGTACCAGAGCCTGGCACCCAGCTTAAGCTGCTCTACCGGAGAATAGATGGCACTTGCGTATGCGGTGTTGACGCTCCTGGAATCGTTGTTTATGTAACCGTTTGACTGGTGGCTGATTCCGAACATGAAGTCCCACTGCGGATCAGCAAACCAGTAGACGCACAGCCCTGGGTTGAATGCGTTTTCCACCAGCGGGCTGGATGTGTCATAAACGTTCCACACGCCGGTTTCAGTATAGGTTCCCAGAATATCCACATTTCCAGCCCGCGCTATCCTCAACGCCAGGCTTACCTGGAAGCGGATATCTGCGTTATGCTTGTCCACAGATGAAGTGTTTGTCGGAATTCCCGTGATGAAATATGTCTCCTTGAAAAGACCTATTACAGGAAACCTCTGTTTCTGAGTCTGTTCATAGAAACTGTCATCGGGGATGGCGGCAATCTCTTCATTCTGCGCAAATAGGCTTGCGGCGGTGAAAATCACACACAAAAGAACCAGATATTTTTTCATAGCATTTACAATCGCGATCGGATTGTAAATATACTAATTATTATCGGTTCAGGGCATCGGCGGAAGAGACAAAAGCCTTCAGTTCCTCGTCGGATATATGGAAATCCTGCATCTCGCCGCTCAGATATTGGTCATAGGCTGCCATATCTACAAAAGCGTGGCCGGACAGATTGAAAAGGATGGTCTTCTTCTCCCCTGTTTCCTTGCACTTTAAAGCCTCCTGGATGGTTGCTGCTATCGCGTGGCAGGACTCAGGAGCAGGGATTATTCCCTCCGTACGGGCAAACAGCACTCCGGCCTTGAAAGATTCTTTCTGCTCTATGTCTACCGCCTCCATCAAGCCGTCTTTCATCAGCTGTGACAGTATGACACCGGCCCCGTGGTAGCGCAAACCGCCTGCGTGGATGCTGGAAGGCTTGAAAGTGTGGCCGAGAGTATACATAGGAAGGAGCGGAGTCAGACCGGCCTCATCTGCGAAGTCATACTCGAACTTGCCCCTTGTAAGCTTAGGGCAGGATACCGGTTCTGCCGCTATGAAACGGGTTTTACGGCCTTCCCTGATGTTATGCCTCATAAACGGATATGCTATGCCGGAGAAGTTGGAACCGCCTCCAAAGCAAGCAATTACGATATCAGGATACTCCCCTGCCATTTCCATCTGCTTTTCAGCCTCAAGACCTATTACCGTCTGGTGCAG
Source organism: Bacteroidales bacterium (assembly GCA_017961175.1). GTDB lineage: Bacteria > Bacteroidota > Bacteroidia > Bacteroidales > UBA932 > Egerieousia. The sequence continues at coordinate 2,964 of JAGCXV010000017.1, forward strand.
GCAAACGTGGTTAAGCACTGATCCGAGGGTATATCTGCAGCCCGGGGTGGAAACAGCCAGTTCAATTGCTTCAGAGATTGCGCACCCCAAAGAGCCCCTATCGTTTGGGTTAATCGTAATGATATCCTTTCCAGCTCTGGTAGACATGGAAGGAGACGGGGTTACTGCAGCTCCGAAAGTCTGCATTATGCTCCTGCGGTAAGGCTTCTGCTCATAGCTTACCTTAACCATATAGACAGCGCACTCCAGCCCGAACTTCTTTGCCGCATAGGACAGGGCCCCACCCCACTGACCGGCTCCGGTTTCCGTAGTAACGTTTGTAATACCCTGTTTCTTGGCATAATAGGCCTGTGCAAGGGCGGAATTCAGCTTGTGAGAGCCGGCAGGGCTCACGCTCTCGTTCTTGAAATAGATATGTGCCGGAGTTCCAAGCGCCTCCTCAAGTTCATAGGCCCTTACAAGAGGTGTGCAGCGGTAAGAAGCATACATCTGCCGCAATTCTTCAGGAATAGGAATCCATTCATCGGTGGTGTTGAATTCCTGGTCTGCGCACTCCTTGCAGAAAATCGGATAAAGATCTTCTGCTTTCAGAGGCTCTCTGGTAGCGGGATTGAGGATCGGCATCGGCTTGTTTGGCATAACAGCCTGCATGTTGAAAAAATGGGTCGGAATCTCTGATTCCCCGAGCAAAAATCTTTTTTGTCTCATGATGATGAATGGATTAGGGTTAATAAAAAAAGAAATAAGGCACTCTGCAAGCCAGCGTGCCTTATATGATTTATAACTACGAGCAGCCGCTTACAGAGGGAATCTGCAAGTGCGCCACCAGAAGTTTATAGATGCATTCAGAAACATTACAATGCAAATATAGGAATTTATTTTGATTATCTTTACGGAAATAATTCACCGATATGATAAAACTCGTCTCCTGGAACGTAAATGGACTCAGAGCCTGCATGGACAAGGGCTTTTCAGAAACATTCAAAACCCTGGACGCGGATATATTCTGCCTGCAGGAAACCAAGATGCAGCAAGGACAGCTGGACCTGGAATTTGATGGATATCAGTCATTCTGGAACTATGCAGCGAAGAAAGGCTACTCAGGAACAGCAGTCTGGACCAGGAAATCCCCTGTCAATGTGAGCTATGGAATAGGCATCGAGGAGCACGACAGGGAAGGCCGTGTAATCACCATGGAGTTCCCGTCCTTCTTCTTTGTGTGCGTCTATACCCCAAACTCCCAGGAAGAGCTTAAGAGACTCGCCTACCGTATGGAATGGGAAGACGCCTTCAGGGGCTATCTAACAGGCCTGGACAAGACTAAGCCTGTCATTGTCTGCGGAGACATGAACGTGGCGCACAAGGAGATAGACCTCAAGAACCCAAAGACCAACCGCCGCAACGCCGGCTTTACTGACGAGGAAAGGCAGAAGCTGACGGACCTCCTCGAAGCAGGCTTTACAGACACCTGGAGGCATTTCCATCCGGATCTAGAAGGGGTTTATTCCTGGTGGAGCTACAGGTTCCAGTCCCGCCAGAGGAACACTGGTTGGAGAATAGACTATTTCCTGACTTCCAAACGCCTGGATTCCAAGCTTAAGGACGCTAAAATCCATACAGATATCTACGGCAGCGACCATTGCCCCGTAGAACTTGACATTGAAATTTGACAAAACAAGCATACCTATGAAAAGAATCGTTATTCTGCTGGCAGTAACTTTTGCCATTGCATCCTGCTCTTCCGCTCCACAAGACGCATTGTTCGACAAATCTGCGGTAGACTTTATCGGAAACGCCTTTTCCGATTTCTCCTTGACTGACGACGTAAGTGTTTTCCTTGCCCAGAATTCTGAGGACCAGTCCAAATGGAGCATCCAGGCTACAGTCCCCGTGAAGAAGGTCTCTGAAGGAACCATCGATTCCCTTGGCATCGAGATAGTTCCGCTTGATGAAAGAGGAGTCAAGGTCAGGGAAGACCTCTGCCTCCAGGCTCAGGACCTGGCAAACATAATCCCGGTATTGAACTCCGCCGACAGCGCATCGAAGACCATTGTCTTCAAATCCGACAGGGAATTCACCCGCAAGGAGGCTGAAGCTATCCTTGCCAAGGCAGAGAACCTGACCATGGCCTTCAACAAGCTCCAGAGCCAGAAAACAGTTGTCGCTGAGGAAATTGAAGCCAAAAAGGAAGAAGCTGCCAAAGCTGAAAAGAAAGAACAGCCTACCCTGAACTCCCTTTGCGAAAAGTACGGAATTTACGGAATGCTCTCCCAGTATGAAAAGCATCTGAAAAACCGCGAGAAAAAGGCCGCCAAGCAGGTTGAAGACCGCATGTGGGAGATAGAAAAGAAGGTAAAGGCAGACCAGAGTCTTCCGGAGTCCCTTAGAAAGAGATTCGTAGAATACATTGAAAACAGGGAAGACGAGATAGAAGACAAATACTAGCCTTTTGCCTGAAGGCGAGCCTTAACAGGATTGGCGTAAATGTGCAGGAATATGTCTTCCAGCTCTTTACGCCATTCTTTTTCATCCATAGGGCCAAGATTTTCTTCTTTTGCAAGCTCGGCAGTCAGGGCATCCAGCTGCTCCTGCATATGGATTTTGAAGGTTTCCATCCCCGCCTTGCCATATTTTCCCTTGAAGGCAGGCTCCTGGCCGCTTCTTTCCCTGAGGATATCTTCTGCGGCATAATTATTCGGCCAGAGATGGTATTCTGAATGAATCTGGCGGTCTATTATCTTGCCTACCTCCACAAACCTCTCGTTTTTAGCAAAAGCTGCGCAGGACTCAATCTCGGACCTGAGGATCGGCTCTGTAAAGCAAATCATTATCCTTCCCTTCCAGGATTTCATTCCAGTAATGATGCTGTTGAGGTCTTCCCCTTCCGCCTTAACGTAAGGATGCCTTCTGGAAATGAATATTTCCCTGGTTTTCAGTGCATCGCAAGGCTCAAACTCATAAGAAATGGCTGTAGGGACTATCTGCAGGCAATCCATGTCCTCGACAAAATCCCCTTCCCCGCTCATCTGGACCATCTTCAGAAGCCCTTGCTCGGTAAGGTCGTATCCGTCTTTTGTCCTGCCATTGCGCTGGGCAATCCAGATAGAGCTGGATTCCGTGGTTATCTGATGGCGTATGTACTTGGAAAGCAGCAGGGAAGAATTGTATACCTCCCTAGGAGAAGTGCTCCTGGTGACCTTTATCATTTTGTTGCTTCTGGCCACATCCTCAATGAACTGAGAGGTAATGAGATTGTCTCCAACGGCTATCTCGGTGGTAGTGATGCCCTTACGGTGGAAAATAAGCTGAATTATCGCGGAATCCAGGACTATGTCCCTGTGGTTTGCCAGAATCAGGTGCTTCCTCCCCTCTTCAAAATAACCCAATCCGGAATACTCTACGCCGGCGCTGGTATGGGAAAGCACATGATCCATCACCATAGCCATAATCTTGTCCTGGAAGTCATCTACCGTACGACACTTGTCCAAAGCGCTCCGCATAGTGTTCCCACCGCCTTCAATCTGCAGAAAATCAGAGATATCATCGAGGTATTCGAATGTCCGCATACGGGATATGGAGGCAGGTATTTCGCTGTCGTAATAAGGCCTTATGCCATCGAATATGCTGTCAAGAGCGGCCATATAGCTATGAGTCGGACGCAAATTTACAAAAAGTTTTATTCCTTTCTCCGAAGAAGGGAACTGTCTCCGTAACTTAAGAAACGATAGCCGCTTTCAAGAGCGTGAGAGTAGATTTTGCGCCAATCTTCACCGATGAATGCCGATATCAGAAGCAGAAGCGTGCTCTGGGGCTGGTGAAAGTTAGTAACTAAAAGATTTACAATGCGATAACGGAATCCAGGAACTATAATTATGGAAGTTCCCGCCACAAGAGTCTGTAGCTTTTTGACCTCCATATAGGATATTATGGCTCCGACAGCCTCGGCAGTGGAGTAAGGATAGTCTCTTTCGTACGGATCCCACTGCCCGACCTCTGAAAGCGGAGATTCCGGATGCTCCAGGCATTGTACACCTATATAATATAAAGACTCCAGGCAGCGCGTGGAAGTGGTTCCGACTGCAACCACATTTCCGCTCCCGATTGCCTTCAGAAGGTCCTCCAGGAAGGATTTTGTCACTGAAAACGGCTCGCAGTGCATCTTATGGGCGGAAATCAGCTCGCTTTTTACAGGGACAAAGGTTCCGGCTCCTACGTGGAGGCAGACATTCTCCCTGACCACACCCTTTGAATCCAGGTCTTCCAGAACCCTGTCAGTAAAGTGCAATCCGGCAGTCGGAGCGGCCACAGAACCCTCAAAATGAGCGTAAATGGTCTGATAGCGAGACTTGTCTATCTCTTCCGTCTGGCGGTTCAGGTATGGTGGAATCGGCACTTGTCCGCACTTTTCCAGAACCTCGGAGAAAGTAGCGTCTCCATCCCACAGAAAACGGACTTTAGAGGCTTTTCCCTCTCCTTTTTCCAGCAATTCTGCACGGAAATTCAGGCCCTCGAACCCTTTTTCTGAGAAAAATTGAACCTGTCCGCCCTTCCATTTTTTGGCATTTCCTATCACTACACTCCAGTCACAGGAGCCCTGACGGGCAAAATTTGCCACGTATTCAGACGGAAAAATAGGGTTAAGGCACAGGATTTCTATGAGTGCGCCTGTAGTTTTCCGGAAAAACAGCCTCGCCGGCACCACCTTGGTGTTGTTAAAAACCATAAAGGATTTTCCGGGAATATGACTTGCAAGATTCCTGAAAATGTCATCCTCCAATTTGCCATCAGAGAAGACCAGAAGCTTAGACTGGTCTCTGACAGGAAGAGGGTACTTGGCAATCCGCTCCTGGGGGAGGGGATAGGTGTAATCAGATATTTTGATTTCAGGCTTCAATTCGCTTTGTTTTGTGCAAAGATACACAATTGCCCACGAAAGAAGAAATCTCTTAAAACAGGGGATTTTCAGTTTTTCGCATTTCACAACATTGAACACGGAAAATTCACAATTCACAACATTGTACTTTCAAATTGCGCAATTAAGATATGCCGAACTTCTGCAGAGTATAACTTTTCGTAATAATAAAAATTCTTAAAATGTAATGCACATATTTTCAATACTTTACATATTGTTATCTATATCGAATTCGAGGTAAAAGGGCCTATTATTGGGGGCAAAATGCGTAATTTAGCTCGATTATCATAATAATAAATTATCTATATAGCTGATTTATTGCATTTTATACCCTACTATCTAATTTGCATCTTTAATAACTGAACTTTTTGCGTATGTCATTTATAGGGCCCTCAGAGGCATATTCTATGAAAGTGCGCAATTCTGCCGTTTTTGTGAACTTGAGAGAAAAATCAGTCCAGATTTGCAAATTTGGATAACAATGTCTATATTTGTTAAAGATATCAGTTTTCATATATGAAAGATAGATTACAGACCATCCTCAACCTGGAAAAATTATCGGCGGCCCAAATGGCTGCACTTTTGATGATCCAGAGGTCAACTTTGAGCAACCTTTTGTCCGGAAGAAACAATCCGAGTTATGACTTCATTTTGGCAATTATGACAAAATTGCCGAATTTGAACATCGAGTGGCTTCTCAGAGGTGAGGGCCGGCCTTACAAAAATCCTGATCTAAATTTTAAAGGAGAGCGTCTTGATGACGCAAATAGTATCCGTCAAATTGACACAAAAGAAGAAGAGAGCAACTCTCACCCTATTTTGAGTCAATCAGACACAGATGCAGAACCTCAGTATGAGAACGGCAATCTCTTCGGTTTCTCTGACCTTCCCCAGGAAGACTTCCCTGAGGAAACAGAGGGTGATTTTCCTCCTGAAGAGGAAAAAACAGCATATCACCCATTTCCTGCTCTGGAAGAAGGAGAACTGGAAAGAAGGGTTAATTCCATGCAAAAGTCTGAAAAAGAAGATATTAAGCCAGAAATCGAGGCTCCTGAACTCTCTGAGAATCCAAAATTTGAAGAAAATCCGGCCCCTATCCGGCAAAAAATCGCCTCAAACAAGGCTTTATCCCCTGTCAAAGTCATTCTTCTATATTCCGACGGAACCTTTGAGTCATTTGAGAAATAAGTTTGCTAAATTTGTCTTATATATATAACAAGGTATATGTATAAGCTGATAAGAAGCATATTGTTTCTCTGGCAACCGGAAAATATCCACGACTTTGTTGTATCCACACTCAAGCTGCTGGACAAGATTCCGGGTGTTCCCAGTATAATCAGGTTTTTCTATAATTACAGGAACCCTATTCTGGAGAGGGATGTGTTTGGCGTAAAGTTCAGTAATCCGGTAGGTCTTGCAGCCGGCTTCGACAAGAACGGAGATGCTTTTAACGCAATTGCAAACTTCGGATTCGGGTTTGTTGAAATCGGCTCCCTTACGCCTAAGCCACAAGACGGGAACCCAAAGCCAAGATGCTTCCGTCTTCCTAAGGACCAGGCAATTATAAATAGGATGGGGATTAACAACAAGGGTGTGAAGCATGCTATTTCATACATTCAGAAACACCGCAATTCCTGCCCTATCGGGTGCAGCATAACCAAGGGAAGGGAAACTCCAATGGAGAATGCTTTCAATGATTACGAGTTATGCTTCGAGTACATGTATGACTATGTAGACTACTTTGTCCTGAACGTTTCCTGCCCGAATGTCAAGGATGCCGCCAGCAACCAGAGTCTGGAGAACATCACCCCTATCATAGACAAGCTCCTGGAACTTAGGATAATGTATGATGACTACCGCCCTATCCTGCTGAAGATTTCTCCGGACGTGGAGCGCGAATATCTTGATGATGTCATCAACCTGGTACTCATATCCGGACTGGACGGAATAATCGCAGCCAATACCACAGCCAAGAGAGATAACCTGAAGAGCTCCAAATCTTCCATAACCAAGGCAGGCAAAGGCGGACTCAGCGGCAAACCTCTATATGACAGAACATTGGAACTGGTGAAATATATCCGCCACAAAACTAACGGGCATCTGCCAATTATCGCCAGCGGCGGAGTCATGACACCAGCCCAGGCCCTTGAACTTCTGGATAGCGGAGCCTCACTTGTAGAGATTTATACGGGCTGGATCTACAACGGGCCGAAGTATGTAAAAAAGATCAACAAATTCATAGCCAAGACCCTCAAGGAAAGAAAGTTGCAGACCTCACAAAAAGCTTAGAGATGATTACAGCAACAATTCTTACAATCGGAGACGAGATACTGATCGGCCAGATTACGGATACCAACTCCGCCTTTCTGGCCAGGGCACTTAACAAGATCGGAATCAAGGTTATACATATGGCATCCTGCTCGGATTCCAAAAGCGACATCCTCAGCACCCTTAAACGGTGCCTTAGAAGAAGCGAGATAGTCATAACCACAGGAGGCCTGGGCCCTACCAAGGACGATATCACCAAGAACGTCCTTATGACCCTCAGCCTAAGCAGCAAGTACATACGTAGCCAAAAGCAGTATAATATAATTAAGAACATACTGTCGGCCAGGGGAATACAGATGCTGGACATCAACCGCCAGCAGGCATATGTCCCGGAAAACTGCACAGTGATTCCTAACAGGATCGGAACCGCCCCTATCATGCAGTTCCACTTTCCAAAAGATAGGTTCGGCAAGGATAACCTGCTGTTCTCGATGCCTGGCGTCCCGTTTGAGACAGAACACGCTACCGAAGACGTAATACGCGCCATACAAGCCCATTACAAGCTGGACAAGATATTCCACCGCACTATCTGCACCTTCGGTATCGCTGAGTCTGTCCTAAGCAAAATGATTGAAAGCTGGGAGGATTCCCTGCCTGCCAATCTTCACCTTGCCTATCTGCCAAATCCAATATTGGGGGTAAGGCTCCGCCTGTCGATTTACGGCATCGGGGAGAAGGAAGGAAAAGAAGAACTCGACAAATATGCTACTTCCCTCAAGGCCTTCCTCGGCGATGCTGTTTACGGAGAGGGAGATACCAACCCACAGACAGTTGCCGGAGAACTGCTCCTGGAAAGAGGCGCTACCATCAGTACTGCGGAGTCCTGCACGGGTGGCTATGTAGCCCATCTCCTTACTGAGATTCCCGGTTCCAGCCGCTATTACTGGGGAAGTGTTATAAGTTACGATAACTCGGTTAAAATAAACGCATTGGGCGTTAACCCGAATACTATAAAGAAGTATGGAGCTGTAAGCAGCCAGTGCGTAAAGGAAATGGCAGAAAGTGTCAGGAAAAAACTCGGCACAACCTACTCCATTTCCACCTCCGGCATTGCAGGCCCAACCGGAGCAACTCCGGGGAAACCGGTGGGTACTCTATGGATGGCGGCAAGCGGTCCGAAGGGAACCGTTACAGCAACCATCATCTCCAAGAGCACAAGAAAAATAAACATTGAGAGATTCGCCGCATCCGCCCTGAATCTCTTCCGTAAGAGCCTGATTTCAGGAAAGATCTGAAACACTTTAACATACAGATATGAAACGTATAATTATCCTGACATTAACAATCTCAGCCATGATTGCCTGTACAGAAAAGAAACCGGCAGATCCCGTTGCCGTTGCAATGCAGAAAGTTGACTCCCTGTTTGTTGACAGGTACACCCCTATCGACACAATGTTCGCCGAGCCGGGTGGCGCCGTTCTCATCATGAAGGGAGATTCCGTTATCTTCGACAAAGGCTATGGCCACTCTGACCTTGCCCGCCGCTACAAGATAGACGGCAATACATTCTTCAACATTGCGTCCTGCTCAAAGCAGTTCTCTGCAGTTGCAATCCTAAAGCTCGCAGAAGAAGGGAAGCTGGATATCCACAAGAGCATCTATGATGTTTCCCCTCTCGTAACTCCTTATCTTCCAAAGAAAAAGGCTCCATTCTCAGACATTACTCCGGCACATCTGATGAGCCATGCTTCCGGTATTCCCGATACCCGTCCAAGGACAGACCGCAACTTCATGCTCAAGTGCACGGATATGCAGTCTATCGAGTATATGAAGGGCCTAAAGGAACTCAATTTTGCACCGGGTACAGAGTACCAGTACATCAACCCTACTTTCCAGCTGCTTTACCTGTTCATAGAGAAGCTTACCGGAAAGGGATTTGACGAGTGGATGAAGGAGAATATCTTCACCCCTGCAAGAATGTTTACAACTCTTTATTTCTCAGAGGAGAATGAGCCAATAATCCCTAACATGGCCCACGGTTACATACTTGAGGATGCGGACGATGCAGCCAGCGTGGATTCAGACAAGCCGGCAGGAGCCATTGCCGCCAAAGCCGAGAAGACAGTAGCAGACTCTATCCCTCACAGCAAATTCCACGAGTGCGACTATGGAGAGGAAACCTTCTTCGCCACCAAGGCAGACGGCGGTATCTACACCTCAACCCACGAGTTTGCAGAGTGGATCAAGGCTATGAGAGACAACAAGATAATCCCTGTCAGGGCAAAGGAAGAGGCCTGGTCATATGTAAACAATGTATCAGGCAGCAAGTTCTCAACATACCAGAACCGCGACAACACTTTCTACGGTTATGGCTGGTTCCTGGAGCAGCAGCCTGGCTATCCTAAGAAGGTTTACCATACCGGAGACAACGGCGGATTCCAGATCTACGAGGGCTACTTCCCTGATGCAGACCTTACCGTTCTGGTGTTCGAAAACCGTAATGACAAGGACCGCTGGGATATGGTACGCAAGATTGACCAGATCCTGAAAGACGCTGGCCTGATGGAGACTAAGGCCCCTGAAGCTCAGCAGTAAAAGAACTGGTTTACAATAAGAAAAGGCAGACCAAACGGTCTGCCTTTTTAATTTGCATTGAACCGATTTTTACAAAGTCAATGCCATATCCTCTACCTGGGTGAAGGCACGGAGGAAGTTCTCTCCGAGAACCTTCTTTATGTCCTCGTCAGAGTATCCCCTGTGGCGGAGTTCGCGGGTGATAACCTCGAACTTGCTTACGTCCTCAAGCCCGATCGGAGGCATCTCGATTCCGTCATAGTCTGAACCAAGGCCTACGTAATCGATTCCGACAAGGTCGATTACGTGCTCGATATGGTCAACCAGAAGTTTGTATGAAGGAGAAGGGAAATTCTTCTTGATATAAGCCGTATGCTTCTTGAACTCGGCGATTTCCTTCTTGCCCTTCTTGCCGCTCCTCCAGTATGCCTTCATGGCAGCATCATAGTTGTCAGCAGCCTCGAAGTAAGCGTCAGTGCCGTAAGCATCGCTGAGGAAAGCTGGATAGAAGTTGATCTGGATTACTCCGCCGGCCTTTGCAAGATCCTTGATCATCTTGTCTGTCATATTCCTAGGGTGCTTGCAAAGTGCTCTGCAGCAAGAGTGTGTAGCAACTATCGGAGCCTTGGAATACTTGAGGCAGTCATAGAAGGATTCATCTGAAAGGTGGCTCACGTCCACTATCATACCCAGGCGGTTCATCTCGGCGACAACCTTCTTTCCGAAAGGTGAAAGGCCGTGCCAGTGAGCCTCCTTAGGGGCGCAGCTGTCACAGAGCTGGTTATGTGCACAGTGGCAAAGAGTTATGTACCTTACTCCCATACGGTAGAATTCGTGCAGGAGAGCCAGGTCGTTCTGGATCGGAGAACCGTTTTCCATTCCGAGCATTATGGCGCCGCGGCCACTCTTCTTGATCTCGCGGGCATGGCGTACGGAATAAGCCAGGGCAACCTTGTCGCGGTTAGCGGCAATCATATCCTTGGTCTCGCCTATCAGTCTGACAGCCTGAACTGTAGACTGGTCAGGAGTAAGCCTTACGCGGGTGAAGATAGCGTAGAACATAAGGTCCAGGCCGCCCTCTTTCATCCTTATGAAATCATTGTGTCCCTCGTTGCTTCTTTGGCCGAGGTCTGCGTGCTCCTCATCTATTCTGAGCGGAGTGTCGCAATGGGTATCTACAACCATTGCCTCCATATGGAGCTGATGTACGGATTTAGCCATTTTATTAAGGATTTAAGTTATTTCATATAAGAGTATTTCCACGATGTAGGTGGTACCAGAGTCTCCTTGATTGCCCTTGAGGTAACCCACCTCATCAGGTTGAAGGAACTACCTGCCTTGTCGTTGGTACCGCTGGCACGGCTGCCACCGAACGGCTGCAGGCCTACGACTGCGCCTGTAGGCTTGTCGTTGATGTAGAAGTTACCTGCGCAATAACGGAGTTTGTCGCAGATATACTCGCAAGCCATCCTGTCCTGTCCGAATACGGAACCGGTAAGACCGTAAGGAGATGTAGTGTCGCAGAGTTCAAGAGCCTTGTCAAGTTCCTTGTCCTCATATACATACACGGTCAGAACCGGGCCGAAGAGTTCCTCTTCCATTGTCTTGAAATGAGGTTTCTTGGCAACTATTACGGTTGGCTGGATAAAGTATCCAACGCTCTTGTCGCACTGGCCTCCGATAACTACCTCGGCGTCCTTGCTTCTCTTTGCGTAGTTGATTGCCTTTGCTATGTTGTCGAATGAAGGCTCGTCGATAACAGCGTTCACAAAGTTCTCTGGATTGAGCACATCCCCTACCTTAACCTTTGAGCATCTGTCCTTCAGGCCTTTCAGAACTTTTGGCCACAGGCTCTTAGGGCAGTACATACGGCTGGCGGCAGAACACTTCTGTCCGGCAAACTCAAACGATCCGCAGAAGGCGGCGTTGGCAACAACCTCAGGATCTGCGCTCTGATGTACGAATATGAAGTCCTTTCCACCGGTTTCTCCGACCAGGCGAGGGAAGGTCTTGTACTTGTCTATGTTCAGTCCAACAGTCTTCCAGAGACCGTAGAATGTTGCGCTTGAACCTGTAAAGTGGATTCCACCAAGATCCGGGCTCGCGCAGGCAACCTTTCCGATTACGGCGCCAGGGCCAGGGACGAAGTTTACGACTCCGGCAGGAAGACCTGCTTCCATAAACACCTTCATTACATAGTAGTTGGAAAGAAGGGCGGTTGTGGACGGCTTCCATACGGTGGTGTTGCCCATCAGAACAGGAGTCATGTTCAGGTTGGATGCGATGGATGTGAAGTTGAACGGGGTAACCGCAAGGATGAATCCCTCCAGTGGCCTGTATTCCATTGAGTTAACCTGGCCTGGAGCGCACTTTGGCTGCATTGCGTAAATCTCGGAAGCATAAGCGGCGTTATAGCGGAGGAAGTCTATCAGCTCGCAGGCCGAATCGATCTCTGCCTGGAACATGTTCTTGCTCTGGCCGAGCATACAGGAAGCGTTGATAAGGGCCCTGTATTTTCCGGCTATAAGGTCTGCGGCTTTGAGAAGTATTGCGGCCCTTGTGGTCCAAGGAGTTTCTCCCCAGGCCTTGTGGGCTTTCATTGCAGCGTCAACTGCCATCTGAACCTCTTTCTCGCCAGCCTTGTGGTATCTAGCCAGCACGTGCTTATGGTTATGAGGCTCAACCACTTCTCCCATATTACCGGTTTTGATTTCCTTTCCTCCAATAATCAGAGGGATCTCAATTACGGTCTTTCTCTGCCGTTTAAGTTCTGCGTCAATGGCGATACGCTCCGGGCTCCCGGCCAGATAACCTTTTACAGGCTCGTTTGCCGGAACCGGAAAACTGAAAATAGAATTATTCATATAAAGTCCTTTTGATTGATATTTCCAAACAATGCATACAAATTTACTTTTTTAATGCCTAAATTGCAACAGATGAAAACAGCATACGTCATTATTGTGGAATGAGGACAAATCCCGGCATAATCGAAGATATCTACGACGAGTACTCCCGCAAGCTGTACATTGTCTCCTACCGTATACTGGGCAACGCCCAGGAAGCGGAAGACGTTATGCAGGACACTATCCTCAAGGTATGCTCAAAGGACATAGAAAAGATCGATAACCTCGGAGCATATCTTTCCAGGAGCTGCGTGAACAAGTCTTTGGATATCCTGAGAAGAAGGCAGACGGAAGAGGCTGTCAGGAAGGAGATGCAATACTCGGGAGATGAAGAAGACGGAATCACCGAGGAAAACACAGGCGGGAGCGGCCTGATCCAAAAGATCATAAACCTCATCGGGCGCCTTCCTTCCAGCTGCCGGCAGATAGTGTCTTTAAAACTTATAGAAGGATATGACTATCAAGAGATAGCGCAAATAACATCATTGAATGAAAACTCCATAAGGAGCAAATATATGAGAGGGCGGCAGATGCTTTCCGTCCGCCTTAAAAAGGAGGGAATATCATTATGACAGCAAAGGATAAACTGGAAGAGCTCTTTGAGCAAAACAGAATGGATCTGGAAGAAATACAGTTGCCGGAAGGCCACAGAGAAAGGTTCCTGGAGAAGCTTCAGGCAAAGCCATCCTTTATCCAGAAGGTTAAGGCATGGCTCAGCGACAATACCGCCGGACGCAGGGCCGCCTGGGCGATTGCTCCCGCTCTCTGCATTCTTGCCCTGGTGCTCTTTCTCGGTAAAGGCAATTCCGAGGCATCGCTGAGGCAGATGGAAAGCGGTTACGTCACCAGCCTCCAGGCCCTTGGCAACCAGCTTCTTGAAAAAGGCGGAAATCTCTCCGACACAGACCTCGAGGATCTTAGCTATTCCATATCCTCAATAATATCGGATGAGGACGGGCTGATGGCCCTGCAGCTTCCGGAGAACCTCTCAAAGAAGGAAAAACAGAAGATAATCAGGGAATACTATAACCAGAAGATGGAAGGATTGAAAAAGATACAGACTTTCATCGCGATGAACTCAGAAACCGAATAATAACTGAATAATCAAACTATACTGATATGAAAAACATCATTACAGCAATCCTTTTTGCAGCAGCAATCCTCTCTGCCGGGGCAACTTATGCCCAGAGCAGCCGCAAGGTTATCGTGGTAGGAGGAAAGTCATCTGACTCAAAGAACGAGAACCTGTCTGTAAAGTCTTACAAATTCTCGAACCTCAGTGGAGTAAAAGCAGGCAGCGTATTCGAGATAACCGTTACTGACGGCGACAGAGGCATAGTCACAATCTCAGCTCCGGCCAAGACTCTGGAACACATTATAGTTGGAGAAAATGACGGTGTACTGAGCCTCAGAATCGAGAACGGCTACAGCTTCGGGGGCAACAGATGGCCATCCCGCAGCAAGAACCTCAAGGGCCCGGTCAAGGTTACCGTCGGACTCTCATCTCTCAAACTCATTGACCTCAGCGGAGCCGCAACCCTCCTTACCAAAGACAATTTCAGCGAGAAGCAATGCAAGATTGACCTCAGCGGAGCTTCAAAAGTACGCCTGGGCAAACTCAATGCGGACAAGTTATTAATTGACGCCAGCGGTGCTTCTGAACTTGTTACCGCCGGAGGCAGCAACAGCCTTGTCATTGATGCCAGCGGCGCTGCAAAGCTCTTCCTTACCGTGAGCGCATCAAAACTCAATGCAGACCTCAGCGGCGCATCCAAAGTCGATATCAAAGGCTCTGCAGACGAGACTGTCCTTGACTGCAGCGGGGCCTCTAACTTCGAAGGAGAAGCCTTCCAGACAAAGACCTGCACGGTGGATCTGAGCGGAGCCTCAAAGACTTTGATCGGCGTGAAAAAGGCAATCAAGGGAGAAGTAAGCGGAGCCTCCACCCTCATTTACATCGGAGACCCGGACAAAGTCATCCTTGAAAAGAGCCGCGGCACCTCTGTATCAAACAAATAGGCCAAAACAAAGTTCTCCATAAGTGACATTTTGTCACCCCTCTCCCGATGGTACAAAGATTGAAACACCATCGGGAGTATTTTTATATCACGAAACTTTAAAATTCTATAATATGGCAAAGACAAAAGGACAGATCGGGGTAACAACGGAGAACATATTCCCGGTCATCAAGAAATTCCTGTATTCAGATCATGAAATATTCCTCAGGGAACTGGTAGCCAACGCAGTGGATGCAACCCAGAAACTCAAGGCCGTAGCCGGCAAGGGAGATTTCAAGGGTGAAATCGGAGACGATACCATTCATATTGAGGCAAATGAAAAGAATCATACACTTTCCATCACGGACCGCGGTATCGGTATGACCGCCGAGGAAATAGACAAGTACATCAACCAGATAGCCTTCTCCTCCGCCGGGGAGTTCCTTGAGAAATACAAGGACCAGCTGGACAATATAATCGGCCATTTCGGCCTTGGATTCTACTCCGCCTTTATGGTTTCCAAGAAAGTGGAGATCGAATCACTGAGCTACAAAGAAGGCAGTAAAGGCGTTAAATGGAGCTGCGACGGCAGTCCTGAGTTCACTATGGACGAGTGCAGGAAAGAAGACCGCGGAACCACCGTAACCCTCTATCTGGACGATGACAGCAAGGAATTCGCAACCAAGCAGAAAGTGGAGGAACTCCTCAACAAATACTGCAAGTTCATGCCTGTAAAGATTGCATTCGGCAAGGAAACCGAGTGGAAGGACGGAAAGTATGTTGATACGGACAAGGACAAGATAATCAATGATTCTGAGCCTCTCTGGGCCAAGACCCCGAGTGAAATCACAGATGAGCAGTATCTGGATTTCTACCGCAAGCTCTACCCTATGAAGGAAGACCCTCTGTTCTGGATCCACCTTAACGTGGACTATCCTTTCAACCTTACCGGAATCCTGTATTTCCCTAAGATCAAGGACCGTATGGATATCTCCAAGGATCGTATCCAGCTCTACTGCAACCAGATGTTCGTCACCGATCAGGTGGAGAACATTGTGCCTGAGTTCCTTACCCTGCTCTACGGCGTGATCGACTCTCCAGACATCCCTCTTAACGTTTCCAGAAGCTATCTCCAGGCCGATGCCAACGTCAAGAAGATCTCCACCTACATCACAAAGAAAGTGGCAGACCGCCTGGAAGAAATCTCCAAGGAAAAGAAGGAGGAATTCGAGAGCAAGTGGGATAACCTGAAACTCTTCATAGAATATGGTATGCTCACCGATGAGAAGTTCTGCGAAAGGGCCCTGAAGTTTGCCCTCTTCAAGACTACGGACGGCAAATACCTTAACTACGACGACTACAACAAACTCATTGAAAAAGAGCAGAAAGACAAGGACAAGAAGATTGTTTACCTCTACGCCACAGACGCCGTAGCCCAGTACCAATACATAGAGGCCGCCAAGAACAAAGGCTACCAGGTTCTGCTGTTCGACAGCCAGTTGGACGCGCACTTCGTTAACCTGCTGGAGACCAAGATCAAGGACTCCAAATTTGCCCGCGTAGATTCCGACAGCATAGAAAACCTCATAAAGAAGGAAGACAGCAAGAAGCCTGAGCTCAAAGAAGGCGAGGAGCTTGATTTGGAGTATGCTTTTGCGGCCGTTCTTCCTGAAGAAGGCAGATATACCCTCCAGGCCGAGAATATGGGCGAAAATGGCGCTCCTCTGCTTATTACCCAGAACGAGTTCATGCGCCGCTACAAGGAGATGAGTTCCCTTGGCGGAGGCCTTAACTTCTACGGCGAGATGCCAGACTCCTACACCCTCAAGCTCAACGTTGAAAACCCTCTGGTTAAGCAGATCATAAAGCAGAAAGACGAAGCAACCGAAACCAAAGCCAACGACCTCAAGGCTCAGATAGCCAACGTAAAAGACGCCCTTGACCTCATAGACAAAGACACCAAGAACAAAAAGGACGAGGATATTCCTCAGGAAATGAAGGACAAGCGAACCAAGCTCAACTCCACCCTGACCAGCCTCCAGGACCAGAAGAGAGACCTGATGCGAGACTTTGGCAGAGGCAACACCCTCCTCAAGCAGATCTCAGACCTTGCCCTTCTTGCCAACGGCATGCTTAAAGGCAAACAGCTCTCAGACTTTGTCTCCCGCAGCCTCAGCCTTTTGAAATAAATCTATGGTATTTGGGGATTTTCGAATCCTTCAATTATCTTTACAGCAGTTAACAACTCTTGATTATCTTGTGCCTCCGCAATGGGAGCGGAAATGCGTAGATAGTCAAGAGTTTTACTTTTATCAGGAAACCCCAATTGGGCACACAATGTATGCCCAATTGGATACAGGCGATAAAATTGCCGGCAAAGATTCAGTTGCCTAACCCCAAATCCACTCCCATACTCTGCTCTCTGCTTTCCCTGCTGCTCTTCCTCGACTTGAACTGTCGCAAAATATGCGACAGTTAAGGAATCTTTAAGCTCTTCTTTCAATGCATTATTCATATGCTTTCCGTTAATAATGAAA
>JAGCXV010000018.1 GCA_017961175.1 Bacteroidales bacterium
AAGCTTTCATTGCAGTTACTTATGTCAGAGACTGCTACCACACCCTGGCGGAAGAAGCTTCCGAATTCTGCTTCCATAGCCGCAAGACGGCCTTTTTCATCCACGCTTTCCCTTAGGGCATTGATCTGGTTGATGAAGCCGCTCATCCCTGTAGCCTGGCGGAAAACGCCTTTCAGGTGTGAAAGCTCAATGTGACAGTGGGCGTTTACCATACCGGGGATGAGGATTCCCTTACGGTAATCTGCTCCGCTGAGTTCTTCTTGAGAGTATTGGCTGACAGACAGGATCTTGCCGTCATCGTCGGTGACGACAAGAGGCCTTTCCAGCGGCTTAAGGCTGCCGTCGAGGGTGAAAGCGTAATCTGCTGCAAATTTCTTCATTGATACGATGTTATTTACCTTCATCCAGATTTCTCAGGAATTCCTTCCTGACTTTCTCGGCTTCCTTGGTAAGGACGATTTGAGGCTCGCCGTCTACAGTCTTGAGGCCCTTCAGTTTGCTCTGGCGTCTTTTTTCTTCCTCCTGAGCTTCAATGATCCTTTTCCTGAGATCCTCATAGAAACCGGTTTTCTGGGCATAGGTTCCGTCTATCTTTCTTTCCCACCACCTGTCTTTTTGAACCTCGACGCCAGGAGACAGGTTCGGCACCTGGACGAGGATTCCCTGAGGGCGTTCCTTGCTGAGGTCCCTGTTGGCCTGGGCGGAACTGTCCTTTGCGGTCTGGACGGCTCTCTTGAGTATGTAGGTATATGCCTTTTCGTCTGCTATGTAGTATTTTATGGAATTGCGGTAGTCTTCCAGGGAGCAATCGTACTTGTCGAAGATATGCTGGTAAAGAAGCAGTGAATCGGCTGCCTTGCTTACGTTCGGATACTTCTTGGCGTACTCGTCCACCACAAACATCTGGTACATTATATCGGCCACATCATTCTTGGACAAAATGCCCTTCTTGCGGCAACCGGAAGCCAAAACCACAGCTATGAGAGCCACCGCCACCGCAATATGATGCAAGATTTTGCTTTGTTTGTTCATACCCACAAAGTTAATTTATTATTTTTGTCAATCAATACTGAAGAAATGAAGATCAATCCTCCAAAATTCATCCGCAGGATGTTCCCGAGCTTTATCTGGGACCTTCCAAACGACAGGAACGAGGTGTATCTGACATTTGACGACGGTCCGCGCCCGGAAGTCACGCCGTGGGTTCTGGACCAACTGGACAAATACAATGCCAAGGCAACCTTCTTCTGCATTGGCAAGAACGTGGAGATGTTCCCGGAACTTTTTGAGGAAATCAAGGCCAGGGGCCACGCTGTTGGCAACCACTCCTATAGCCACGTAAAGGGATGGGGGATGAAGACCGGAGATTATGTCCGGGACATAGACATTGCGGGAGACCTTATCCATTCCAACCTTTTCCGCCCTCCATACGCCCGCATCGGGCCTAACCAGGCAAGGGTTCTGGCAGAAAGGTACCGCCACGTGATGTGGACAATCATAAGCCGCGACTACAGCAAGCATATAAACGGGCAGAAGTGCATAAAGAATGTGGTCCCTTATCTGGAAAGCGGTGTCATCATTGCTTTCCACGATTCCATTAAATGCGCAAGAAACCTTTGGGAGGCTCTTCCGGAGGTGCTGAAGGCCATCTATGAAAAAGGTCTTCATTCGGCAAAGATAGAGTTGTAAACAGTTACTCAGCGATATGAAAGCATTGGTTTTGGGCGGCGGAGGCCGCGAACACGCGATTGCCTGGAAGATAAGGCAGAGCTGGGATTGCGACAAGCTGTTCGCAATGCCGGGAAATCCGGGAACATCCCAGGTGGGAACTAACCTGAAGGGTGATCCGAACGATTTCCAGGCGGTGAAAAAGGCGGTTATCGACAATGCTGTAGATATAGTTGTTGTAGGTCCTGAAGAGCCTCTGGTAAGAGGCCTCAGAGACAGGTTTGAGGAAGATCCAGACCTTAAGGATGTTATGTTCGTGGGCCCTGGATCGGCAGGAGCGGCCCTTGAAGGCAGCAAGCAGTTTGCCAAG
Source organism: Bacteroidales bacterium (assembly GCA_017961175.1). Taxonomy (GTDB): domain Bacteria; phylum Bacteroidota; class Bacteroidia; order Bacteroidales; family UBA932; genus Egerieousia. The sequence continues at coordinate 2,039 of JAGCXV010000018.1, forward strand.
GAATTTATGGCAAGGCACGGGATACCGACTGCCGCTTTCCACAGTTTCACCTCGGACCAGGCAGATCAGGCCGAGGCCTTCCTGGAAACTCTTAAAGCACCGTATGTACTTAAGGCAGATGGCCTTGCAGCAGGAAAGGGCGTGCTTATCTGCGAGAATCTGGACCAGGCCCGCCAGGAAGTTAGGCAGATGCTGGGAGGAAAATTCGGCAAGGCATCCTCCACGGTTGTGATTGAGGAATTCCTCTCCGGCATAGAGGTTTCCATGTTCATCCTTACGGATGGAAAAAGTTATCTGATGCTCCCGGAAGCAAAGGACTACAAGAGGATTGGAGACGGGGACACAGGCCTCAATACCGGAGGAATGGGAGCAGTCTCTCCGGTTCCTTTCGCGGATAAGGAATTCAAGGATAAAGTCAGGACAAGAATCATAGAACCTACTCTCAAAGGCCTCGCCGAGGAAGGTATCCCATACAAGGGTTTCATCTTCCTGGGCCTTATGAACTGTGGCGGAGACCCTTATGTGATAGAGTATAATGTGAGGATGGGAGATCCTGAAACCGAGGCGGTTATGACAAGGATAGACTCTGACCTGCTGAGTCACCTGTGCGCCTGTGCAAAGGGAACTCTGGATAAGGAAACCATCGAGATATCCGATGATGCAGCACTTACGGTTGTGTGCGTCAGCGGCGGCTATCCTGGAAGCTACCAGAAAGGAAAGCCTATTACAGGAGATCCTATACTTTTCAGTAATTCCTACAGCGGTCCGGTAAAGGTCTTCCACAGTGGAACCGCCGAGCCTCAGGATGGGAATCTCGTGACTTCCGGAGGAAGGGTTCTTGCCGTAACCTCAAACACCCCGGCAGCGGGTTCCGTGGAGGAAACAGTGGAAGAAGGGCGCAATCTTGCCTATTCCCATCTGGAGAGGATAGAGTTCGAGGGAAAGTATTTCCGCAAAGACATCGGTCTTGACATAATCCGCTTTTGCAAATGAACGGAAATCTGAAGGAATACGTGGTTATGGGGCGCTATAACAAGATTGCCCTTTATGCTGTAACCGTGTTCCTTCTGGTCACGTCTTTTTTCATAAAGTTTTCTCCCGCATCGTTTTTCTCGCTTGAGAGGACCTGGACGATGCCGCTCGGCATAGTCTTCTGCATAGTTCTCCTTATTACAGTCTACATTGTATGCCAGCCGGTTATTCCGTCCTACAAGGACAGGCTTACCGCCGTGGTGATGAGCGCAGCCCTGCTGTTTGCCTGCCCCGGATCGCTGAGCGCCAGCTTCATACACATTGCAGCCATTGCGCTGTTGTGGGCTCAGTTCTGCCTTTTTAGCGAGCAGTATTTCACTGCGTTTTTCCTGATGGCCATATCTTCCATGTTCTTCCCTCCGGTAGTATGGATTGCCCTTCTGGTCATCATCATTATGCTTGCCTCGGGTCTTACGGACACTGTCAGGAACCTGCTTAAGTTCATTGGCGGCTTTATTGTCCCGTACATTCTTCTGTTCTCAGCGGCGTTCATTATAGGATATGATATCGAGTCCGCCATCAGGGATATTTTCTCGGCGATGACTACGGTCTATTATGATTTCTTCTCCCTCAACATTCCGATGATGTTCCTTGTGGCATGCCTGATTTTTATGCTGGTCCATGCCATTATCCTTTTCAGCGGAAAGATGAGGGAATATGGCATCGCTGAGGCTTATGCACTTAAGATACAGATAATTAACGTGGTGGTATGCGTGGCTGAAGTCATTCTTTTCGCATCTACCTCTGAACACCCTGTGGCGCTGCTTGCCTGCTGCCCTTCAGGGATACTTCTGGCCCGTTATTTTTCCCAGTATGGGGCAAGGTCTTTCCTCAGGGTGGAGATAGTTGTGCTTCTGTGTGCACTGGTTATTTCCAGACTTGGTAATTTCATAGTTTAAGACTAAATTTGAATTCTATTTCAAAACGATATGAAAAAGATTTTCTCAACTCTCGCTTTGGCCGCTGTGTTCGTTATTCTGGCTCCGGCATTTGCCGCAGCACAGGCAAAATCGGCCCACACGCCTCAGGAGTACATAGACAAGGTGCTCAAGAAGGATCCTAATTACCTTAATGCCATTGCTGCAATCAAGGCAGTAGACAAGAATGGCAAGGTTGTAGCCCAATGGAATTCCAATCTTCCGGTACTGACCGCATCTACACTGAAGACAATAACTTGCGGTATGGCTCTGGCATATTTTGGGGAAGATCACAAGTTCTCCACTTGGCTGAAGCATAGTGGAACTATAAAGGACGGTGTTCTTTATGGAGATCTCTGGATAGTTGGAGGTGGAGATCCTACACTTGGCAGCGAAGATGGTATGGCCTATCCAATAGATTCAATCTTCGGAGTATGGACCTCAGCGATGAAAGAACTGGGAATCAGAAAGGTTGAGGGAAATATCGTGGTAGACGACAGATATCTTGAAAGGGAGGTTATTCCTTCTTCCTGGGAATGGGGAAACATTGGATACGATTACGGTTCAGCTCCTAGCGGACTGCCTTTCCATCAGGATATCCAGAACGTGAGAATCATCCCTGGAAAGAAAGAGGGAGAAAAGCCTCAGATCAAGGTTCTCTATCCTCAGATTCCTGGTTTCACTTATGTAAATGCCCTGACAACCGGTCCTGCCAAGAGTGGTGACTGGTCTGAATATAACTGCTCAGACCTTGCAAGAGTCGGAAAGTTTACGGGAAGCGTTCCTATGGATAGAGACACAATCCGCAGCACTATCTCCAATAAATTCTCTTACCTGTCTTGCGGTGCCGCTTTCAGGGACTTCGCCGTTTCTCAGGGAATAATCATCTCGGGTTCTGAAATCCTTCCGATAGAAGATGTACAGGATACTGATCTTACTGAGATTGCCACAGTCTATTCTCCTGAACTCTGGAAAATTACTGCCCAGACTCTTCTTGTAAGCGATAACTTCTATGCAGAAACACTTTTCAAGCAACTTGGCAAAAAGATGTTCGGAGATGGTTCATATAGATCAGCAAAGAGAGCTGCAAAGAAGATACTGGACTCACTTGGAGTGAATACCGTTGGCTATACCCAGGACGACGGAAGCGGACTTAGCCGCGAGAATTATCTTTCTCCGGATTTCTTCTGCAACTTCTACAGCGTTATGGCTAAGCAGCCTTGCTTCGAGAAGTTTGTTGGAGGAATGCCTTATCCTGGAGTCGGAACATTCCGTAACGTTCTTACAGACAAGAAGAAATTCAATCCTGACGTAGCAGCGGGAGTTCATGCGAAGAGCGGTAGCCTCAGCTGCGTCAAGACTTATGCCGGATATGTTTATGCCGGTCCTAAGCACGGGCTTATAAAGTTTGCCATCCTGGTAAACAACTATTCTTGCCCGACCAGGGAAATCCAGAAACACCTTGAGGGATTCATGTACTCCCTCGCCAGCGCTGATTAATCAACAACAAATTTTATATCAATATGTTAACTCTTTCACAGAAAGCAATCGAAATGCCTGCTTCCCCAATCAGGAAGCTGGTGCCATATGCCGAAGCGGCAAAGAAAAGGGGAGTGAAGGTTTTCCACCTGAACATCGGACAGCCTGACATCGATTCCCCTGAATGTGTAATGGAAGCAATCCGCAACATTCACCTCAACAACCTGGCATACGCTAATTCCGGAGGTATCGAGAGTTACCGCAAGGGTCTTGCAGGCTATTACAACAAGATAGGAATAGACGTGGAGTCTTCCGACATCATAGTTACGACATCCGGCAGCGAGGCCGTGCTTTTTGCCATGGCAGTGCTCTGCAACCCTGGAGACGAGGTTGTGGTTATGGAGCCTTTCTACACCAATTACAGGGCTTTTGCTGTCCAGACCGGCGTAACCCTTGTTCCTATTTCCACTAAGATTGACGACGGCTTCCAGGTTCCTCCTATCGAGGAGTTTGACAAGTACATCACTCCAAAGACCAAGGCTATCCTGATCTGCAATCCTGGCAACCCTACGGGAACCCTTTATTCAAAGGAGAGCATGCTCAAGCTTGGAGAGATTGTAAAGAAGCACGATATCTTCCTGCTTTCTGACGAGGTTTACAGGGAGTTCTGCTATTCAGACGACCCTCATTTCTCAGCGATGCAGATTCCTGGACTGGAGCAGAATGTCCTGCTGCTTGACTCAGTGTCAAAGCGTTACAGCATGTGCGGCGCACGTATCGGCTGCATTGTAAGCAAGAACAAGGAGGTTATGGCAGCCATCATGAAGTTCGCGATGAGCCGTCTTTGCTCTCCAACCGTCGAGCAGATAGCCGCAGAGGCTGCACTGGATACCCCTAAGGAGTATTTCGCCGCTGTAAAGGCTGAGTATATCCACCGCAGGGATGTGATGTGCGATATGCTTAACAAGATCCCTGGAGTGTTCACTCCGAAGCCAATGGGAGCGTTCTACACCATAGCAAGGCTTCCGGTAGATTCTGCCGAAAACTTTGCAAAGTGGATGCTTGAGGAATTCAACTACAACGGAGAAACCACCATGGTTGCGCCTGCAGCCGGATTCTATGCTTCAGAGGGTAGGGGAACAGACGAGGTTAGACTTGCTTACGTTCTTAAGGTTGAGGACATTGAGCACGCCATCAAGTGCCTTGAGGAAGGTCTGAAGGTTTATCCTGGCAGAAAATAGCCTAGTCTTCCAGAAAGAAGAAAAGCCGGAGGAATTTGTTCTTCCGGCTTTTTCTTTGCAAAAATTTCTGCAAACAATATAATTTTTGCAGAAAATACATATATTTGCAGTGTCTTGATGTGAAAATCAAGGTAATTTTTCTGAAAAATATCCTAAAATTCCATTTTTATGAGCAATGTCCGTACAAGAGCCCTGGCAGAGAGCGCAACTCACCAGGCCGAGCGTTTCTATGCAGACCCCAGACCCGTTTCCGAGTATTTCGGAATGAATGTGTTCGACCTCCCGAAGATGCAGCTTTATCTTTCCCAGCAGGCGTATGATGCCGTTGTTGACGCTGTGGAAAACGGAGCCGCCCTGGAAAGGGAAGTAGCAGACCAGATAGCCCTTGGCATGAAGAACTGGGCAGTGAAGATGGGTGCCACCCATTACACCCACTGGTTCCAGCCTCTTACGGACGCTACCGCAGAAAAGCACGAGTCCTTCTCAGACCCTGTAAAGAGTGCAGGCGGAGGATCTTTCGAGAACTTCAGGGGCAGCACCCTCATCCAGCAGGAACCGGACGCTTCCAGCTTCCCTAACGGCGGATTGAGAAACACATTCGAGGCCAGGGGATATACCGCCTGGGACCCGACATCTCCCGCTTTCATAATTGGAAAGACTCTTTGTATCCCGACAGTTTTCGTTTCCTATACCGGAGAGGCTCTGGACCAGAAGACGCCTCACCTCAAGAGCATTGCGGCTCTGGACAAGGCTGCCGTTGCAGTTTGCAGGATGTTTGACAAGAACGTGGAGAAGGTTATCCCGCAGCTTGGAATCGAGCAGGAGTATTTCCTTGTGGACAGTGCCCTTTACAGCGCAAGGCCGGACCTTGTTGCCTGCGGACGCACGCTTCTGGGCCATACCGCCGCCAAGGACCAGCAGCTGGAAGATCATTATTTCGGCGCTATTCCGAGCAGGGTTATGGCATTCATGCAGGACTTCGAGACTGAAGCATATAAACTGGGAGTCCACCTGAAGACCCGCCACAACGAGGTGGCTCCTAACCAGTTCGAATTCGCTCCTGTCTACGGGCAGGCCAACATATCATCTGACCAGAACCTTATGATGATGATCATAATGAAGGCTATCGCGGAGAAGCATCATCTGAGGGTGATTTTCCACGAGAAGCCTTTCGACGGGGTCAACGGAAGCGGAAAGCACTGCAACTGGAGTCTTATTACCAATACCGGAGTAAACCTCCTCAAGCCGGGCAAGAACCCTAGGGCAAACCTCCAGTTCCTTTGTTTCTTCTCCAGCGTGCTGAGAGGCGTGTATGAGCATAACCATCTGCTTATGAGCACGGTGGCATCGCTGAACAATATGTACCGTCTGGGTGGCAACGAGGCGCCGCCTGCAGTCCTTAGCATATTCATCGGTGAAACCCTTACCCGCCTGGTGGAGAGCATAGAGAAACTTCCGGACGATAACCTTGCCAGCGTTTCAGACAAGGACATCAAGGTCCGCAGCAAGATGCATATCGTAAACCAGATACCGGAAATCCTCCCGGACAACACAGACCGTAACCGTACGTCTCCGTTCGCATTCACCGGCAACAGGTTCGAGTTCAGGGCAGTGGGCTCCTCCCAGAACATGGCTTCATCCATTTTCGTTCTCAACGCCGTTGTCGCCGAGCAGCTTATACGCTTCAAGAATCTCGTTTCCGAAAATATGGAAAAGGGAATGAGCGAGAGCAAGGCGATGATGACCGTTATCCGCCAGTTCCTTGTGGAAAGCCGCAAGATCCGCTTCGAGGGCAACGGCTACAGCGAGCAGTGGAGGAAGGAGGCTGCCAGAAGGGGCCTCAAGAGCATAAGCATTCCATCCGCTTTCGACGAGTACAAGGTCAAGAAGAACACGGATTTCTTCCAGGCTTTGGACATCATGACCCGCCGCGAGGCAGAGGCCCGCTACGAGGTGCTTAACGAGATATATGTCAAGAAGCTCCAGATAGAGGCAAGGGTGCTCGGCGACCTTGTAACCAACCACGTGATCCCGACCGCCATCACCTTCCAGAACTCGCTGATTAAGAACGTGCAGGGAATTAAGGAACTCTTCCCTGACAATTACTCTGAGATGAGCCGCATGCAGATGAACCTCATAGAGAAAATCTCCGGCTACATCAATGTCCTTCACCAGGATGTGCACGATCTTGTAGAGGCCCGCAAGGTGGCAAACAAGATTACGGACATTCCTGCCAAGGCCAAGGCCTATTCGGAAACCGTCTTTCCGTATATGGAGAAGATCAGGGAGAAGGCAGACAAGCTGGAAATGGTCATAGACGACGAGCTCTGGCCGCTTCCGAAGTACAGGGAACTCCAGTCTTTCCGATAGGTGTAGGAATGCCGTCGGTTTTTTGCTAAATTTGCAGAATATGATGGCAGACAATCACCAAAACACAGACAGATATGCCCTCAGGGGTGTGTCCTCTCAGAAGGAAGATGTCCACAAGGCAATAAAGAATGTGGACAAGGGACTGTTTCCCAAGGCATTCTGCAAGATAACCGAGGATGCTTACTCCAGTGGGGAGGCAGATCCGTGGTGCTGCGTTATGCACGCGGACGGGGCAGGAACCAAATCTTCCCTTGCCTATGCATACTGGAAAGAGACCGGAGACCTGAGCGTATGGGACGGCATAGCCCAGGATGCCATCGTGATGAACACAGACGATCTTCTGTGCGTAGGAATAACTGACAATATCTATATCAGTTCAACGATTGGACGAAACAAGAACCTAATTCCGGGCTCTGTCATAGAAAGGCTCATCGAAGGAAGCCAGAAGTTTGTTTCCAGGATGAAGGAGTTTGGGGTCAACCTTATTCCAACCGGTGGAGAGACTGCAGATGTGGGAGACCTCGTAAGGACCATCATAGCAGACACTACCGTCTTTGCCAAGATTCGCAGGAGCCAGGTTGTTGATAATGCAAACATCCGCCCCGGAGACGTGATTGTGGGGCTCGCTTCAGACGGAAAGGCCAAGTACGAGGACACTTGGAACGGTGGTATGGGAAGCAACGGGCTTACCAGCGCCCGCCACGACGTATTTGCCAGATATCTCGGCTGGAAATACCCGGAATCGTTCGACGGCGCCATGCCTAAGGAACTGGTTTACAGCGGAACCCGTAACCTTACAGACATAGAGCCTGAGACAGGTCTTACATACGGAAAGCTCGTGCTTTCTCCTACAAGGACATACGCTCCTGTAGTAAAAGCGGTGCTGGACAAGATGAGAAACCGCATCCACGGAATGATCCACTGCACCGGAGGAGCCCAGACAAAAATCCTGCATTTTATTGACAACGTGAGGATTGTGAAAGACAATCTCTTCCCTGTTCCGGTGCTTTTCCGCACAATCCAGAACGAGAGCGGAACTCCTTGGGCAGAGATGTTCAAGGTATTCAACATGGGTCACCGCATGGAGTTCTACACCGGAGAGTCAGAGGCCCAGGATATAATAAAGATATCGGAGAGCTTCGGCATTCCTGCCCGCGTAGTAGGCAGGGTGGAAAAGGGAGACACATCCCTGCCGCGACTTACCGTAAAATGCCCTATGGGAGAATTTAACTACTAGAAAATTAAAGATTATCAGCGATATGAAAAGAATTATCCCATTCCTGATTATAGCGCTTGCGACTTTGGCGCTTTCTTCCTGCAAAGAGAAGGATAAACCGGTACTTCAGACCATTCCTGTTACGGACAAGGCTCTCGGCGAGCCTTCCAGCGTCTGGTATGCGGACTTTGACAAGTTCCCTGATAAGGAAGAGCGCAGCCAGCTTCCTATAGGCGTGTTTGATTCCGGAACAGGCGGACTTACCGTTCTGGAGGTCATCCTCAAGTCTGACTATATGGACAACATAGATGGAGACCTGGATCCGGACGGAGTTCCTGATTTCCGCGGAGAGGATTTCCAGTATCTTGCAGACCAGGCTAATATGCCATATGGAACTTACTCTTCAGAAGGCAAGGCTGATTACCTGAGGGAGCTTGCTGTCAAGGACGCTCTCTTCCTCCTCGGCGACAAGTACTACGAAAGAAGCAGCGACAAGTACGCCAAGGCAAAAAAGCAAAGATGCAAGATCATTGTAGTTGCCTGCAATACAGCTACCGCTTACGGTCTTAACGATATCAAGAATCTTCTGGAGCTTTCCGGAACCGGAGTCAAGGTTATCGGAGTGATCAACGCCGGTGTCAACGCAGCCTTCGACGATATCCTTTCCAGCCGCCAGAGAGATTCTCTGGCCGTGGGAGTTATGGCAACCATAGGTACCATAGATTCAGATGCTTACCGTCGCACGATCATGCAGGTTAAGAAGGAAAGGGCATACGAAGGTTTCATCCAGGTAGTAAATCAGAAAGGTGCCGGATTCGCTGAGGCTGTTGACCTCGAGAAAGATTTCGTTGACCTTTCCCTCACAGCTCCGAGAGATACTTACAGGGGTCCTAAGATTGGTGAAGGTCCGGACGATATTAAGGAAGACCTTCTGGATGTTTATAATTTCTGCTATGCAGATAACGCTATCCTCTACAAGAAAGTTAACAAGAAATTCACTGAGTTCCAGCTCAATTCAGCCGCCAATTATGCCAGGCTCCACCTGGTAAGCCTTCTGGAGCAGCTTCGCCAGTCTCCGGAACAGGCTCCGCTTAAGAGCATTATCCTGGGCTGTACCCATTATCCTTTCCTCCTGGATACTATGAAAAAGGCATTGGACGAGCTTAAGGTTTACCGCCGCAACGGAAAGCTTCTCTACGCCCATCTTATCGCGGATGACTTCACCTTCATCGATCCTGCGGTCTTTACTGCGATCGAGTGCTGCAAGACTCTGAGAGAGGACAGGCTGATGGCTCTCAGGACCAGGATGGGTCAGGTTGAGGCCTTCATTTCCGTTCCTTCATACAGCGTTCCGAGCAAGAACCTTGAGAAGAACGGTGGCCTTACACACGCCTTCAAATACGGAAGGGCTGTTGGCAGCGAGGATGTAACCACTGTTGTCGTTCCTTTCAGCAAGGACAACCTCAATCCGGACAACATGAAGAGAATCCAGAAACTCGTTCCTTACACCTGGGAGAAGATCAAAGATAAACTCAACTAGATGTCATTTCTTCAACATATTGCAACTGAGCAGATTGAGAAGTTGCCAATGGCGGAATTCCACGGGACGATTACCGTGGTGGAGAGGGAGGACCAGGTTTTCCGCAACGCTATAAAGACACTAAGGGAAGCCAAGGTCATCGGCTTTGACACGGAAACCAAGCCATGCTTTGTGGCCAGGGCTCCCAAGAACCATATCGCCCTGCTCCAGCTTTCCACGGAAGACAACGCTTTCATTTTCCGCCTTCAGCAGCTGGGAATGCCCAAGGATCTCGTTTCTATCCTTACAGACCCTTCAATCATCAAGGTTGGGGCTGCTGTAAGGGATGATATCCATGGCCTCAACTGGTATTCTAACTTCGAGGCTGGCGGTTTTGCAGACCTTCAGACAATCGCGGAGAAGTTCGGCATAGAAGAAAAGAGCGTCAGGAAGATGAGTGCCATTATCCTGGGTATCAGGGTATCCAAGTCCCAGCAGCTGTCTAACTGGGAAAGCAGCAAACTCTCAGACGCCCAGCTCAAATACGCAGCCATAGACGCCTGGGTTTGCAGGGAAATGTACATTAAACTGATGTCTGTCTGATGGAAAAGAAAGTCATTCTCAGGAAGGGTAAGGACCAGAGTCTTCAGAGGTTCCACCCTTGGGTTTTCTCCGGTGCCGTTGCAAAGATCCTCGGCGATCCTGAAAATGGGGATACGGTAAAAGTCCTGTCATCCGATGGAACCCTTATCGGCAAGGGCCATTTCCAGAAGGGCTCCATTATGGTAAGAATGCTTGTCTGGGACGATTCTGACATTGACGAGTCTTTCTGGCAGAACAGAATCCATGCGGCTTATTCCCAGCGCCTTACTACCCTTGTTTCCGTTAAAGAAGGGATGACAGACTGCTTCCGTCTTGTCCACGGAGAAGGGGACTATCTTCCCGGACTGATTGTGGACATTTACGGCAGAATTGCGGTTATGCAGACTCACTCCGCAGGCATGTATAGCTGCAGAAAGGAAATCGCTGAGGCTATAAAGACCATTTTCAACGACAAGATAGACGCCATTTATTCCAAGTCCACTCCAATCGGCACTTTCAAGGGAGATGACGATTATCTCTACATAAGAGAAGGCTTTACCCCAGAGTCCCAGACAGAAGTTAAGGAAAACGGCTGCCGCTTCCTTGTTGATTGGGAAAAGGGGCAGAAAACCGGTTTCTTCCTGGACCAGAGGGATAACCGCAACATGGTCGGACGGCTTTCAGACGGCAGGAGAGTTCTCAACCTCTTCTGCTACACCGGCGGCTTTTCCGTTTACGCAATGAGTGGTGGAGCAGTGGAGTGCTGCTCTGTAGACAGTTCCCAGCTTGCCATTGACGCCTGCAAAAACAACCTCAAGCTTAACGGTTTCACCCAGAACTGCGACTGTGTCTGCACCGATGCCATTGAATACCTCAGAAATGTTGAAAAGGGCAGATACGACCTTATGATTGTCGACCCTCCTGCTTTTGCCAAGCATCTCAGCGCCAAGCCAAACGCCCTTAGAGCCTACAAGAAACTCAACGCCATGGCTATAGAGAAGGTTGCCAAAGGCGGCATCGTCTTTACCTTCAGCTGCTCTCAGGTTGTTGACAAAAACGACTTTGCCCTGGCTGTCTTTTCTGCCGCAACAATAGCAAAACGCAAGGTCAGGATTATTGCCAGAATGACTCAACCATCTGACCATCCGGTAGATATCTGCCACCCGGAAGGCGAATATCTCAAAGGACTGGTCCTTTATGTTGAATAATCAAAAAAGATTGCTATATTTGCATTCCCAATCCGGTACCATGGCCGAGTGGCTAGGCAACGGTCTGCAAAACCGTGTACAGCAGTTCGATTCTGCTTGGTACCTCCAATGAACAATCAACCCCTTCCAGGAACCACCAGGAAGGGGTTTTCTTTTTAAAATCTATTAAGTCTTTTCTGTCCATTGCCGACTAACCTTGCCCCAATGTTTGAATTGGCCAACGAAGAATCGGTGATGGGCTTTTTTAGTGATTCTGGAATTTAAGAGGATTTTGTATGGCCTCTGTAAACATGACACCAATTGAATGCAAACAGAAATTATTAAATAAAAACACTAACTTTGATGTGAACTTAAAAACTGTTAAAAAGGAGATGGGACAGTAGAATGTTCCTATTCATTTTTATAATAATACATGCAGCAATGATAAAATACCAAAAATGGAACGCCTTAGTTGTTATAGCAAGCTTAATTATGATTCAAGGATGTGATAGTTATAGTTCATCGAACTCCAATCGCGACTATTCAAAGCCTTACAATCATGATATTAATTCAGTTAAAAAATCAATACAAGAAGCGATAGACGAATCAGAGGAGGCATTAAAACAGATAGAATCCACTTCTTATACCCTACAAAGGCGACGTGTTCAAAGAAGTGATGAATGGGAAAGAGGGTATAGTTATGGTTGGGATGAAGGTTATGATGATGCAGTAAACGGAAATGGAGCGTGGGCTAGTTATGATGACTCTGGTAAAGGTGGAGATTTCCTTGATGGTTATGAAAGTGGTTACATAGATGGTTATGAGAGTGGGAAATATGATAGGGATAAAGATGCGGAAGAAATTGAGGAGTTGTAATTCTTTAGGCGATTTTGAGAGGGAATGAAGGGTGGTGATAAATGGAAAGGATAAATGATTACTTGATAAATAATTAACACTATTATGAAGAACTTAATTTTAACTATTATTGCTATTTTTTGCTTTTCTCTCTCTGCCAGAGCCCAACAAGTTGATTCTATTTTCTTTATAAATGGCAAGGTTATAGGATGCAATATCACCAAGGTTTCTTCAGGCGAAGTGGAATTTACTTTTGTAGGAGAAGACCTGTTAAATGTGGAGAGTAAATCTTCAATTTCTAAAATTAAACTAAAGAATGGACGGGAGCAGGTGTTCAATGATGTGAAGTCAGTGGTAAAAGGACATGGGGAATTCTGGGGAATCAAGTTAGGAACAGACATTAAGTATTTCCTTAAAGAGCTTCAGGATGAGAGTCGTGGTGCAAGAATTATTGAAAGACAGGATAATGACGAAGTCAAGTTAGTTGCAGAGTATAAACCTTTTAAGAGTGCTGACATTTATGTTCACTTTAATGAAAAAGGGCTTGTAACACATGTAGATGTGCAGCAGAACCAGAGGAAAGAAGGAAGAGACAAGCGTAAAGAGATTTTGCAGGAAATGCGAGACCTTATAGATGAGTTAAACTCAAAGTATGAACTTGTTGATGAGGGTGCTAAACCCTGGAACTGGGCAATTTACAAGTGGGAGTGGAAGGGCGATAATCTTAGAATAGTCCTCTCTAGAGCAACAGGGTACTCAAGACCTCGTTTGGTCTTTTATGATTTAGGGGCTGACTTTTAATAATAAGACTTTTTAATCCGATTCTCTATGAAAAGAATAGTATTTATCTTGACATGTGTTTTCCTGGCATTTGCCTGCACACAGTCTCCTCAGAAAAAGGCCGAGGCATTAATAAAGGAGTCTGTTCAGAAGTCCTTGTTTTTTCCAGATTCGTATGAAGCTGTAGAAACTCAACTTGATAGCGCTTTCTCTCCTTTCCATGATCCGAAAGTTGTAGAAACTATTCTTGGTTTATGCAAAAAGGGTGTTGAATTAGAGGACCTGGAATTGGAAATGAAACAAGCTAAATCCTCAATGTCTATCTGGAGTGGCCCTTATATGACGGCCTATGGCAAAAATGAGTACAACGAAGCGAAGGCTAAATATGAAGAAGCTGAAGCTAAGTATAACGCATTAATTAATAAAGTCCAGAAGATATCTGAAGGACTTAAAGAACAATTTGAAAAAGATCCGGAGTTTATCGGTTATAAAGCACATCACCGCTATCGTGCAAAAAACAATGCAGGAGGTGTTGTGATGGGGGATATGGCATTCGTTCTCAATAAAGAATTAACGGCTGTTGTTGCTCAATGGGATGAGGAAGAGATAGAAATGTACAATGCTTTCTTACAGCAGGCGGCTGAAGCTGCTGAATTAGCACAAGATCCTGAATAATCATAGTTGAAACAAAGTTAAAGATATGAAGAAGTTTATTTGTTTATTATTGTTGTTGTTAATTAGCCCTATGGTTTCTTATGCCCAAATTACAATATCTCATGTAAAAGAGAAGGCAGAAGAGATTAAACCGTTTGATTCTACTAAAAATTATTTGGGAGAAGATAACGTAAAAAGCTATCTAGGCCAAGTTCTTTATGTAAAACCGTTATCAGAAAGAATCCAAAAATATGGATATGCAAGTTTCAAAAAAGAACATAAGGAACATAAATCTGACTATTTAATAGGAGGGGATGATACAACAAATAGGTGGGGGGCAGCATCTCAGTTACCCAATATGACAAGGTATGATGAACTTGTTGGAAAGTCTTTTGAGGTAATAGATGTAGTTGCTGATAGTCGTTCAAAAGAAGATAGCCGTTTTAAAGATTTATGGTGGTTCAAACTAAGAAATATTAACAATCCTGAAGAAGTACTGTGGTATTTATATTCTAGTGATTGGCACAAGAAGCCAATGACCTATAATTTCATAGTTATGTCCTATTTTAACTATCTGAAGAGATTGGTTGGAAAGAAATACATTGCGAGGTATGATTTAGATAACGGAGTGTTAACCACTGTAATTCAAGGAACAGATTTAAAAACAGGGGAAGAAATAAAGCAATCATTAGATGATGTGTGGGAATGTGTCGATTTGACAATAGAAGATAAACATTATTCTTTAGTGTATATTATCCAAAATCAGAAAGGGGCAACAGCTTCAGT
>JAGCXV010000019.1 GCA_017961175.1 Bacteroidales bacterium
ACCTGCTCGGAAGCCGGAAGGGCCAGGTCTGCAGGACCGTTGGTCAGCATCAGAGGATAGAGGTTGATGAAAGTGACCTTCTCCTCCTTTGCCATCTTCTCCAGCTTGGCGTTTATCTCCGAGAACATTGCGGTCTTGCCGGTCAGCAGGCGGTAACGCTTGAAGCTCTCGTTAATCGGCAGAAGGCTCTGCAGATAGATCTTGGTGTTTGGACTTTCTTTCTTTATCCTGCGAACGACACCTATTATTCCATTGGCAATGGAATCTGCTGTGAGGTTGTGGCTTACGTCATTTGCTCCGGTAAGGAAGAATATCTTCTTCGGATGCCCCGGAAGAATCTGGTCAAGCCTTGCGTCAATGCCGCCGAAGGTATCTCCCACGATTCCGCGGTTACGGATGCCCGCACCCTTTTTCTCCAATGCCTTCTGGACTTCAGGGAAGTAGGTCTCCCACTTTCCGCCCTCTGTCAGGGAGTTACCAAGGAACACTATATCATTTTCGTTGATAGGCCTTTCCATATTGAAGACTTCCTTCCTCTTATAGTAGTGGTCCGTATAGACAGGAGTTACGTCCATTGCCTTCATTATGTTCTTAGGGATGTCCGTGTTGTCTATCCTGCCGGCAAACATCTGACTGCCTGCTCCAATGGCGAATACAGGCACAGGTATTCCCGTATGGCTCTTTGTAGACCAGCCGATGTGGGCAGCCTTGTTGAGGGAATCTATCGCCTCCTTAGGCACTGGCTTGCCGTTTATCGCATCGTTGAACATCGTAAGGTCAAATGTGTAACCCCTTTCCCTTCCGAGGGCCAGGCCGCCCGTTTCGTGGTCAGCGGTTACAACTATAAGGGTCTCGTCCGGATGCTGCTTGTAGAACTCGTAAGCCACGTTAATGGCCTTGTCAAAATCTATGGTCTCCGTGATGACTCCGGCAGCCTTGTTGCTGTGTGCTTCCCAGTCTATCTGGCCACCCTCGCACATGATGAAGAATCCCTTGCCGTCCGGCTCGTACATAAAGTCAATAGCGCTTTCTATCACCTGTTTCAGAGTCAGGTCCCCGTCCTTTCTGCCGATAACCGTGTGCAGTGCGCTGTCTCTTCTTTTCTTTCCGTCCTGGAAAAGGATCATCTTCTTGGCTCCGGCTTTCTTTGCCTTGTACTCGTCAACTCCGAGAGCCACGGTGTAGCCAAACTTGTCAACCTTATTGTATATCTGCTCGGTGGCGTCCTTTATCTCCTTGTCTCTCGTTCCCTGGAATCCGCCGCCGCCAAAGAAATCGAAACCGCTTTCAGGAAGCTGCATCGCAATCTCGAAATAGCTGTTTCTCTTTTTGCTGTGGGCATAGAAGCAGGCCGGGGTTGCGTGGTCTATGGTCACCGATGTCATGATGCCGATCTTGTAACCCAGTTCCTTGAGTTTGTATGATATCTGGCGAAGTGGAATGGAATCCGCCGGATAGATTCCTACGGTGCCGTTATTTGCCTTGTAGCCGGAAGCAAGAGCAGTGGCGGCAGCGCTTGAGCAGGTGATGATGTTGGAAGCGGAATAGGTTGTAGCAACTCCCATCACCGGAAACTTTGAAAAGCCAAGCGCAGTATTGGAGATTTTCCCGTCTTTCTGGGAAAGGTAAGCCTCTGTCAGGAAGACGTGGGCAAGACCCATGCCGTCACCGATGAAGAGGAATACATACTTTGCCTTTTCAGGCTTTGCGGCCTCAGCCTTCTTCTCCTGTGCGTATAACGTTGAGAATACAAAGATTACGGCCATCAGCAAAGCCGCCGTCTTTCTGAGAAATCTTCTGGAATCCATACTTTTGCAGATATTATTCTTCAAACATACAAATTTACAAAATTTTTGCACCGTTGGGTAAAAAGAAACGCCGGCGTTTATGCCGGCGTTCCATTTTTTGCTGCTTCCTTAAGATTAGTTTGCTTCTCTCTGACGAGCTACATACAAAATCTTGAGGGCGGAACAACGTCTGAGTTCCTGTTTGATATCCGTGATGATACCCATGCGGACATTCTCATCAGCCTTCAGTGCAACGGTCATAGCCTCACGCTCGCCCTCGGAGATAGACTCTCTTTCAGCGGCGATGAAGTCACGGATCTCGTTGACTGTCTTGTAGGAGTCGTTCAGCTGTATTCGGGAATCAGTTCCGTACTGAGCCTGCTTGGAAGGGATAGGAGCTCCCACATAGATGTAGGAGGTCAGGTCCTTTCTCTCAAGCTTGGTGTTCTCGGTTGCTGCAGGCAGCTTAACCTGAACGAGCTTGTCGGTCTGACGGAATGATGTCGATATCATAAAGAAGAACAGGAGCATGAACACGATGTCCGGAAGGGATGCCGTGCTGATTGCAGGTGCGGATTTCTTACCGCCTTTTCTAAATCTTCCCATTACGATACCTCCTTACTTTTTACCTTTTGAAACGTCCTTAGGCTCTGCCTCGGAAATGTTCTGAGGAATAGCCTCCTTGACAATTTTCTGATGATCTTCGTCCAACTGTGCGTATTTCTTGCCGTATTTTGCGGTAGAGAACTGGTCTCTGAGCTCGTTGATTGCTCTCACGATCTCGTTCTGAACCTGGATGTACGTGTTGTACAATGTTCCCTTATCGTTCTGCAGAGAAACCACACCTTTGGATACCGGATAATTACCCAGACCCTTGATGGCCTTAACTTCCTTTTCAGGCATGTTAGGGTTGTCAGTCGGGTTGCTGAGCATCTCAACTATCTTATCCTTTATCTGGCTAACGTCAGTCGGAGTGGAGCCAACCATTATCTTGTCCTGAGAATTGATCTTCACGACGATGATATTCCTACGGTTGATCTTCACATCTTCCTGCTGCTGATTCTCTTCCGGCATAGGAGGGAGTTTTCTGGAAATTCCCTTGTCCACATCCATTGTTGTGGTAATGAGGAAGAACACCAAAAGCAAGAAAGCGATGTCCGCCTGGCTGGAAGCGTTGATGTCGGGTGTCTTTCTAGCCATTTTAAATTTTCTGTTTTAAGACTTTCTCCTTAACAAGCTGCCGAAGATTGTAACAAGGATAGCTACAACCAGCAGGATTATGGACATGATGAGGACGGTGTCCGTCATCTTTAAAGTGCCATGAGTAGGCTCGGCAACGCTTGATGACAGGCTTACAGGATTGCCAGAAGCAAGCAAGTAAGAAATCACCAGAGCACCAAGGAAGACACAAATGTTGATAAGCGTCTTCTTGCCGCCTCTTCCGCTACGGTATACCATTGGCAGGAATATAGCCAGCAGTATTGCGATAGCAAGAAGGATGTATGCCCAGTTCAATATCGTGGAAACCATTGTGCCGTCACCAGTTCCCTTGTTCAGGAAAAGGAACGCTACACCGATAACCACTGATATGGCTAACAGTACATACAATATGAGTTTTGATTTGTTCTTCATTTTGCTCTAATTGATTTACTTCTTGTTGTATTTGGTGAGAATATCTACAAAGTTGATGGATGCGTCCTCCATTGAGTTAACCAGGGAGTCGATCTTTGCAACGATAATGTTGTAGAAAATCTGAAGGATAATAGCAACGATCAAACCGGCGATAGTTGTAATCAAAGCCACCTTAATACCACCTGCTACAACGGTTGGAGAAATATCACCAGCAGCCTCGATAGCGTCGAATGCGCCAACCATACCAACTACTGTTCCCAAGAATCCCAACATAGGAGCAAGGGCGATGAACAGGGCGATCCATGAAAGGCCGCTCTCAAGCTGACCCATCTGAACGCCACCGTAAGCGGTGATGTTCTTCTCAACGCTCTCAAGACCCTCATCATAGTGAAGGAGACCCTGATAGAAAATGGAAGCTACAGGACCACGAGTATCGCGGCAAAGTTCCTTTGCCTTCTCAACACCACCCTCCTGAAGAGCAGACTCGATGCCTTCGAGAAGTTTCTTGTTGTTGGTAGTAGCTCTTGAGAGATAGATAAGTCTCTCGATGGCGATTGCCAGACCCAGGATGAGACAGAGAACAACCCATACCATGAATGCAGGACCACCCTCGATGAACTTAGTCTTGATCTGCTGATACAGAGGCTTGTCTGACTTCTGGTTGAAAGGATCGACTTCAGCCGGAGCAGCTACTTCCTCAGCCTGAGGAGCTGGAGCTACCTGCTCAGTTGCATTCTCGTCAGTCTTCTGATCCTGAGCTGTTGCGTTCTGGGCAGTCAATGCCATTAGGCCTGCAACTGCCAAAAACATGAAAAGTTTTTTCATAAATTTTGTTGTGATTAAATTAAACAATGTTTATCAGTTATTATTTGTTTTATCCTTTAATGGTGTCCGTAAAACGAAGTGCAAGATAGCAATTTTTTTTCAAAGTGGGCATCAAACTCCCGAAATTTCCCCCCTCAGGCACTTTTGCATTTCCTTTTTCACCTTTTCCGGGGAAGAGTATCTTCCGAGCAGCATAAACAGCTTGCAGAGGGTTGCCTCGGTTGTGCCGTCGTAGCCGCTAATCACACCCGCTCCCTTCAGGCCCATTCCGGTTGCGTAGGCGCACATATCCACCTTGCCGGCGTGGCACTGGGTTACGTTCACTATTACCAGACCCTTGTCCACCCACTTTTTCATCGTTGAAAGGAATGCCTTGCCGGTCGGGGCGTTGCCGCTGCCGAAGGTTTCCAGCACTACGGCCCTGCATCCCTTGGTTGAAAGCACGGCATCAATCGCCGCAGGAGTTATGCCCGGGAAAATTTTCAGGATTGCCACGTTAGTATCCATCTTGTCCCTTATTTTCAGCGGAATGTCCCATCTTTCCGGATAGTGGATCAGGTGGCGGTTGTATTTTATGTGGATTCCCACGTCTGCCAGAACCGGATAGTTGGCGGAACGGAAGGCACGGAAATTCTCCGCGTTGTATTTGGTGGTGCGGTTTCCGCGATAGAGCTGGCTCTCAAAGTAGATGCACACTTCAGGAACCATCGGATGCCCCTCGGCGTCCTTTGCGGCGGCAATCTCAATCGATGATATTATGTTTTCCTTGCCGTCAGTCCGGAGCATTCCCACTGGAAGCTGGCTTCCGGTCAGCACCACAGGCTTTGCCAGGTCCTCCAGCATAAAGCTCAGTGCAGATGCAGTATAGGACATCGTGTCCGTTCCGTGAAGGATCACAAATCCATCGTACTTGGCGTAGTTGGCCTTGATTATCCTGCAAAGTTTCACCCAGAAATCCGGAGTTATGTCAGACGAGTCTATAACCGGGTCAAACGAGCAGGTATCTATCTTGTACCCGAACTTCTTGAGCTCCGGGACTTCGGTCTCTATCTGGCTGATATCCACCGGGACAAGAGTCATTGTCCTTTCATCCTGCTTCATACCGATCGTTCCGCCGGTATAGATCATCAAAATCGAACTTTTCATATCGTAGTGTTTTTAGCCGGAAGAGAGAAAAGCTCTTCCGCATTCTTTGTAGTCTGGCTTGCAACTTCCTCAATGCCAACACTTTTTACCTCAGCGACCTTGGCGGCAATAAAAGGAATGTAACTGCTCTCGTTCCTCTGGCCACGATGTGGAGCCGGTGTAAGGTAAGGGGAATCCGTCTCCAGGAGAATGTTTTCCAGAGGAATGTCCGCCACCACCTTTGCGATGCCGGCGTTCTTGAAGGTTACCACTCCCCCTATTCCAACCTTGAAGCCTCCCAGCGAGGCAATCCTGCGGTAGGTCTCGATGCTTCCGGTAAATGCATGGAACACTCCTCTTATCCTGCCCTTGAAGCCGGAAACAAGATCCAGCATCTCTTCCGTGGCGCTCCTCTCGTGGATAATGACCGGGAGGTTTTCCTTTGCGGCATATTCCAGCTGGGTGGCCAGCACTTCCTTCTGTTGGGAGAAGAAATCCCTGCTCCAGTAGGCGTCCAGGCCAATCTCCCCTACCGCTATATATCTGTCTTTATGTTCTTTGAGCTCTGCGAGAGCAAACTCCAGCTCCTCTTTCCAGTTTTCTCCCACTGATGTCGGATGAAGGCCCATTCCCATGAATGTATGCTCACGGTAGTCCTCATAGACTGCCATCTGGGCCTTGAAGCTTGTGGAATCTATGGCAGGGAAAATCCACCGGTCCACACCGCTTGCCAGGACACGCTCCATCACCTGGGAACGGTCCCCGTCAAAAGCCTCGTCGTAAAGATGAGTATGTGTATCTGTAAAACGCATTGCTATGCCTTGTACCACAAGCCGGAAACGTCTTTGCGGATCTGCCCGTCCATTTCCATCTCCAGAAGCACCAGGCTTAGTTCCCTGATGTCAATCCCTGCCTTGGCGCAGAGGAAGTCCGCCGTCCGTCCTTTTACAGCTGATAAAGATAGCAATAATTTCTGCTTGGTCTCCTCAGAAGCGGAAAACAGTGTAGGCTGGCGCTTGATGTCTGAAATGTAGCCGTCTGTCCATCCCATAGACTTTATTATAGTGGAGGAGTTCAGGCAAAGCTGCGCCACATTCCTGCTTATCAGATAGTTGCATCCGTAGGAGTTGGCATCCCACATACGCCCGGGAACTGCAAAGATGTCTTTGCTGTAGGAGGATGCGTATTCCACGGTGCTCATGCTTCCACCGCTGATGCGGCTTTCCCCCACCAGCAGGGCGCTACACATTCCGGCAATTATGCGGTTGCGCTGAAGGAAGTTCCGCCGAAGGGGCTTGGTATCCCTGGGATATTCTGTCAGGACCCCGCCCTGATCCAGCATGCGGACAGCCATATCCCTGTGGGCTGACGGATAGATTATGTCTATGCCGCAGGGCAGGACGGCAATGGTTTCCATTCCGGCCTCCAGCGCGGCCTTGTGGGCGCAGGCGTCAATTCCCAAAGCCAGGCCGCTTACTATCTGGACTCCGGAGCAGGATTCCGCTATGTCCGCAACGATCCTCTCCACGCATTCCGCACCGTAGGGAGAAGCCACCCGGGTTCCCACAATGCTTAATATTCGTTCTCCAAAGGAGGCGCTTCCCCTGTAATACAAAAGGAACGGCGGATCCGGGCACTCTTTCAGCACACGAGGGTACCCGTCGCTGAGTATTGATATCAGCCTCACCCCCTTGGACCTCATCCAGAGGGCTTCCTGCCGCCCCCACTCCATCATTTCCTTTGAGAAAAGCATCTCCCCGATGCCATCCACCTTCAGCAACCCGTCAACAAAAGAAGCCCCTTCCTTAAAAAGCCTCTCTATACTGCCCGCCTCCTTCAAAACCAGACACCCTTTGGCAGGGTGGTTAATCAGCACACGGCTCATCGCGCACAGCAGAGCCTCAACCTCAATCTCCATTCAATGAAATATTTGCAATTAATTATTCTTTCTATAACTTTGCAGTGCCGGAGAATTCCGGTCAAATAAGGACTGCCTGCGCTTGAGGTGCTACTCTTGTGTCTTAGCGGTCCTTATTTTATTTTCAATTCTTTTTCGGCAGAATAGAACTCGTAGCCCTTTATATTCTTATTAAAACATACCTTGAAATAAACACCCCTCCCCTCGGAGTCCAGATAAGCAAACCACAAATCACGCCCGTCTGTTCTATAATGTATCTTTTCGTGGGAGGTTTGGACATAATTTGCATTTGACAGTATTGTGTCTATAGATTTCATCGACTCTTCATCGAAGTACATGCCACTTAGTGTCAGAAGAACATCATTGCAAAAATGGTCTATTCCTCTTCTTGTAAATCGAATAGAGATTTTTACCCCATCATCGATGACATTATGTGCCCTCTTGTTTGATACAATTCCAAAAATTTCCTTTACGAGTTTCTTCTTGAAAGCCTTTATAAGTTTCTTCCGGCTTCCCGGAAGATCTTTGTACTCAAATCGCACACCTTCTACCAGATAGTATTCCCCCAATCCTTTCATCAGCGATTGCATAAAAAACGGCGGCAAGATATGAATCTGCCGCCGTTCAGGGATGCCAAACGGTACAATTGACCCGTTTGCAGGAGGTTTGGCGAATTACACGATCAGCATAGCGTCTCCGTAGATGCCGAAACGGTACATCGCTGAGGCGTCCTTTGCATGCATTGCCTGCTTGTAGGCTGCCATAACCTTCTCATAACCACCGAATGCCGCCTGGCACATAAGCATTGTGCTGAGCGGATAGTGGAAATTGGTAACAAGAGCGTCCACGATCTTGAAGTCGTAAGGAGGGAAGATGAACTTGTTGGTCCATCCGTCAATCGGCTTTACCCTGTGGGTTGTGGTGACCGGAGTCTCCAAAGCCCTGGCAACGGTAACTCCTATGGCGAAGACCTTGTGCCCGTCTGCCTTTGCCTTGTTGATCTTCTCTGCGCTTTCCTCGGAGATTATGATTCTCTCACTTCCCATCTTGTGCTTGGAAAGGTCTTCAACGTCCACACCGCCAAAGTTGCTCAGGCCTACGTGGGAGGTGATGAATGTGCAGTCCACACCCTTGATTTCCATACGGGTGAAGAGTTCCCTCGAGAAATGGAGGCCGGCTGCCGGAGTTGCTATTGCACCCTCGTGGCGGGCAAAGATGGTGTTGAAGTTCACCTGGTCTTCCTCATTCGGATGAGGGCGGATTTCCTTTGGAACAGGAAGTTCTCCCACGCTGAAAAGCGTCTGGCGGAAGTCTTCGTAACTACCATCGAACAGGAAGCGGAGGGTTCTGCCCCTGGATGTGGTATTGTCTATCACCTCGGCAACCAGAGAATCGTTCTCTCCGAAATACAGCTTGTTGCCGATCCTGATCTTGCGTGCCGGATCGACCAGCACGTCCCAGAGCCTCTGCTCGCGGTTAAGCTCCCTGAGCAGGGAAACCTCTATCTCTGCTCCGGTCTTTTCCTTGTTGCCCTGAAGGCGGGCCGGAAAGACTTTGGTGTCGTTGAGGACGAAAATATCCCCCTCGCGGGCATAATCCAGGATATTCTTGAATACTTTGTTTTCTATTTTGCCGCTCTGGCGACGCATCACCATCAGCTTGCAGTCATCCCTGAAACGGGTAGGTTCCTTTGCGATCAAATCAGAACGGAACGGGAATTTGAATTGTGATAATTTCATAAAAACTCTGTTTTTGCCCATACACGATAGGCAAAATATTATACGGAGGAAAATGAAAAAAGTTACAACTATCCGAAATACTCTTTGACATCAAGGGCGTCTTCCACCCTGAATCCTCCTGAGGCAGAACGCCTAAGGGCAGACATAAATGCTCCGCTGGAAAGCATCGCCCCGAAATCCCTGGCCATGGAGCGGATGTAGGTTCCCTTGCTGCACTCGATCCTGAGGGTGGCGGCCGGAAGGCTGCGGATCTGCTCAGGCGTAAGTAGGGAATCCTCCGTGTAGCGGATCACAGGATTGTTCTCCTCGGATGCTATCCTTTTCTTTACGACAAAAGTGTTGTGGGCCTCGTCTGTTCCGTAGGAAGGCCTTTCAAGAGTCTTTGCCAGAGGATTATCCTTGTCCAGAAGTTCACAGGCATAAATCTTTATGGCGGCAGGCTTGAGGTCTGATTCCTCTCCGTTCCTTGCAAGGTAGTAGCTCCTTGTACCGTTCACATATTTGGCGGAATAGGCAGGCGGCATCTGCTCGGTCTGGGAAGTGAAACTTTCCGCTGCCTTTTTCATGTCTTCCTCAGCGATGTGGGTGACAGGATAAAGTGCATCTATCGGATGCTCTCTGTCAAATGAAGGAGTGGTGGCTCCAAGCGTAAACTCCGCGATGTATTCCTTGCGCTCGGC
This sequence comes from Bacteroidales bacterium, assembly GCA_017961175.1. Classification (GTDB taxonomy): domain Bacteria; phylum Bacteroidota; class Bacteroidia; order Bacteroidales; family UBA932; genus Egerieousia. The sequence goes on from JAGCXV010000019.1 coordinate 9,707, forward strand.
CTGAAGGGCTTCGCTGAGTTTGCAGGCCTTGCCAACGCAGATTATCAGAAGGCCGGTTGCCAGAGGGTCCAGAGTTCCCGCATGGCCTATCTTTACATTCTTGGTATTGAAACGGTTACGGAGAACGTATTTGATCTTGCGGACAACATCAGAACTTGTCCACCTGTATGGTTTGTCAACCGGAAAGATGATGCCGTCGGGATATGCCGACATATCCTTTTCCAGGCCGACAAGATTGTTTTTGTCTATGACAAGCGGGTTTAACGGCATACGGGAATTTTCTCGATCCTGCGCTGATGGCGTCCGCCTTCGAACTCGGCCTCCATATATGCATTGACAATGTCTCTTGCAAGCTGTTCTGAGATGAACCTTGCCGGAAGGGACAATATGTTGGCGTTGTTATGCTGCTTTGCCAGTGCCCCTAGTTCCGGAGTCCAGCACAGAGCGGCCCTGATTCCCTGATGCTTATTTACGGTCATGGATATGCCGTTGCCGCTTCCGCAGATGGCAATGCCGAAATCCACTTCTCCCTTCTCGACCGCCTCAGCCAGTGGATGAGCGGTATCAGGATAGTCTACGCTATCGGAGGAGTAAGCTCCAAAGTCCTTGATGGTATGGCCTTTATCGCTGAGTAGACTCTTCAGGTATTCCTTCATCTGGAAGCCTGCGTGGTCTGATGCCATTCCTATGATCTTTCCCATAACTATGTTTTTATGATGACAGTGTTGTCTGGTTTTCCAGCGCTTCAACTTTTTGAACAAGGTTGTCGATTTTTAATATGTAATGGTAGAAGGCTTCCTCCTTCAGGGCGGAGTAGCGGCCTATCAGTCCCTTGAGCTGCTCCATTATTATTTCTCCGCTTGCTTCCCATTCTCCGGCATTTGGCCTTACGCCCTCGGATACTGCATAAAGGCGGAACTGGGAGGCAAGGCCTTCCCTTGTAAACAAAGCCTCAAGATCTTCGTAATTGTCTATCCCGGCGAGGGCTGCGCGGTTACGGTCTGCAAACTGGGAACTGAATTTCATCAGCAGACTCTTCCTGTTGACCTTGACCAGATAATCCGTGACGCCGACAGTATCCATCGGAACGAAGGCGTCCGGAACAATTCCTCCTCCGCCAACCTTTATGCTGTCTGCATTCTGCATCTCCCCTCTCTGATAGCGCTCGAGGATGTCATAGCGATAATCCTCAGTGTAAGGCTTCTGTATGCACCTTCCGGACGGAGTGTAGAAGCGGGCCACGGTCAGGCGGATTCCGCTGCTGTCTGAGAAGTAAACAGGTTCCTGCACCAGGCCCTTGCCGAAGGAACGGCGGCCGACTATTGTTCCGCGATGGTTATCCTGGATTGCTCCGGCAACGATCTCGCTGGATGACGCGCTGTTCTCGTTTATGGCAACATATAGTTTGATATCCTTGAAATTGCCGGATCCCGTGGCGATGAAGTCCTCCCTCTTTCTCATCCTGCCTTCCATATATACCACCATATCGCCCTTCTTAAGGAACTCGTTAGCAAGGGCGTATGCCTGATCCATATATCCACCTGGATTATCCCTGAGGTCCAGCAGAAGGGATGTCATACCCTCTGCCTTGAGCTTGGCAGCCGCAGCCAGGAACTCCTTATAGGTCGTTACTGCAAAGGTGGATATCTTTATATAGCCCAGGGTTGGAGTGAGCATCATGGCAATATCCACGCTGTGGACAGGAATTATTCCCCTCGTTATGCCAAAGTCCAGAAGATCCTTCTCCCCGCTTCTCTTTACACCCACGTTAACCTTGGTGTTTATAGGACCCCGGAGCATCTTCATCATCGAGTCCTGAGGGAACTTGACTCCGGCAACGTTCTTGCCGTCTATGGTAACTATGCGGTCTCCGCTCTTGATGCCGATCCTCTCGCTCGGGCCGTTAGGAACAACGTTGATTACCACGAGGGTATCTTCCGGAACATTGAACTCTATGCCCACGCCGCTGAAGTTTCCGGCCAGAGACTCATCCGCTGCCTGAAGGTCCTTGGGCGGAAGGTAAACGGAATGGGGATCAAGACTCTCAAGGATGTGCGGAAGAGATTTTTCCATTATCTCCCCGTTGCTGACCGAATCCACATAGTTTTTCTCTATCTGGTCCAGGATCAGAAGAAGCTTGGACCACTTGCGGTTCTCCGCAAGTTCGTAATTAATCCTTGGATTATGTGAATGCTTCAGTCTCCAGAGCTTTCCAAGATAGAAGGAAAGCCCTATGACTACAAGGAAAATCCACAACCAGGGATTGTCCAGGAATTCTTTGAGTTTCTTCAGCATCGTTACTTTACTTCGGAAGCCTGTCTCTCGGCTTCAAGTTCCTTAATCTTTTCGGAGTCCAGCTGCTCGACAATTATGCCGGCCCTCTGCAGAAGCTTGATGCCGTCATCAAGACGGTATGCATCGCGATAGACCACCCTTCTTATTCCGCTCTGGATAATCAGTTTGGCACATTCCATACAAGGAGAGGCGGTTATGTAAAGAGTTGCTCCCTCGGAGGAGTTGTTGCTCTTTGCCACCTTGGTGATGGCGTTTGCCTCGGCGTGCAGGACATAAGGCTTGGTGACACCGTTCTCGTCCTCGCACACGTTCTCGAATCCCGACGGAGTTCCGTTGTAACCGTCGGAGATTATCATCCTGTCCTTGACCAGCAGGGCTCCGACCTGAAGCCTCTTGCTGTAGGAATTCTTTGCCCAGATGCCCGCCATCTGCAGGTAGCTGAGGTCAAATTGCAGCTGTTTGTCCATATAATGCTGTTCCTTTTTTCTAATTCTGGTAAATGTAACGCTTGATGCTTCTCTTCGGGGTCTTCTCAAACTCCTCAGGCATGATCTTCACGCCTGAAATCTTTGAGTAGTTCGGCATCTCTTCGTTGACGATTGCAATGTTGTCGTTCATCTTTGCCTCTATCTGGGCGGCGGTTGTAAGGCCATCCCTTGAAGCGCCCTCGATATCAGGATAGATCAGCGCTACCATCTTTCCTCCATCATCGATGACCAGAGACTCAACCACATAAGGCATGTTGTTGATAATGCTCTCTATTTCTTCCGGATAGATGTTCTGGCCGCTCGGTCCGAGGATCATGTTCTTGCTCCTTCCCTTGATGTAGAGGAAGCCGTCACTGTCCATGATGCCGAGGTCTCCGGTGCGCATCCATCCGTCTTCCGTAAACGCATCGCGGGTAGCTATCTCGTTCTTGTAGTAGCCAAGCATAGTGTTGTCTCCCTTAACCTGGATTTCTCCCGGAATTGTGCGTGGCTTGTCGGAATCGATCCTTATCTGCATCCTCGGGGCTGCATAGCCGCAGGAGCCCACTCTCTTTTCCTTCCAGTCTGCATAGGCTATGATCGGAGCGCACTCCGTCATTCCGTAACCAACCGTGTACTTGAAGCCTATGGAGCTGAAGAAACTGTCTGCCTCCTTGTTGAAGGCTGCACCTCCGATGATGACTTCCTCGAATTCTCCGCCGAAGGAACTTGTAAGGGTATCGTTGATCTGGGTCTTTATTCTCTTGTCCGCAATCGGAAGCCTCAGCAGGAACCTCACACCCGGAGTGGAGAGGAACGGCTGCAGACGGTTCTTGTAAATCTTCTCGATGACCAGAGGAACTGAGATGATGATCTTTGGCTTGATCTCCTCAAACGCCTTGACAATCACGCTTGGAGACGGAACCCTGGTAAGGAAGTGAACGTGAGCCCCTACCGTCATCTCGTACAGGAACTCGAACATCATTCCGTACATGTGGGCGGAAGGAAGGATGGAAACCACATTGGACTTTTCATCCACGCTACTCATAACCTTGTAGGCAAACAGAACGTTGGACCTGAGCGCCCTGTAAGGAATCATAACACCCTTGGAGAATCCGCTGGTTCCGCTTGTATAGTTTATCATCGCCATTTCGTCAGGGTCAGATTCTCTGCGATATGAAATATACTCAGGACCGAAGACCTTAGGAAAGGCCTTGCCGAAGAGCTCGTTCAGATGCTCCATAGCTCTGTAGGTGTCTGTGTTCTTTGTCTGGATAAGCGAGAAATCATCCAGGCAGATAACCGTGTTAAGCTGCGGCATATGGGTTAGCGTCAGGCCTTCCAGTATTATGCTTCCGGCAAAGAGGATACAGCTGTCGGAGTGGTTTACGATATGCTCTATGTTGCTTGGCTTGAACTCGTGGAGAATCGGCACCGGAACGGCTCCGTAAGTCAGACAGGCCAGGAAAACAACGGCCCAGTTGGACTGGTTCTTTGAGCAGATGGCAATCTTGTCACCCTGCTTTACGCCGCTCTCCCTGAAAATGATATGGATCTTTGCAATCTTGCGCGCCACATCCCTGTAATAAAGGGTGATTCCCTTGTAATCCGACAGCGCCGGCCTATTCCAGTTGTGCTTGAAACTCTCCTCAATTATCTCTATCAGAGAATCTGAAACATACATCATAATATCGTAGGTTTTTAGGTTTCGGTTTTAAGAGAATACCTGCATGGCGCAAAGGCCCGCATATATTCCGTTCTTTTCCATAAGCTGGTCGTGGTTGCCCTCCTCCACAATCTTTCCGTCTTTCATCACGATAATGTCGTCCGCATAGCGGATGGTGGAAAGGCGGTGGGCTATAACAATGCTGGTGCGGTTGGCCATCAGCTTGTAAAGTGCATCCTGCACAAGACGCTCGCTCTCGGTGTCCAGGGCGCTGGTAGCCTCGTCCAGAATAAGGATCGGAGGGTTCTTCAGCACGGCCCTCGCGATGGCAATCCTCTGTCTCTGGCCGCCGGAAAGGTTTTCTCCGCGGTCTCCGATATTGGTCTCGAACTTCTTCGGAAGCTGCTCGATGAACTCCAGCGCATTGGCAATCCTGGCAGCCTCCACAACCTTCTCCCTGGAGACATTCTCCATACCGAAGGTTATGTTGTTGTAAACCGTATCGTTGAACAGGATTGACTCCTGGGTCACTATTCCCATCTTGGAGGTCAGGGAATCCAGGGTATAGTCCCGGATATCGTGCCCGTCTATGAAGATACCGCCGGCGGTAACGTCGTAGAACCTCGGCAGCAGGTCAGCAAACGTACTCTTTCCGGCACCGCTCGGCCCGACCAGAGCCACCATCTTGCCCTTAGGGATGCTGGCGTTGATATCCTTAAGCACCGGAACATTCTCATTGTAGGAGAAGCTGACTCCGCGATATTCTATTCCTTCCTTAAACTCCTTGAGGGTGATGGCATCCTTCTTTTCCTTGATGGTGTTCTCTGCATCCAGGATGACGAACAGCCTCTCTCCGCTGACCAGACCTCTCTGGATGCTGGCGTAAGCCTTGGCGATGTTCTTTGCCGGCTCCAGCACTCTCCAGTAGCAAAGGATGTAAACCGTAAAGGTTCCTATGCTGAGCCCAAGCTTTCCGTGGATCTGGAGCCATCCGCCGTACAGCAGCACCGCAGCGGCTATGGTGATTCCCAGGAACTCGCTGGTCGGATGAGCCAGCTGCTGGCGGTAAAGCATCTTGCGGCTGGACTTCTTGTGGGCGTTGTTGGTCTCCTCGAAGTTTTCCTGAACGTATTTCTGCGCGTTGAAGCCCTTGATTATCCTAATGCCGGAAATCGCCTCGTCAAAATGGCTGACGATCCTTCCCATCAGGCTCTGGGTCTCGACCGCCTTCTTCCTCAGCCTCTTGGATATGGCTCCGATTGCCAGGCCGGAAAGAGGAATGGTGATCAGGGTAACCAGCGTAAGTTTCGGAGACAGGTAGAAGCAGTAAGTGATGAAGCCGATGATCAGGAGCGGTTCCCTGAAAATCATATGGAAACTGTCCGCCACTCCGTTCTGCACCTCGGTAACATCGTTGGAAATCCTGGATATGATATCTCCCTTCTGCTGGGTGTGGTAGAAACCCACGTCCATAGTGGAAACCTTGCGGAACAAGTCCGTGCGCAGTTTCTTCATAATGTGGGTCCTCATCCTGACCAGAATGGTCTGGGAAAGGTATCTCGTAATATTTGAAAGCAGGCTGGCTCCAACCAAAAGGGCGCAGACGAACAGCAGTGCCTTAAGCGGTCCGTTGGCCAGGAATATCTTGTCCATATAGTACTGGAAGGTATTCTCGAACCAGTCCATGGACATTGAGAATTCCTGTGTCTTGTCTGCCAGAGTGGCAATCTCCGCAGACACCTGCTCGTTGCTCGGGCTCTCGAACAGCAGCTTCAGCACCGGCGAGATAAGGGAATAGTTCACGATTCCGAATATCACGGAAAGAATCGCGAGTATTATGTATCCCGGCCAGAATCTGCGCCACGGCCTGGCGTAATTGAGCAGTCTGAGAAAATTCTTCATCTTCTAAAGTTTCTTGATCCTTCCGGTCTTGAGGTTGAACAGGAATTCCTTTCCGTCCATTCCCATAACCTTTACAAAACCATCCTTATCTTCCGTCACCGTGCTTTCCCTGGATATAGGTCTCTTAATGTTCTTTGCTGTAAGTTCTTCTCCCTCAGGAGTGTAAATCCTGAGTTTGGATACCGTGCGGAGAATGTAGTAACGCCTTCCGAAGAGAACTGTCTCCTGCGGCATCTCGCGCGTGAACTCCGGAGCGTGAATGTCTGTCCATCCCTCAACCCTGTCTCCGTTTACATCGCGCTTGGTAATTATGTTCTCGCCCGTGATGATGAGCAGGCGGTCCCTTCCGTCCTCGCGGATAATCTCCGGTCCCAGGGCAACCTCCACATCCAGCTGCTTAGGATAGCCTGTGTAATGCGCTCCCCTGCGGTTCATGCGGTATAATTTGTCGCCGAGTATGAAGGTTATGTAGCTCTTTCCGTCGTCCAGCTTTATCAGTCCGGCGTAATTCTTTATCGTGTCCTTCATCGGGATGCCCCAGATTCCCTTCTTGTTCTTGTCCATGTAGGAAATGGAGAGGTACTTCTTGCTCTGCTCAAACCAGGTTGTGTCTCCCTTGTCCGGATCCACCAGAGGGAACGGTCCCCAGAAGGTCTTGAAGGTACTGTCTATGAATATCACCTCCTCGTCTTCCTCGTCGAACATAAGCGGAGGAACAGAGAGCGCTGCGGCATAGAAACTCAGGTTAGCCTTTGTCTTTCCGTCTGAAGGGCAGATGTTTATTGTCGCATATTCAAAATTCTTCTTCCTCAGCGATGAGGATATCCTGCCCCTGAAATACTTGTTCAGGACAGTAAGCAGGGTATCCGCCCCTTCCTTGATGTTGACTATCGCCTTGGCCACGCCCTTATCGGAGAAGAAAGAGCTGGCAGGTGTGCGGGACAGGTATTTCTCAAGCTTTACTGCATTGACCTTCCCCTTATAGAACTCTCCCACAGCGTTGGCGGAGCCGATAATGGTCCAGTCTTCAGTCTTGCAGAACTGGTCTTCCGGGTTATGGGAGAATATCTCGCCCAGGACGGCCGGGACATATCCCTTGTAAACGAATTCGGAAGGTTCCTGGAACTCGCCCTTGCCCTTGATCCCGGTTATCCTTCCCAGGAGTGATGTGGAGTTTTTGTACAGAAAGGTTACCCACTCGAACTTTCCGCCGACAAGGCAGAATGCGCTGACTGCCTCGGTAAAGCCCTCTGAGGCAAGCCACTCCATTGGAGCCGGGGAATCAGGAAGGGCTATCCTGTCCTGGTTGGAAAGGTATGACGAGTATTTTTTGTTGGCGTCCAGATACTTTTCGTAGTCCTTGACATAGCTCTTGAGAGAATGCAGGTCCAGGATGACGGCAAACATCGTGCTTGCCGGAAGGATATCCTGGGCTTTGGATGCATAAGGCTTCTGGCCGCCCAGCACCGCCGCAAAGTTTATATAGTCCCCGTTATCGGTGAGCACTCCCTCGAAGGAAATGAAATTCCGCTGCCTAGGATTGATTTCCAGGGCGCTCCAGGTGGCCATCCTCATTATGAAATCCGAGTACTTGAGGAAAGCATAAGACACGCTGCCGGAGAAAAGCTTTCCAATCTGCTTGTGGTTGATGTACAGGCATTCCTCTCCGCCCGTTCCCTTCAGTGCGGAATAGAAGTCCTGGTTCTCGAGAATGGAATTCCCCGCATCCAGATGCCTGAGGGAACTCTCCAGGCAAATCAGGGAGGAACTTGCAAGAACAAGGTCCTTCTCTACGGCAACCTTAAGGTCAGACGGCAGGGTGTAAATCTTGTGGGAGTTGTAGTTTCTGGAAGATGAAGCACCTGTTTCCAGAAACCTCTGGATATCCGCAACGCTCTCTTCCGTAGGCATATCCGTTATCTGAAGAAGGCTAACCTCGTTGATAGCGGAATAATGGAGGGAGAATAGGCTGTGGCTTTCTCCGGCTCCTGCCAGAAACAGCTTGTCCTGGAATGCGCCCAGGGAGGAAACGGAATCTATGAGCCCGTAGGCAAAGGAAGAAGTGTCCCTAAGCATCTGGGAAATATGGTCCAGCTGCTCGAAGTCGAAAATCAGAACGGCGTCTGAAGGAACTGCCCGGTAGGCCTCTTCAGTCTGTGCGGAGAGAACCTTCTGCTCTTTCCGGTCCACCTCCTCTGAATTGCTGTCGCCGAGCCATAAGGCCAAAAACAGAACCACGCCCAGCAAAACCAGCCCCACGGCGAACAGGATTAATATTTTCTTTCCCTTACTCATAGACTTGCGAATTTACGAAAAAAAATCGAGAGAGAGGGTTATAAGACAAAAAAAGGGGGATGCAAGCATCCCCCAATCTTGTCAGTCTCGTTCTTTTTACTTCTTAGCAGGAGCTGGTTCAACGTAAGGGAAGACCTTTATGAGCTCTACGTCAAATACCAGGGTTGAGTAAGCTGGAAGATCCGGACCCATTTCTCTTCCGCCATAACCGAGGTTGAACGGAATCCAAAGAGTCTCCTTTCCGCCCTCACCGATAAGCTGAAGTCCTTCAGACCATCCAGGAATAACGCCGTTGAGAGGGAACTTGATTGTCTCTCCCCTTTCGTAGGAAGAATCAAACTGCTTGCCGTTGGTAAGGCAGCCCTTGTAGTTAACCTCTACGGTATCCTGAGGACCCGGCTTTACTTCGTTGCCAGGAACTTCGATCTTGTACTGAAGGCCACTCTCGGTCTCCTGTACGCCTTCGTTTTTCTTGTTTGCCTCAAGGAAAGCCTTCTCCTCGTCAGCCTTTACAACTCCGAGGGCCTCGTTAGCCTTCATCATATACTGCTGGATGTACATAGGAGCAGTCTGGTCTGTGAAGATAACTGTATCTCCCTTCAGGACTGTCTTGATGGTGCTCATAACCTTGGAGAGGTTGATGTTGTCCAACTGGGAGCCGCGAAGCATACCGGCGAATGCAACACCTACTGCAACGCTTACGGAGTCAACTTCCTGCTGGGTAATTCCAGGAAGAGGTTTAGGATTGCTCTGGCAAGAAGCCAATATCATTGCGCTGAGAGCGCAGACTGCAATTGTCTTAAAAAACTTCATAATCCGAATATCTAATTGTTTATGTTATTCTCTTTATCGGGATGCAAATATAGCAAACAACGCCATCTTATGCAATAATCTTGCCCCGACATTGGCATCCCACTCGTTTTCTCCCGGAGCCACCTCGCAAAGGTCGAATCCTACAATATGTCTCTGCGATGCAACCTCTCTCAGGAGATAAACCGCTTTCTGGAAGCTCAATCCGCCAGGTACCGGAGTTCCGGTATTCGGGCACAGGGATGGATCCAGACCGTCTATGTCAAAGCTGATGTAAACATCTTCAGGAAGGGTTTCAACGATCTCCCTGCAGATTTCCTTCCATGTCTTTCCCTCAGCCATTGCCTCCTCAATTCCAGCATCGGTGAAGGCGGAAATCCTTCCCTCACGCTTTATGGAATCGTGCTCGTCTGCGCAGAAGTCTCTGATACCCACCTGGGTAAGATGGCCGATATTGTCTATCTTGGAAAGAATGTTGAACATGATTGACGCGTGAGAGTGTTCGAATCCCTCGTACGCAACCCTGAGGTCAGCGTGGGCATCAAACTGAAGGACTCCGAGCCTCCGGCCCTCCGGCAAGGATGCCGCCGCGGCCTTGACGGCCCCGAACGTTACGCTGTGCTCACCGCCTACAACTCCAGGAACCTTGCCTTGGGAAAGATAGCCGGCGCAGACCTGTTCTGTAAGGTAATTGACCGCAGCAGAGGCCTGGTTGACCTCTTCCTGCAATCCCCTTAATTCCTTATCCAGCTCCCTTCCTTCTGCAAGACAGTCGATTATCTTTTTTGCCTTTTCCCTTGACTCGGTGTTAATGGCCTTTATGTAATCGACAACTTTTATTCTTCCGGCACCATCCTCCATATCTATTTCAGCCTCGTCCGTTCCGATCTTGAGTTCAGGGCTGGACGGATAATGCTCGTCGTAAAGGTCAACCTGCACGGATGCTCCGATTATGGCCTCCGGGCCTCCAGCTGTACCTTCTGAATAAGAAACGGTTGCATCCCACGGAACTGATATCAGAACCACCGGGCATCCGTCGTTGGAAAAAGGCATTCCGAAATACCTGCCGTTAGCAACCCCCACTCCTGAAGGATCGAACTCCATTTCTTCTTTCCTGCTTTCCATAAAATCGATATTAAACGATACCCTCGCGGAGAATGTCGTGGATATGTACAAGGCCAACATAGCGGCCTTCCTTCATAACCACAACGGAGGTTATCTTGTTCTTCTGCATCATGTTGAAGGCGTTAACCGCCATATCGTTGATATCTATCTGCTTAGGGTTGCGGCTCATTATGTCCTTTGCCACAATGTTGTCTCCGACATGGATTCCCTTTTCCACCATTCGCCTGACATCTCCATCCGTGATTATGCCCTGAAGCTCTCCCTTGCCGTCCAGCACCACGGTTGCTCCCAGGCGGTTCTGGGAAATGTTGATTATGGTGTTCTGGATGCTCTCGTTCATTCCGACCACCGGCCGCACGTTAAGGTCCATTACATCGGATACCCTGAGATACAGCCTCTTGCCAAGGCTTCCCCCAGGATGGTAGAGGGCAAACTGCTCCTGTGAAAAGCCTCTCATCTGCAGAAGGCAGACTGCCAGGGCATCACCCATAACCAGCTGCGTAGTGGTGGATGATGTCGGTGCAAGGTTGTTAGGATCGCTCTCCTTGTCAACCGTAGCCCTTACAATGTAATCCGCGTGCTGGGCCAGGAAAGAATCCACGGAAGAAACCATCGCGATTATCTTGTTTCCCATCCTTGCAATCAGAGGCACCAGCACCTTTATTTCCGGAGTGTTTCCGCTCTTGGATATGCAGAGCACTACATCGTCTTTCTGTATGATGCCCAGATCTCCGTGGATGGCGTCTGCAGCGTGCATGAAAATGGCCGGGGTTCCGGTAGAGTTCATCGTGGCCACAATCTTGGTTCCGATGATGGCGCTCTTCCCTATTCCGGTCACTATCAGCCTTCCCTTGCTGTGGAAGATCAGGTCCACCACCTCCAGGAATGTCTCGTCTATATATGAAGTAAGGTTTGCCACGCTCTCTGCCTCTTGTGTAATAACCTTGCGGGCAAGATCCAGAATTTTTCCGTCAGATTTTTTCATAAAAATTTTGACAACTTGGAATTATTGAGTACATTTATACACACAAACGGCGTACAACGCAAATATAGTGCAAAATTAGGACAACTAAATGAATATAACTTCAGAAACCCTTCGCAAACACCTTAAAGAGTTCTTCGGATTCTCCAACTTCAAGGAACAGCAGGAAGATATCATAAAGCATCTGATAAGGGGTAACAACGCCTTCGTCCTTATGCCTACGGGTGGCGGAAAAAGCCTTTGCTACCAGCTTCCGGCTTTGCTGATGGAAGGAACGGCCGTAGTCGTGTCCCCTCTTATCGCGCTTATGAAAAACCAGGTGGATGCCATAAGGGGATTTGTCGCAGAGAAGGAAGGCATTGCCCACTTCCTGAATTCATCACTGAACAAGGCGCAGGTCCAGGAAGTAAAGGAAGATCTTCTGAAGGGCCTTACCAAGCTTTTGTATGTTGCTCCAGAATCTCTGACCAAAGAAGACAATATCCAGCTGCTGAGGCAGTGCAAGATTTCATTCTATGCCATAGACGAGGCCCACTGTATTTCCGAGTGGGGCCACGATTTCCGTCCTGAATACAGAAGGATACTCCCTATTGTCCAGGAGATTGGCCAGGCTCCTATAATAGCCCTTACGGCAACGGCCACTCCAAAGGTCCAGAGCGATATCCTCAAGAACCTCGGAATGCCGAACGCCAAGGTCTTCAAGTCCTCGTTCAACCGTCCTAACCTCTATTATGAAATCCGCCCGAAGGTCAACACCGAGAAGGAAATCATAAAGTTCATCCGCCAGAACGAGGGCAAGAGCGGCATCATCTACTGCCTTTCCAGAAAGAAGGTGGAGGATATGGCAGAACTGCTTAATGTTAACGGTATCAAGGCATTGCCATACCACGCCGGATTGGATGCCGCTACCAGGGCCGCCAACCAGGACAAATTCCTGATGGAGGAAGTGGACGTGATCGTGGCCACCATCGCCTTCGGAATGGGAATAGACAAACCGGACGTAAGGTTTGTCATCCACTATAACATCCCGAAGTCCCTGGAGGGCTATTATCAGGAAACCGGACGTGCCGGAAGAGACGGTGGAGAGGGCCAGTGCATTGCCTTCTACAGTTTCAACGATATCCTCAAGCTGGAAAAGTTCATGCAGAGCAAGCCTGTCGCCGAGCAGGAAATCGGAAAACAGCTCCTGACCGAGACTGTGGCATATGCCGAGAGCAACCAGTGCCGAAGGAAAACTCTCCTCAACTATTTCGGAGAGATCTATCCGGAGGATGATTGTGGAAACTGCGACAACTGTCTGCACCGCCAGCCTCAGTTCGAGGGCAAGGATTACCTGGTTACCCTGTTCCAGCTCATCCGCTCTATGAGGGAGAACTTCAAGGCAGACCATCTGGCAAACATTCTCGGAGGCGTTACCAATGCCATGATCACCTCCTACAAGCATAACACCAGCCGCTTCTTCGGCATAGACAAGGAGAAAGACGAGAAGTTCTGGCTGGCCATAATCCGCCAGGCCTGCGTAGACCAGTTCCTCAAGAAAGACATTGAGCAGTACGGCCTTATATCGCTGACAGACAAGGGAAAAGAGTTCCTTTCAAAGCCATACTCAGTAATGCTTACTGAAGACCGCCGGTTTGAAGATACAGGAGAGGGAGACGATGTGGACGACGATATGCCTGCAGGCGGAAAGAAAGGTGGCGGAGGCGGAGACCAGACCCTTCTGGCAATGCTCAAGGATCTCCGCAAGTCCATCGGCAAGCGCCTCAACCTCCCTCCTTATGTAATATTCACCGATCCTTCCCTGGAAGATATGACCATCTTCTACCCTGTAACCATCAAGGAGCTAACCAATTGCTCCGGCGTGGGAATAGGCAAGGCGGAAAAATACGGCAAGGAGTTCGTTGAACTCATAGCAAAATACGTTGAGGAAAACGAGATTCTCCGCCCGGATGACTTCGATTTCAAGATCCGCTCTACGGAAGACAGCTCCAACATCGGAAGGTTCATCATCCACAACACGGATATGCACGTTCCTCTGGACGAGATCGCAAAGATGAAAGACCTTGATATGGACGAGCTCCTTACCAAGATCGAGGCCATGGTCGCCGCCGGAAACCGCATCAAGATAGACTATTACATCCGCCAGGCCGTGGATGAGGACAAGATAGAAGACATCTTCGACTACTTCAAGGAAGAAGCCGAATCAGACTCCCTCTCCGATGCGATGAAAGCACTTGGCCCTGACTACGAGGAAGAGGAAATCCGTCTCATCCGCATAAAATTCCTTACTGAAGTGGCCAACGGCTACTAATATTATCCGGCACGATCCAGTTGATTCCCTTGTCTCTTCCCCAGTATGACATCTGCCGTTTGGCGTAGCGGCGGGTGTTGGTTTTTATCTTTTCTACAGCCTCCGCGATGGAGATCTTGCCGTCGAGATAATCAAAGATTTCCCTGTAACCCACAGTCCTGAGTGGCGGAATGTGTGTCAGATCCGAACAAAAGACACCATCCTTGTAACGGAAGCTGTCCAGGGATCTGACCTCTTCCAGAAGTCCGTCTTCCATCATCTTGTCCACCCTTGCGTTAATGCGGTCATAGAGCTTATCACGGTCCATGGCCAGTCCAACTTTCTCTATCTGGAACGGACGGGGCTTTGACGGCTCTGTCTTCCAGTCGGAGAACTTTCTGCCGGTCTGGAGAGTAACTTCCAGGGCACGGATAATCCTTTGCGGATTGGCAATGTCAATCGTTTCGTATGACTCAGGATCCAGTTGCTTGAGCTGGTATCTCAGAGATTCTATTCCCTCTTTCCGGAGTCTCTGGTTTAGGGAATCGCGGAGTTCCATATCAGGCTCAGGAAAAGCATCAAGCCCGTTGCACACGGCATCTATGTATAGGCCGCTTCCTCCGCACATAACCAGCCTGTCGTGAGTCTTGAAAAGTTCTTCGAGAAGGTTCAGGGCATCTATCTCATACTGTCCTGCAGCATAATGTTCCTTGATGGATTTTGTCTGTATAAAATAATGCTTAACCTCGGCGAGCTGCTCCTTTGAAGGAACGGCAGTTCCGATTGTCATCTCCCTGAAAATCTGGCGGGAATCACAATTGATTACGGGTGATCCAATCTGTTTGGCAAGACGGATGGCATAATCCGTCTTGCCTACAGCAGTAGGACCAAGTATTATCGTAAGAACCTTTTCCACTACTTAAGCGGCGTAAACGGATAAACAACACTCACAATAAAGATGTTTGCAGCCAGTATTATGATGTTCATGAAGAATCCTATCTTGAGGAAATCAGAGAACCTGTATCCTCCAGGGCCATACACCAGCATGTGTGTCGGCGAGCCGATAGGAGTCGCAAAGCTTGAACTTACGCTAATCATCAGCGCAATCATAAACGGGAAAGGATCATAACCCAGCTTGACCGCAGCTGAATACATAATCGGGCAGAAAATCGCACCTGCCGCCGTATTGCTGATAAATTCGGTTATGAAAGTGGCCACAAGGCAAATTGCAGTCATAACCAGAAGAGGACTGCTTCCGCAAACATTCAGAATCCCGTAAGCCATCTTCTCCGCTATTCCTGTTTTCTGGAGCGCCAGGCCCAGCACCACAGAACCAGCAAACACCATCAGTATATCCCAGTTTATGGCTTTCATGGCTTGGTCTACGTTGCAGCATCGGAGGATAATCATAACAAAGGCCGCAATTACAGCGCAATTCATTAGGGACATCACGTTGGCTGCACTTAATGCAACCATGGCTATCATAATCAGAGAAGAAAGCAATGTCCTTGTTCCGATATTGGCAACCTGCTCTGAATCAAAAAAATGAATCTGGCTGAAAATCCTACTTTCTTCCGTTTTCATTTTAGGAGGGCATTCCAGAAGAAGAGTGTCTCCCGCCTGAAGCACGACTTCTCTTGGAGACTGGTTTATCCTCTCCCCCTTCCTGGCTACTGCAACAAGAGTCACATTATTCTGCCCTTCAAACCCGCTCTCCGATATTGTCTTGTTTATCAAGCTGCTGCCAAAAGTGATATAAGCAGTCTTCAGTTGGCGATGCCTTACGGATTCTTTCGTGGAAAATACATTATTCTCCGCGATTGCAAGATTGTGGCTAGTCTTAAGGTCCAGAAGCTCGTCAATCTGGCCAGAAAATACAAGACGGTCTCCACCCATAATAGGCTCGTCAGGCAAAACAGGAGAAACAACCACGTTGTCAAAACGGATAATTTCAATTAGGGATCCGCCCTTGATACTGTCCAGACCTGCCTCAGCAACGCTTTTGCCTATGTATTTGTTGTCTGTCGGCACCTGGAACTCCACGGTGTATTCTGAAGCATCTTCAAAAGCAGCTTCAGGAGCCTTGCGGTCCGGCAGGAGTTTCCTCAAGACAAGAACGGACAGAACCCCTACCACCAGGCAGAAAAGACCAGGTATGGTAATGGAGAGAATATTCATCGATATTCCTGTATTGTCTTTATACAGCCCTGATATAATGAGGTTTGGAGGTGTTCCGATAAGGGTGCACACGCCTCCCATTCCGGAAGCGTAGCTCAGCGGTATCAGAAGCTTGGATGGAGATATCCCCAGTTTTTTGCTCCACATTTTCACAATCCCGACAAACAAAGCCACCACTGCAGTATTGCTCAGGAACGCACTCAGTGCGGCAACCGGGAACATTAATCTGGATATGGCACCCGAATATTTTTTGGGCTGCCCCAGCAGATGTTTGGCAATCCAGTTTAGAACGCCAGTATGCATCAGGCCGGCAAGCACGATGAACAAGACACCCACCACTACCGTGGAAGATGAACTGAATCCGCTGAAAGCTTCCTTCTCATCCACTACCCCGGCCACAAGCAGAATACCTATGGCTGCCAGAAACACCACATCAGCCCTGAGTTTTGTGAAAATCAGCACGGAAAACATGGCGAGCACGGTAACGATCGTTATCCATGCGTAGAGGTTAAAACCCAAAAAAACTATCGTATCCATTATTTACAGGCTATTCCCAGCTATTCAGTATCGTCTTCACCTTCAAGGTCATCGTTTCCTATTTCCTCCCCTAGTTCCGGAGTGAGATTGTCCAGGGTGTCGAACTTGCTTTCAAACTGCCCGGGTATCCTCCCCTTTTCGGCAACCAGCCGCGGATAAGAAACGTGTGACAGGTATTCCACCTCAGAAACGAAGGTCAGCACCATATACTTGTTCTTGGAAACGTCAAAAACATAATGCAATGTGGTAGCACCGCCTGCCAATGTCTTGGCAAGGCTGACTCCGTCTATGGTTCCGCTTCCAAAATCAAACAGGCCGTACATAGCCTTGAGCTTGCCCGCCCCATCATATCCCCGGAAGACAATCATCTGGTCCGGAGCAAAATCCAGATCGTTGACAAGGAACTTGTTAAGGGCAAAAAGGGTCATATCGTCCTTGAGTTCATACTCGCGGAAAAACACCTTGTTGGAAGGGAAGGTAACCTTGTATCTGAGAATCGTAGGCATAACCCGTCGTTTTTAACCGTTGCTTTTGCGCAGGACTCCGCAACCTTCCAGAATGGCCTGCACGGTGTTAATTCCGTCCATCCAGTCATCTATAGCAGGAGACTGCGCCATACCAAAGTTAGTGAATTTTTTCTGGATAGAATTGCGATTGCGGAAACAGAATTCATCCACTTCAGAAATATCCTTGTAGAAAGAGTATCTGACAACCGCCATAGGCGGGAACGATTTTCTGGCTTCTTCCAGAATGAAGAAACCTCCGTCCGTGAAATTGCCGTGTTCAAACATGTTCTCGATCTTGGCTAAAGCACTGCGGCGAATATAGCTGGATCTGTACGGCCCCATTTCCATCAGCCTTTCCTGCATAAAAGAAGATGCCTTTATTATGCGCTGGATATCAAACCCATCCGGAAGCATCAGCAAGGATATGCTACGGCATCCAAGCCCACCGTAAAGGAACATGTCTTCCGCCAGAAGCCGCAAATCTTCATCCGTTTCCTCTCCGCTCAAGACACCTAGGCTGAAGCGGCTTCCGCGGGCCAGAATCGGAATGCCCTCAAAATCATCGCAGACAAGAGCCTTTGTCCTGCTGGAACCGCTGAAGAGAATGAAATCCAGGGGCAAGGCATATTCCAGGAAGGAAACCGCATCGAAATCAACCATTGCAGGTATCAGGCATTCATCCCTGGAAGAAAGCTTTACAACGGGCCTGGCTCCGGTGGAAATAGTACAGAGAAGATCGTGGAATCCCACGGCAGGAATGTTTCCGGCCATAATGATTCCAACTCTTTTGCCTTCCATTTCCCTCCTTAGGGCGTTAATATCATCCTCTGGGCCATCTGAATATGAAAGCAGGTTTTTCAGAGCATCTTCCGTAAGGTAATTCTCAGCGATTGCCTTGAGGGCGCGCCTTTGCATAAAAGGCGTAAACATCGGATTGAAATCATATGCAACCTCTATTGCATAATCCAAAAACGAAGAATCCCCAAGCCTCTTGCCCAGTTCAGAAAAACACCTTATGAATTCGCTCCTGTTGAACATAGTCTGTTTTGCAAATTTACCAAAAACGGCCTACCTTTACAACTGCCATGGCCAAAGGAAAGACACAGCAGACAACACTTCCGGACAACTATCTTAGCATAGCATCCCCAACCGAAGGTCTTTACCAGGACAACGGAAGCCGTTTCCTGTCTTTCGCCTACCCTTGCAAAGATGCCGAAAGCGCGGAGGAAATCGTGAAAGGTCTGCGCAAGGAATATTACGATGCCACCCATCACTGCTACGCCTACAGGATCGGCCTGAAAGGAGACGTCTGGAGGGCAAATGACGACGGAGAACCGTCCTCAACCGCAGGCAGGCCTATTCTGGGAGAAATACTCTCCAGGAATCTCAGCGATATCCTTGTCGTGGTGGTGCGTTACTTCGGCGGGGTGAAACTCGGCGTGCCGGGCCTTATCCGGGCCTACAAGGCAGCAACCGCAGAGGCCCTGGAAAAGGCAGAGGTCATTACCAGGACAGCCACATCGCCGATGAAGATTGTCTTCCCTTACCACCAGACAGACAAGGTCCTGAAGGAACTCAGGAAACGCGATATTGAGGAATCTGACAAGAAATTCGAGGAAGAATGCTCCCTTACCGCACACGTGCCCCTGAGCATGACGGAATCCCTTATGGAGACCCTTCTCAAGATTGAGGATGTTAAGATTTGCAAATAATTGAATAAAGACGCTTAAAATCCGATACAATTCCTATCTTTGTAGGAAACATATTAACATTAAAACTCATTATGAAAAAAGCTTATAATTTCTTTGCCGGCCCTTGTGTCCTTCCAGAGGAGGCAATCAACTCAACCATTGATGCTTTGAAGGACTTTGCAGGCACCGGTATTCCATTGATTTCCATCTCCCACAGAAGCAAGGAATGGGAA
>JAGCXV010000020.1 GCA_017961175.1 Bacteroidales bacterium
AGATTGTTAAACAGCGTCACGCGATGGAGGAGGAAGAGAATGATTAAGCAGATGACAAAATACAGCTTCGTGGTATTCCACGAGGACACTCCGGCCTTCCTCGAGACTCTGAAGCAGCTTGGCCTGATGGACATTACACGTTCATCCAAGCCTGCCACGGAAAACTCCAGAAAGCTGTTTGACGAAATCCACCGTTACTCCACAGCGCTGAAGGAACTTAAGGCCGCACGCAAGGAAGCTGGCAAGGACATTCCTGAATGCCCTCTCGGCGATGCCGAAGAAATAGTTTCCCGCTGCCACACCCTTTCTGGAGAAATCAGGAATATCAAGGCGGAACTCGTGCTTTTGGATGACGAATACAAGGCGGCTCTTCCTTGGGGAGCATTCAGTGAAGACACAATAGCCAAAATCAAGGCTCTCGGTCTCACTCCTTGTTTTGTTAGCCTTCCAGCAAAGAAGTTCGACGAATCCCTTAAAGAAAAATACGCCCTTGAAATCATATCGCAGACCCCTGACAAGGTCAATATGGTAATCCTTCTCTCTTCAGGAGAAAGGCTCAAGGGCAAGTTCAAGACGGTTGACCCTCCAAAGGAATCAGCTGATTCCATCCAGAAGCGCATCCGGGAAAAAGAATCCCTGCTGGAAGAGAAAGAGACCGAGATCAAGGCGCTAGCATCCCGCATAGATACTGTTGAAGGCAGAATCGGCTCCCTCAAGGCAGATGCGGAAGTCCTCCTGGCCGGAGAAAGCAGCGTCAAGGCAGCCGAGAACACCATTGACGTCCTGACTGGATTCGCGCCTAAGGAAAACTCCGCTGAAATTGAAGCCGCATTGGACAACACTTCAGACGGAGTATACTGGACAGCAGAGAACGCAAAGGTTGAAGACAATCCTCCTATCGCTCTCAAGAACAACTGGTACACCAGGATGTTCGCAGTCCTGACAGATATGTACGGAAGGCCGGCATACAACGAGTTCGACCCTACTCCTTACATTTCCATATTCTTCCTTCTGTTCTTTGCGATGTGTATGGGAGATGCAGGATACGGAATCCTTCTGATTATCATTGCATTGCTTCTCAGAAAGGCAAAGGGTGCCGCACAGTTCGCCCCCCTGGTGCTGACTCTGGGCATCGCCACCTTTGTCGTGGGATTCCTGCTCCACACCTTCTTTGGAATAGACATTTCCCAGGTAAGCTGGATTCCGGATGGCGCCAAGAAATTCATGATCACCGGAAAGATTGCCGGGTATGACGCCCAGATGGTGCTTGCCCTGGCGATCGGTGTTCTCCATATCTGCGTCGCGATGATGGTCAAGGCCATTTATGCGGTCAAGAAGAAAGGATTTGTCAACTCTCTTGGAACTATCGGATGGACCCTGCTTATAGTCGGCGGAGTGATCGTAGGAGCATTAGCCCTTGGCGCAAACCTCGACAAATCACTGGTTAAGATAATAATTATAGTATTTGGAATTGTCTCTGCGATAGGCATATTCCTGCTCAACGACATACACCGCAATCCGCTTAAGAATATCGGCAGCGGACTGTGGGAGACTTACAATACCGTAACCGGACTCCTCGGCGATGTGCTCAGTTACATAAGGCTCTATGCACTGGGACTTGCCGGAGGAATGCTTGGAGCAGCCTTCAACCAGCTTGGAGGAATGCTTCTTCCGGAAGGTGGCGGATTCAGCGTTATGTGGATATTCTTCATAATCATCGTGGTCTTCGGCCACGTGCTGAACCTTGCGATGTGCTGCCTCGGAGCATTTGTGCACCCTCTCAGGCTAAACTTCCTGGAGTTCTTCAAGAACAGCGGCTACGAGGGAAGCGGAAAGACTTATAAACCATTGACAAACAAATAAATAATAACATTTAAAATAATAATTATGATTAACGTAATTCTTGGTTATCTGGGCCTCGGCCTTATGTTGGGACTGGCCGGAGTAGGAAGCAGCATCGGCACTACGATTGCCGGCAACGCAGCTGAAGGCGCACTCAAAGTGAATCCTGAGAAATCAGGAAACTATATGGTGCTTTCCGCACTGCCTGCAACTCAGGGTATCTACGGTTTCGTGGCTTTCCTGGTTTGGCTGTCTAAGGATTTTACAGTTGACGGAGCAAAGCTCTTCGGAGTTGGAATCAGCGTAGGAATCGTATGCCTGCTTTCAGCTATCCGCCAGGGCAAGGTCTGCGCTAACGGTATCGTAGGCGTTTCTCAGGGCCATGACGTATTCACCAACACACTTATCTACGCCGCTCTGCCAGAATTCTATGCAATCCTCGGACTTGTAGGCGCCCTTATGCTTAACTAGTTATGACGCTGATAAAGTCCATTTCAGGGATTAGGGGCACCATCGGAGGAAATCTCGGTGATGCCCTTACTCCGATAGATGCTGTCAAGTTTACTGCCGCCTATTGCACCCGTCTGAGGAATCTTTATCCTGGAAAAAGGTGCAAGGTCGTTGTCGGAAGGGATGCGCGCCTTAGCGGCACAATGCTGCGCAACATAGTTTGCGGAACGCTGATTTCCTGCGGTGTGGACGTTGTGGACGCCGGCCTGGCTTCCACCCCTACCACGGAGATGGCTGTTATTCTGGAAAAGGCAGACGGCGGAATCATTCTCACCGCTTCCCATAACCCAAGGCAGTGGAACGCACTCAAGCTCCTCAACAGCAAGGGAGAATTCCTCACAGCAGATGACGGGGCAAGGCTTCTGGAATTCGCCGAGAAAGAAGATTTCACATTCGTGGATGTGGACAATCTCGGGAAAATCGTTGAAAAGGATTTCACCCTGGCACACATAGACGCAGTTCTTGCAGATCCGCTGGTTGATATCGAGGCCATCAAGAGCGCCGGTTTCAAGGCGGTTCTGGACGCCATCAATTCAGTTGGCGGAACCACAATGCCTATCCTCTTGGAAAAACTAGGCGTTGAGTGCATCAAGCTGAACTGCGAGCCAACAGGAGATTTCGCCCACAATCCGGAGCCGCTTCCTGCTAACCTGACAGGTCTTTCAAATGCAGTGATCGGGAACAATGCGGATATGGGAATCTCCGTAGATCCGGATGTGGACCGCCTTGCATTCTTCTGCCAGGACGGATCTCCGTTCGGCGAGGAATACACCCTAGTAAGCGTTGCCTCTTATGTTCTGGAAAAGAATCCGGGCCCTACCGTTTCAAACCTTTCTTCCACAAGGGCGCTCAGGGATGTTACCGAGGCTGCCGGACAGAAGTACTATCCTGCCGCTGTCGGTGAGGTAAACGTCACCACCAAGATGCACGAGGTTGGCGCTGTCATCGGCGGAGAAGGAAACGGCGGTGTCATTTATCCAGCCCTCCATCACGGAAGAGACGCCTATATGGGTGTTGCGCTCTTCCTTTCAAACCTTGCCCACAAGAAACTGAAAATGACTGAGCTCAGGGATTCTTACCCTCAGTATTTCATTTCCAAGAACAGGATCGAGGTTTCCAACCCGGAACTGGTGGACAGGATTCTGGCAAAAGTCACAGATGCATTTGCAGATTTCAACCCTCTTACCATAGACGGAGTCAAGATAGACTTTGAGGAAGAAAGAAGCTGGGCTCAGATGCGCAAGTCCAACACCGAGCCAATCATCCGCCTGTACTGCGAAGCTCCTACCCAGCAGCAGGCAGAGGAATTGGCCGGCAGGATCAAAGATTTGGCGAACAACATTATAAACGCATAGCAAGATGTTCTCTTTCAGGACCTCGGACATATTCAGACAGGAAGACATCGTCCTTCACAAAGGGCGTATAATGGTTATCTGCAACCAGTCTGCCTGGAATCCGGAGACACGCCAATATGTCTTCGAGGGATTCTTTGAAAGAGGCAACCTCTCGTGCGTGATGGTTCCGCCGTTAAACGGACTGGCAGACCATCCCCTTTCCGCTTCCGTTCCTTTCAACGCTATCAGTGAAGACAGCGAAGGCTATATGCGCTTCAGCGAGGATGATTTCGCTTCCACCGATGCGCTTGTGGTTGAACTTCAGGATGCCGGATGCCGCTATTTCGATACCCCTAACCTGATTTATGCCCTGTTTTCCTTCCTCTGCGACAGGGATGCGGATTTCCCTGTTTACATAATAGACAGGCCTAATCCTGGAGGAAGGCAGGTGGAGGGCACTGCTCTCAGAGCCGGTTACAGGTCTCACAAGGGCATCGAGGGCATACCGCACAGGTATGGAATGACCATCGGAGAACTGTCCTATTATCTATACGGAAGGCTTGGCGCCAAGTTCCCGCTCCACATTATTTCCTGCAATGCAACTCCTGTGGGGAAACTTGTAATGAGCTGGACCGTGCCTCTTTCCGAAGATTTCGGCAATTTCTTCACTCACGCTTTCTATAGCGGACAGTATTTGTGGAAGGGAACAAACATAACTCCCGGTGAAGGCACCGTACGTCCTTATGAACTCTTCGGAGCTCCATTTATGGAAGGTACAAGGCTTGACGACCATCCTCTGTTCGCCGATGAAGGAGTCTTTGCCCGCTGGGCTTCATTCACACCTATGGGCGGTAGATACAACAGGGAAAGATGTTTCGGATACCAGCTGCTGCTGACACCAGAAAGCCAGTATAACTCTCTGGCACACTCCTTGCGTCTTATCCGGTGCGCCAAGGATTACTCACCGGCTTTCCGATTCCTTGAAAAAGAGCCCGGCAAGGATATGAGCCGCATACAGATGCTTGTGGGAGACAAGGATTTGCTGGACTTCATAGAAGGAAACGCTAGCTGGGAGGACACCAAGGAACACATCAAGCTCGAAGAGCAGAAATGGATTAAGAAGACAAGAAAAGACCTCCTCTACGAAGACGAGCCTCTTTTCAGGATAAAGTAAATTAACAAGAAACGATACAGACAAGATGAATCCGATTTTACAGGAAAAGAAGTTTTCTCCCGCCGAGAGACAGATTATCATTGAGGAAGGCGAGTGCATGACCATCAAGGGTTCCATCATCAAGACCTCCCTTCTTCTGGTTTTGCTTTTGGTTGCCGCCTGCTTTGCCTGGAAGGTAACCAACACTTCCATCAACCCTTCCGCTCCGATGTACTACCTTCTCGGCGGAGTAATAGGAGGCTTCATTCTGGCGATGATCATAACCTTCAAGCCAAAGACCGCTCCATACCTGTCTCCGATATACGCTGCAGCGGAAGGCCTGGCATTGGGCTGTATTTCTGCAGTTTATAACGGATATGCGATTGCATCCGCCCAGGCAAACGGAACCGCTGTCGACCCTAACGGCATCAGTAGCCTGATTTCCGGAGCGATACTGCTTACCGTAATCACTACTTTCGTTATGCTGTTTCTATACCGTACAGGTGCTATTAAGGTCAACGACAAGTTCAACAGGATAATCAAGGTTGCCCTGATTTCAATCCTTGTTTTCTACGCCATCGGCATCCTCGTTGCCCTGTTCGGAGGCACAGACGGACAGTTCTACCAGCTGTTCTTCGGAAACAGCATCCTTGCTATCGTGATAAACGTGATAATAGTTGCAGTTGCGGCCTTCTCCCTTATGCAGGACTTCGACCTCATAGTCAAGGGCAGCCAGATGGGCGCTCCTAAGTATATGGAGTGGTATGCAGCATTCGGCCTTATGGTCACTCTGGTATGGCTTTACCTCGAGATTCTGAGGCTTCTGTCCAGGATTCAGAGCAGAAACTGAAGAAAATCGTCACAATATTTTGATATAACGGCAAAATCCGTATATTTGCACCCCGAATTAAAAATCATTTGCAAATGAAAAAGTCTATACATCCCGAAACCTACCGACTTGTAGCTTTCAAGGATATGTCTAACGATGAGGTATTCATCACACGCAGCTGTGAGGCTACCAAGGAGACAATTGAAATAGACGGCCAGACCTACCCTTTGGTAAAGGTAGAAATCTCCAGCTCATCCCACCCGTTCTATACCGGTAAGATGAAGCTCGTAGACACCGCCGGCCGCGTTGACAAGTTCTACAGCCGTTATAAGAAGAAATAAGGCCGTAGCATTTAGGTTGAAGAAGAGATGGTTCAAGGAACTGTCTCTTTTTTTTTTATCCCCGCTCCGAAATTTAGACGGAATTTATGTAAATTTGGGATGTAATGAAAGAATTGTGCAGATATGAGTAAGACAACAAAAAAGCAAGCCGTTAGAGCTTTTATAAAGCAATGGCACAGTAAAGGGTATGAGAAGGGTGAATCGCAGAGTTTCTGGCACTCCTTGCTTCATAATGTCTTGGATGTTGAAGATCCCACGCAAATTATAGAATTTGAAATTCCGGTAAAGACTCTCACCAAGGAAAAAGGTTCTGATTTCATTGATGCCTACATACACTCGACAAAAGTTCTTATCGAGCAAAAAAGTTCCAGCAAGAGTCTCAGCGATATAATAAAACAGAGCGACGGGTCATTCCTTACTCCCTATCAGCAGGCACGACGCTATGCAGAAGGACTCCCTCTTTCACTGAAACCACGCTGGATTGTTTGCTGCAATTTCACGACTTTCGAGGTACACGATATGGAGCATCCCAACGATGATCCTCAAATAATTGAACTCAAAGAACTAGAGAGAGACTACTATCGTCTGGAATTTCTCGTAAAGACAGATAATCTTCATCTGAAGAAGGAAGAAGCAATTTCTCTCCAGGCCGGGGAAATTGTCGGAGCATTGTATGATAAGCTTCTATCTCAGTATAAGAACCCTGAGAATCCTGATTCTCAGAAAAGTCTCAACAAATTGTGCGTTAGGCTGGTATTCTGTCTTTATGCAGAGGATGCAGAAATTTTTGGAACAAAGAATATGTTCCACGATTACCTGTCCAGATTTGAGGCTGCGGATTTTAGGGAAAAACTTATCAAACTCTTCAGAATACTCGACACCAAATCAGAATATAGAGATCCATACGAAGATGAGAATCTGCTAGCCTTTCCATACGTAAACGGAGGTATGTTTTCGGGAGATATTGAGATTCCGCGTATAACTGAAGAAATCCGCACTTTGATACTTCAAAGAGCAAGCGATGATTTTGACTGGAGCCTTATCTCCCCTACTATTTTTGGAGCCGTATTCGAGAGCACTCTAAATCCGGAAACAAGACATTCCGGTGGAATGCATTATACCTCTATCGAGAACATCCATAAGGTAATTGATCCACTTTTCCTCAGCGATCTGAAAGAAGAACTCCGTCAAATCAAAGCAATTAAAGAAATAAAAGCCAGAAAGCAGAAAGCAATTGGTTTTCAGGATAAGATATCTCGACTGAGATTTCTTGACCCTGCATGTGGAAGCGGTAATTTCCTGACGGAATCCTATACTAGCCTGAGGCGTTTGGAAAACGAGGCAATAAAAATCATTTACGGAAAAGACCGTATAATTGGAGACCTTGTTAATCCAATAAAGGTTTCAATTAATCAATTCTATGGCATAGAGATAAACGATTTCGCCTGTTCGGTGGCCCAGACTGCTCTCTGGATAGCAGAGAGCCAGATGCTGCAGGAAACCGAGGAGATTGTCGGATTCAACATAGATCCTCTTCCGCTAAAGGCTTACACAAACATAAAGGAAGGAAATGCATTAAGACTCAGCTGGACGGAATGGGAGATACCGGAAAACAACCCTTCAATATATGCCAACCATGCAAACATTTATCCAACATTTGATAAGGAAAAGGGATGGCTTTCTGAACCTGAACCTCAGACAAAATATAACACGGTTGATGTCTATAGTCGCCACATAGAAATACGCCAGAAGACAGAGCCTGAAACCTACCATGTTGACTTTGACTACATTATGGGCAACCCGCCATTTTTGGGATATTCCTTACAAAACAAAAGGCAAAAAGATGATATACTTGATACCTTTATTGACAAAAATGGCAAGACCTACAAATCAGCTGGCAAACTTGACTATGTATCAGGATGGTTCTATAAAGCCAGTAAGTATATTAAAGGGACTAAATGCAGAGTTGCCTTCGTTTCCACAAACAGTATATCTCAAGGTGAACAAGTTGCAGCAGTGTGGAATCCTCTTAAAGAATTGTTTGATATCCACATAGATTTTGCTTACAGGACTTTTAGATGGGATAGTGATTCTTCAGATAAGGCACATGTCCATGTTGTAATAATCGGGTTTTCTTATGACAAATCTTACATTAATAGAATTATATTTGATGGCAACTATGCCACCAAAGTTAATACTATCAATACTTATTTACTGAACGCTCCTGATATTTGTATTGAAAGCAGAAAAATCCCTCTTTGTCAAGTGCCTGAAATGGTTACTGGAAATAGACCAGCCGATGGAGGCTACCTTATAATTGAATCTAAAGATTATGAGGCGTTTATAAAGGCAGAACCAAAATCAGAATCATTTATTAAAAAGTTAATCGGAGCAGAAGAATTCATTAACAACAAAAAAAGGTATTGCCTGTGGCTTGTCAATGCCTCTCCAGCTGAAATACGCAGTATGCCAATGGTTTTAGAGAGAGTTGAACTCTGCAAGCAAGATAGATTGATATCACCTGATATAGGACGCAGGAAATTAGCTGACACTCCTCATCTATTCAGAGAGATTCAAAATCCAAAATCATATATAATAGTACCAGCTACTTCTTCCGAAAAAAGAATGTACATTCCTATAGGGTTTCTGGGAGATGATACTATACCCACCAACGCTTGTATTATAATTAAAGATGCTAATCTATATCATTTTGGTATACTCACTTCTTCTATCCACATGGCATGGATGCGAACTGTTGCAGGAAGATTGGAAATGAGATATCGCTATTCTAAAGATATAGTATACAATAATTTCCCTTGGCCAAAAACAACTAACACCCAAAAGGAAAGGATAGAAAAAACCGCTCAAGCGATACTTGATGCCAGAGCTCTTTACCCAGATAACAGTTTGGCTGACTTATACGATGATATAACTATGCCAATAGAACTCCGAAAGGCTCATCGCGATAATGACAATGCGGTATTGGAGGCATACGGACTTCCAAAGAACAGCACTGAGAACGAGATTGTTTCTCACTTGTTCTCTTTATATGAGAAACTTACATCTAAGCAATAATACAGAAATTTGTAATTTTTTTAATGGATAACCGGGATAACATAATCGCCAACATCAGGAAAATCGCAAATGAATATGACAACAGGGAGTTGTTCGTGGAGGATCCGATTGCATTCCCGAGGCATTTCCTCCATTTGGTAAAGGGAGAAGATCCCAATGACGGTTATCCGGTTGTAAAGAATTACCCCTATTCCATTAAGGATGTTGAAATTTCAGCTGTTATAGCTGCTCATCTGGCCTGGGGAAGAAGGAATATGATTGTGCGGGACATTGCCCGTGCGATGGATGAGATGCAGTGGAAACCGTTTGAATATGTGATGAAGGGAGAATACCGGAACGGGCCTGAAAGCCTGCACAGGACTGTCCGATGGAGCGAGTTCGCAATGATTTGCGCAAACCTAAAGAAGTTTTATTCAAGTAATGAAAGTCTTGAAGTGCTTACTCCGGAAAGGATGAGAGTGGAGATATACGGGCAGAAGGAAGATAAGAACTGCGCAAACAAGAAGATACACATGCTCAGGCGATGGATGGTGCGCAGGGATGGTGTCGTGGATCTTGGTATTTGGAAGAAGATTGATCCTGCAGATCTGGTTATCCCTCTGGATGTGCACGTGCACCAGACAGCGCTGGCCCTGGGCATAACTGAAAGGAAATCGACCGACATAAGGACTGCAATGGAAATCACAGCATTCCTGAAAGAATGCTTTCCGGATGATCCTTGCCTCGGCGATTATGCCCTGTTCGCCTACCCTGTCGCCGAGCAGATGAAAAACAAAAAGAGCAAATAAATCATTTTGATATGAAAAGAATAGCCTCCATCATTCTCGCCTTGAGCCTTCTGGTCATTTCCAGTGACCTTATGGGCCAGGTAAAATTCTTCTCCAACTTTGAGTGCGGCCGCCTGGGCAATGCTGAACTTACAGACAGTTCCAATATCTACAGGCCGGATCTGGAGTACAATATCACCAGTGCAAAAGATCCGGACAACCCGGTTGATACCCTGCTCGAGCCAAGTTCCAGATGGTTCTACTTCCTGATGACAGGAGTCAAGGGAAGAACCGTTACCTTGAAATTCATAGACACTGACCCTTGGGCGCCGATGTACAGCTACGACAACAAGGAGTGGATGAGATATGACCCTGAGAAGGAGATGGTTGCAAGGTTTACCGCAAAGAAGAAATACGAAAGGGATTCCGTATGGGTAGCCTATTATGTCCCTTACACCAACACCCATTTGGAAGAGATGATCGACGAGTGGCAATACAAGGACGGAGTAAGGATTTACTCCATCGGAAAGAGCTTCCAGGGAAGGGAAATGAAGATGATGGTGGTGACAAACCACAACATTCCGGACAAGGGAAAGAAGAGAATTTATATCCACGGCCGCGTGCATCCGAGCGAGACTCCTTGCTCCTGGTGCCTGGAGGGCCTGATCGAGGAGCTCCTGTCTTCAACTCCTTATGCCAGAAGCCTAAGGGACAACGCTGTGTTCTACATCCTGCCTTTCAACAACCCTGACGGAGTGGCACTCGGACATTCCAGGTGTGACGCAATCGGAGTGAATATGGAAATCAACTATGACCGCCCTGATTCCCTTACAAGGCCTGAGGTCAAGAACATCAAGAACTTCATAAACACCACGACATACGGGGAGAATTATCTGGATCTCTTCCTGAACTTCCACTCACAGATAGCCCCTCACATGACATATTGGGTGCATACGGAAGATAGCACATCCCCTCTTTACTTCAAGAACGAGCAGGTGTTCACATCACTTACAATCGACAGCAACCCTCTGTTTGCCAGCAATATGCTGAGCTATTCCAAGATGGCTCCGCGATACATTGAAGGTTATTTCTGGAATACTGCCGGAAATCACACCCTTGCCCTGACCCACGAGACTCCATACAGTTTCTATAACCGTAATGAAAAGGGAGATGTGGTAACGCTCGAGAATCTCAAGTGGATGGGAAAGAAGACGCTGTGGGCGGTTTCTGACTATCTGGGAATAGCGACAGCCGGAAGAATAGTGGTTGAGCCTCACAAGGCAAACCATTGCGTAAAGATGGACGATATGGAGCACGTTTATACGGGTGACCATTACTACATCGCAGAGAAAGACGGTGCAAGGGTTTCCTACAAGCATAAGGACCTGCCTGCCGGAACCTACGGTATTTACCGCTGGAGTGTCGGAGAAAAGCACCTTGCCAATCCTGAGGGAGAAAACTGCTGGGAGAGATTTGCCACCTATACCCAGGAAAGCGAAGGAACGTTCAACTTTGCAATTCAGCTCAACGAAGGTCAGAAGGCCTCTTCAGTCCTTCTACTAAAGGAAGATTAAAATGAAGAAACCTGGACTTGCACTGTCCCTGCTTCCGGTAGCGATACTGGTAGGGATAATAATCATAGGATCACAACTCTTTGGAGGAGACCTCACATCGGGACCCGCCCAGATTGCCCTGGTGTTTGCGGCGGCAGTGGGTTCGCTGATAGCGATGTACGCCCTCAAGGTTCCGTGGGAGAAGATAGAAGAGGCGATGGTGACCAACCTGAAGAATGCGGGAGGCGCCATATTCATACTGCTGATGATCGGAGCCCTAACTGCATCCTGGGTGCAGAGCGGAGTGGTTCCGTCTCTGGTGTATTACGGTCTTAAGCTTGTTCATCCGTCTGTATTCCTGATAGTTATCTTTGTATTTACGGCGCTGATATCATTGTTGATAGGAAGCAGCTGGACAACAATCGGAACAATCGGAGTTGCAATGATGAGCGCAGGCAGCATTCTGGGTCTCCATCCGGGATGGCTGGCAGGAGCAATCATCTCAGGATCCTATTTCGGAGACAAGATCTCCCCTCTTTCAGACACCACAAACCTGGCGGCCAGCATATCGGGAGTAAAGCTCTATGACCACGTTAAATATATGCTGATAACAAATGTGCCGGCAGTTATAGTAACGGGAATCATCTTTGCCATAATCGGGGCGTCAGCCGCAAAGGAAACCACACTGGACGTGCATTCCCAGATGGCGGACATTGCATCCACTTACAATGTATCTCCGTGGCTGCTTCTCATTCCGGTCTTTACCATATTCCTGATGGTCAAGAAGATATCGCCGATTCTCACTCTCCTTCTTAGCGCGATATTCGCATCCGTTATAGCCTGCTTCGTACAGCCTCAGATCATATCCCAGATAAGCCCGTTTGAGAATATGAGCTGGGAGACCTTCCTATACGCGCCTATCAAGCTGATGAGTTCTCACGTAGACATAGCGGCGCCGAACGAAATGCTCGGGAAACTTGCTTCCACCAACGGAATTGCCGGTATGCTGAATACCGTATGGCTGATAATAAGCGTTACCATTTTCGGCGGAATGCTGGAAGCCGGAGGATTTATACAGACCATCACTGAGAAACTGGAGAAACTTATGCGGAACACGGTTTCCCTGGTTGCAACCACAATGGCAACCTGCGTTTTCTGCAATGTGGCTCTGAGCGAGCAGTATATGGCGATTATAGTTCCAGGAAACATGCTCAGGAAACTTTATAATGACAAGGGCTATGAAGGAAGGCTGCTCAGCCGCTCCATAGAAGATTCGGCGACAGTAACCTCAGTGCTGATTCCTTGGAATACCTGCGGAGCTATGCAGGCCGGAGTTCTGGGAGTGCCGACTCTGGTATATGCTCCGTACTGCCTGTTCAACTATATATCCCCGCTGTTTTCTATATTTGTAGCTGCAATCGGATACAAGGTAGTCCGTTGGGGTAAAAGAATCAGATAATTCAAATATTCAATGATATGAAAATCGCAAAAGACAAAGTAGTCAGCCTGAGTTATGTGCTCAAGGTACAAGGACGTGAAATAGAGAAAGTTGTGGCAGAGGAGCCTCTGACATTCATCTTCGGAAGCGGAATGCTTCTGCCTAAGTTCGAGGCAAATGTAGTGGACAAGGAACCGGGAGATCCGTTTGAGTTTGAACTGGAAGCAGAGGACGCTTACGGACAGGTTAATCCTCAGATGATCGTGGACCTTCCTCTGGATATGTTCAAGATCGACGGCAAGATCGACTTTGAGGTAATCAAGGCCGGCAACATCCTCCCTATGCAGGACAGGCAGGGCCACCGCATGAACGGTATAGTTAAGGAAGTCAAGGCTATGGAGAACAAGGTCACCATGGACTTCAATCATCCTCTGGCTGGTGAGAAACTTCACTTTACCGGCAAGGTTGAGGCTGTAAGGGATGCAACCCAGAAGGAGCTTGACGAAGGACTGTACGGAGAAAAGGTTCAACACAA
The DNA here is from genome assembly GCA_017961175.1 of Bacteroidales bacterium. Taxonomy (GTDB): domain Bacteria; phylum Bacteroidota; class Bacteroidia; order Bacteroidales; family UBA932; genus Egerieousia. The sequence goes on from JAGCXV010000020.1 coordinate 13,378, forward strand.
CTGCTCAGACGAGGATTGCTCCTGCTGCAGCGGCGGATGCCATCACGACCACTAGACCTTGCGGGCAACGTTGATGCCGTCCAGTGCGGAAGAAACTATTCCGCCTGAATAGCCGGCACCTTCTCCGCAAGGATAAAGCCTCGGGAGGCTGATGTGCTGAAGGGTTTCGTTATCCCTTGGAATCCTGACAGGTGAAGACGTCCTGCTTTCCGTAGCAAGCAAAAGAGATTGAGAGGTGTAATAGCCTCTCATTTTTTTGTCGAACAGAGGGAAAGCACGTCTTAGCCTCTGATATACCGCATCAGGAAGGACTTCGCTGAGAAGGGCGGAATAAGCCCCTATCTTATAGGAAGTTGCAGGAAGGTCAGCCGAGAGTTTGCCGCGGCAGAAATCATCCATTCTCTGTGCCGGAGCCTTAAGGCAGCCGCCGTTATGGAGGAAGATTCCCTTTTCCACGCTTTCCTGGAACTTCAGGAGTTTCAGAGGCCCCCACTCGTCAAATTCAGTTATGTCTTCAGGCTCTATGCTTGTAACGATTCCGGCATTGGCCCAAGGGGAATTCCTCTCAGAATTGCTCATTCCGTTCAGCAGCACTTCTCCCGGAGAAGTGGAAGAGGGCAGAAGTATGCCGCCAGGGCACATGCAGAAAGAGAAGACTCCCCTTCCTTCCACCTGTCCTACAAGGGAATACTCTGCGGCGGGAAGGCTCTTGACATATTTTCCGTGATACTGGATGTCGTTGATAAGGCTTTGCGGATGCTCAGCCCTGACACCGAGGGCAAAACCTTTTGCCTGAAGATCCCAGCCCTTGTCGTAGAAAAGGCCGTAGATATCCTTTGCGGAATGGCCGGTAGCCAGAATGATACTGCGGGAGCGGTAGGAAGTTTCCTTCATCCCCTCTTCATGCCTTTCAGCGCATCTAACTTCCCACATATCTTTCTCACCCTGAGGAGGAACCAGGTCTGTAACCCTTGTATTGAAATGCACCTGTCCGCCGTGGGAAATGATGCAGTTACGGATGTTCTCCATAATCTGCGGAAGGCGGTTGCTTCCGATATGGGGATGCGCATCGACAAGTATGGAAGGATCAGCTCCGAATTTCACGAGAGGATAAAGAACCTCCCTGATATCTCCCTTCTTTGTAGAACGTGTGAAAAGCTTTCCGTCTGAAAAACAGCCAGCTCCGCCTTCTCCAAAGCAGTAGTTGGAATCCGGATCCACAATCTGTTCAAGCATAAGCCGGGCAGTATCCCTCTTGCGGGCGTGGACATCCTTTCCCCTTTCCAGAATCACAGGGCATTTGCCTCTCTGAAGAAGTGTAAGCGCGGCAAACAGGCCAGCAGGGCCTGCTCCAACAACGATTACTTTCTCTCCCTTGGAACAATCCAGGTAAGGGGCTGTCCTGAACGCCTGGAACGGCTTGTCTCCCTTAAGGTAAATCTCCACCCTGTACTTGAAGGAAATCTTACCGCCTCGGGCGTCTATGCTGCGCTTAAGTGTCTGGACGTGAACTATCCTGTCTCGAGATACGCCGCAGGCACGGACGCATTTCTCCCTTATGGAATTCTCGTCCTGCCTTTCAGAAACCGAAAAGGATATATCCGTCTCTTTCATCTCTAAAGCATTTGTGAAGCCCTCGGGACAGAAGGCTTGTCAAGGGTGCAGAATTCTCCTCTGCGATATTTGTAAAGTCCGCTGATGGCAATCATTGCGGCATTGTCCGTGGTAAACCTGAATTCCGGAATGAATGTCTGCCAACCCCTCTTCTTTCCTTCCTCTGCGATTCTGTTCCTCAGGCCGCTGTTGGCGCTCACTCCACCGCCTATGGCAACCTGGCGTATGCCGGTTTCTTTGACGGCCAGTATGAGTTTCTTCATCAATATGTCTATCAGGGCTTTCTGGAAACTTGCGCAGATATCCGCCTTGTTTTCTTCTATGAAATCCGGATTCTCCTTTAACCGGTCGCGGAGGAAATAAAGCAGGGAAGTCTTGATTCCGCTGAAACTGTAGTCCAAACCCTGGATATGCGGCAGGTTGAATTTGAAGCGGTTGCAGTCTCCTTCCTTTGCCAGGCGGTCCACGATCGGGCCACCGGGATAACCCAGGCCCATCATCTTGGAGCATTTGTCAAAAGCCTCCCCCACGGCATCGTCTATGGTCTGGCCCAGGATCTCGAACTCGAAATGTCCGCATACCTTGACTATCTGGGTATGCCCTCCGGAAACCAGGAGCGTAAGGAAGGGAAAGCTCGGAACAATGTTCTCCTTTCCTTCCTCCTTAATCAGGCAGGAAAGTATATGTCCCTGAAGATGATTCACTTCCACGAGAGGTTTTCCGGTTGCAATGGCAAGCCCCTTGGCGTAGCTGGTACCCACCAGCAGAGATCCCAGAAGACCCGGGCCGCGGGTAAAGGCAATCGCCGAAACATCATCCATTGTTACCCCTGCCTGCTCCAGAGCCTGGTCAACAACAGGCACAATGTTCATAAGATGAGCCCTGGATGCCAGCTCAGGAACCACTCCTCCCCACCTTTCGTGAACCTTCTGGCTGGCAATGACGCTGCTCAGAAGATATTCGTCTCTCAGGACGGCTGCGGAAGTGTCGTCACAGGATGATTCTATTCCAAGTATTATATCTGCTTTCTTTCCGTTCATAATTGCAATGTGCAAATCTAATGAGTTTTTGCTTAAATTTGTAAGTTAAGACAAATATTCGGCAGGAATCTGATGATTAGGATACTCAAATATCTGGGCTGGGTGCTTCTGGTAATCCTGTGCCTTGTGATGTTGGCGTACCTTACGCTTCAGATTCCTTATGTCCAGACCAAGCTCACCCAGAAAATCGTTAAGTCCCTTACAGAAAACATTGATGCCGACGTAAACATCGGCGAAGTCAATATCCGCTTTTTCAACAAGGTGGTTATCAAGGACTTTTCCATTGTATCCAAAGACACCCTCCTGAGTGCCGGGGAACTTGAGGCCGGCATTTCCCTCAGGGGTCTGCTGGACAAAAGGCATACTGTCAATTCCATAAAGGTCAAGGACGGAGTGTTCAACCTAATATATGAGACAGACTCCACCCTTAACATAGACCGGATATTCCCTGTTTCAGACAAGCCGAAAGAAAAGGATGAGAGCAATCTGGACCTGGTATTGTCCAAACTGTCCTTGAACAATTTCAGGTTTAATCTGATCAATCCTTTTATCTATCAGCCTGTCGTTGAGGGACAGATGGACTTCAATAATCTTAGAGTCAGCAATATAAACCTGGAGGCCTCAGACATAGAATACAGTCCGGAAGGAGTGGTGGCAAATATCGAATCGCTGAACGCCAGGGAGAGCTGCGGATTCGTCCTGAATAACCTTAAGGGTAATTTCGCACTTTCGGATGAAGGTGCCATGCTCCGCAATCCGGATGTCTTAGCTGACGGAAGCCACTTCAAGGCCGATTACCTTGCATTCGGGTTCAACGATGCCAAAGACTTCAAAGACTTTATCCGCAAGGTAAAGATCAGTTCCAAGCTGAAGAACAGCACTCTGGCGATGAAGACAATAGGAAGGTTCGCCCCGGATTTCATGGATTCCGACCTGGAGTTCCTCATAAGCGGAGATGTCCAGGGGACCGTCAGCAATCTCTACTCGAAGAATCTGACGGCAACGTCCAAGGGTGGACAGACTACCGTTTCATTGTCTGACGTAAGGCTTAAAGGACTGACGGATACTTTCAACACCAAGATAGAAGGACGTGTAAACAATCTGAATACCACCGGCAAAGACCTCTCTCACATAATTGCCGGCCTGAGCGGGGGCGTAAAGGTTGATTTCCTGGAGCAGATGCCGCCGATGCAGGTATGGAAATATACCGGTACCGTCGGAGGCACTATCGGCCATATCAAGACCGATGGAGTCCTTTCTTCCGGAGGAACGAGCATAGCGGTTAACGCCAATGTAAATGCCGCCAGAGACAAGACCGCACCTCTGGTTTCCACAAGGGTTAACGCCAATGACCTTAACCTTTACACACTGACAGGCAGCAAGATGCTCGGACTCTTCAGCGGCAGGGGCAGCGTAAGGGTTCTTAGCGGTACGGCCACTGAAGGAATGGCCGTTATCATCGACAGCCTCAACGTCCGTAAACTCGGTATCAACGGATATAACCTGACAGGAATCTACGGAAAAGGAAAGTATCAGGACGACATATTTGACGGAAAGGTTATCTGCCACGATCCGGCCCTTGACCTAATGTTCCAGGGTTCGATCGGAACATCGTCTGCTCCGGGCAATGTATATAACTTCTACGCAAACATCCCATACGCAGACCTTTACGCACTTAATCTGGACAAGAGAGACTCAACTGCCATCATATCTACGTTCATAAGCGCAGACCTCCAGAGATTTGTAGACAACGACATCTTCGGATACCTCAAGATGGACGACATAGTCTACACGAACTCCCATGGAAAATGGAGGATCGGAGACCTTGACGCAACCTCCCTGTTCGAGGACGGCAAGTATGTTATCAACCTTGTATCAGACTTTGCCAAAGCCCGTTATGAGGGAACAACGATGATAGACGGATTTATGGACCAGTTTACCAACCAGGTTCTCCGCCGCCATTTCAGCAACTTAGTTCCGCAATCCGAGCAGAAGGATATCGAGAGGTTTTACGGTGAGGACTACAGCCTCACCCTCCAGACTCTCAACACTCAGGGAATCTGCGCGTTCATAAGCCCGGGCCTCTACATACAGCAGGGAACCTCACTCCGGGTAAGGGTAACTGAAGATGACCATTACCGCGTCCTTTTGAACAGCGGACGCCTGGCTCACGGAAGCAACTATCTGAAGAACGTCCGCCTCACTGTCCTTGACAGGGATTCAAGCATTGCGGCATCAATATTCTCCAGAGACATAGCAGTTGCTGGATTCACCGTAGACAGCACACGCCTGATTGCCAACGCCGCAGACAACAGAGTCAATTTCTCGCTTAAGTTCCGCAACGACAGCACTGGCCTTAACAACACCAATCTCAACGCTATGGTTTCATTCCTGAAAGACACCACGGTTGATGTTGGAGGATATACAAGAACAGTCTCATCCCCTATTTGGATAAACGTAAGCCCTTCAGACATAACGCTAAAGGGGCAGAAATGGAATATCCGGGAGTCAGATATGATCTACTCCGATTCCCTGATCACGCTTAACGGAATGAAGATTTATAACGGTAGCCAGCTTCTGTCTGCCGGCGGAACACTGTCCGAGCATTATCCGGATTCTCTGGGCATCAGGATGGAGAAATTCGACATCGCAATCCTGGACCAGTTCCTGGACAGGAAGATGAACATTGAGGGACTTCTGTCAGGCCGTGCTATCCTGTCGCTGAACCAGAGGGGTAAATTCTTCGGCTCGTTCAGGGGAGATTCGATGTCTGTCAACAATTCTCCAGTTGGAACCCTCTACCTGGACGGAAACTGGAACAGCGAGCAAAAGCGCTATGACCTGAGCATCAACACAGAGCAGGATGGAAAGAAGAAACTTGACATTGAAGGCTATTACCGTCCTGAAGGCTCTTACGTCAATCTGGTTTCCAAGCTGGACGACCTGTCTCTCACCTATTTTGAACCTCTGATCAGCGATGTTGTATCCCATACATCAGGAACGCTATCCGGAAACTTGAGGATGGAGGGCCCTATTGACAACATTTCCGTAAGCAGCGAGCAATGCCGCTTCAACAAGTTCGGCTTTACCGTTGACTATCTGAATGTTCCATATATCCTGGATGGCAAATTCGACATTAACGACAAGGGCGTGGTAATCCACAACAACCTGCTGGAAGACCTGAACGGAGGAACCGGAAGGGTTAACGGCGGCGTAACCTGGAACAAGTTCGACGATATCGGAATAGATGTCCGCATATCGATGAACAACTTGCAGGGCCTCAATACCACGGAAAAGCATAACGAAGACTTCTACGGAACCGTTTTCGCTACCGGTAATGTCGGTATCAAGGGAGACCTTGAGAAACTCAACCTTGACATCACCGCCCGCACGGAACGCAAGACATTCTTCCACATTCCTATGAGCGGAGCTTCCAGCGCCGGCAATTCAAACATACTCACCTTCCGCCAGGAAGAGGTTCCTGTAGAAATAGACCCTTATGACACGCTTTACTTCTCCAAGCCAAACGAGACTTCAAACCCTATGGAGATTGCCGTAAACCTTAACGTTACGGCCACTCCAGACGCAAATCTCTGGCTGGAGATAGACAAGTCTACGGGAGATATTATGAAGGCTACAGGAAACGGCCGCATAGGTGTTACCGTAAACCCTGCCAAGGATATTTTCCGAATGAGCGGAAACTACACTATCGAGCAGGGAAGTTACCATTTCGTCCTGATGGGCCTTGCTTCCAGAGACTTCACCGTAAGTCCGGGCAGCAACGTGGCCTTCAACGGAAAGATCGGAAGAACTGCACTTGACATAACCGCACTTTATTCCACCAAGGCCGCCATCAACCGCCTGATTTCCGATACCACATCGGTGAACACATCCAGACTTGTAAACGCAAGTATCAGGGTAACAGGTGTCCTGGATGATCCTCAGATTAAGTTCGGCATAGATATTCCGGACCTCGACCCTAACACAAAGGTCAAGGTGGAAGGCGCCCTCAATTCCGATGAAAAGATCCAGAAACAGTTTGCATCTCTGCTGGCCTTCGGAAACTTCACTCCTGAGACAGAGTCCGGCATCAGTTCCAGCAACAACGCCATCTACTCCAATGCCACCAGTGTTCTTGTGGGCCAGCTGAACAATCTGTTCATGCAGCTGGACATTCCATTAGACCTGGGATTCAACTATCAGCAGGGAGACAGGAGCGCATCGGACGCATTTGAAGTTGCCGTGTCCACGCAGCTGTTCAACAACCGTGTAATCATCAACGGCAGTATGGGCAACGACCCATATTCTTCATCCACGGGAAGGGACGTCAAGGGCAACATAGACATCGAGGTTAAGATGGACCGTCAGGGCAAGATCCGCATGACATTCTTCTCCCACGCTACGGACAGTTACTCCAACTATCTGGATATGAGCCAGAGAACCGGTATCGGTATTGCCTACCAGCACGAGTTTAACCGTTTCAGGGATCTGTTCCGCAAGAAGAGCGCAGCCCAGAAGGAATACGAGCGTCTGCTCAAGATCAAGGAAAGGGAAGAAAGAAAAGCCGCAAGGGAAGAAAAGCGCCAGGCAAAAAAGAAAGAGAGGGAGGCTAATAGATAACAGGGACAATCTGCCCTATCTGCTCAGCGACGTAAGGCCTTTCCACTCTCAGGTAATTTCCCGTATATCCCCCCATAAGACCGCCTTTAACCCTGCCCTCAAAGAGGACTTCCTGACGCGTTCCCACAAACCGCAGACGGTATTCTTCATGCAAGGCATCTGACAGGGCCTCCAGAGTCTTCACCCTTTCAGTCTTTACGCTCTCAGGAAGATGACCGTCCATTTTGTCCGCAAGCGTTCCTTTCCTCCTGGAATAAGGGAAGATATGAAGGAATGCAGGTTTGATTTCTTTCAGGAAAGAAACCTCAGAAGCAAATTCTTCTTCCGTTTCTCCCGGGAATCCAGCAATCACATCTATTCCAAAGAACACATCCCCCATCTTCTTTCTGATATATGCAATCTTGGACGCAAATAAAGAAGTGTCATATTTCCTGTGCATACGGGCAAGCACAGAATCGCATCCGCTCTGCAGCGGAATATGGAAGTGAGGCTGGAATTTCGTCCCCGATGCAATCCAGTCTATCATTTCATCCGTCAGAAGATTCGGCTCGATTGAACTTATCCTGTATCTCTCAATGCCGGACACCTTGTCAAGTGCCTGAAGCACAGGCAGCAGCCCTCCGTCATAGTCTCCGATATTGACTCCGGTAAGGACGATTTCCTTTACCCCTTTGGATGCTATTTCCTCTGCCTGATTAACCAATGTCTCAACCGGAACGCTCCGGCTTCTGCCCCTTGCGTATGGGATTGCACAATATGTGCAGAAATAGTTGCATCCGTCCTGGACCTTGAGGAAAGACCTTGTCCTTTCTCCATAGGAGATTGCCGGGAAGATGTGCTCGGCAGACGATATACCACAAGGAGATCCTTCCAGAATTTCCGCACAGCGTGCATACACGCTCCCCTTCTTGTCCTGCTCAAGCACGAATGTAACACCCTCGATCTTTTCTATCTCTGATTTCTTAAGTGTTGCATAGCAGCCGGTTACAGCAATTATGGCATCAGGATTAATCTTATGGAGGCGCCGGATTATGTTCCTGCATTTCTTGTCTGAGTGTTCGGTAACGGTGCAGGTGTTAACCACATAGACATCCACCCCTGAAGAATAAGGAGAGACCTCCGCAAATCCACCCCGCACAAACTGTTGCGCAATCGCGGAACTTTCCGCAAAGTTCAGCTTGCATCCCAGAGTGGCTACCGCTACCTTCCTTTCCATAACAGATTAACTATACCTCGAATGTTACGCTGGAAGCATATAGTTTTCCTCCCAGCGGAGGGTTGATCTTGTCTATAGTAACCTTGACCAAAGACAGTTCCGGAAAAGCCTCCTTGATCTTTCCGCATATCCGTGACGCCACGTTCTCAAGCAGATTGGACGGAATGTCCATCTGTTCCTTTACTATATCATAAAGAGCCTGGTAATTAACCGCATCTTCCAAATTGTCAGATGCCGCGGCAGCTGAAAAATCTCCTTCCACGGTAAGGTTCACCACAAACCGGTTACCTACAATCCTCTCCTCCTCAAAGCATCCGTGGCGGGAGAAGAATTCCATGTCCTTAAGTTCTATCCTGTTCATATTCAGCCAAGTATTATAAACACGCAAGGTCTCTTGCCAATCTTTATTCCGGTCTTTTTCCACTGCCCCACACTCATTGTCTTGATAAACTCAGCCGGGAGTGAGATATCCGCCGCAATTGTGAGCATCGTTGATGAAGAGCAGGCCTCCAATATGGAAGCCATCAGAGAATCGTTCCTGTATGGGGTTTCAATGAAAATCTGGCTCTGGTTCATCTTCCTGGAATGTGCCTCGTAAAAGCGAAGCTTGCTACGCCTTGCCTCTTCCTTTACAGGCAGATAGCCGTTGAACGCAAAGTTCTGTCCCTGAAGACCGCTTGCCATAAGGGCCATCATCAGCGACGAAGGACCTACCAGTGGAACAACCTGTATTCCAACCTTGTGCGCAGCAGCTACCAGTACATTCCCAGGATCTGCCACGGCCGGAAGCCCTGCCTCAGAAATCAGCCCGACATCATTACCCTCAAGCAGCAAAGACACATAACCAGCCCCAACAGAAGGATCCGTATGCTCGTTAAGTTCATAGAAATTCAGAGCCTCAATCTTTCCCTTCATCCCGCATCTGGACAGAAACCGCCTGGCGGTTGTAATCTCCTCCACCACAAAATGTTTCAGAGATTCCATTATGTATATGTTCCTGGGCGGTACACTGTCCGCCACAGCCCCCTCTCCCAGCGGAGAAGGAATCAGATACAACTTTCCGTTTGCCATACGGCAAAGATAATAATTCTCCACCGATAGATTTTATTTCATAAATTTGAGGTATGCATAACACGATAACATTTCTGGGAACGGGAACATCCACCGGAATTCCGATGATTGGATGCCATTGCTCGGTTTGTTCCAGCAATGACACGAGGGACAAGCGCCTGAGGACTTCCGCATTTGTCGAGTATGAGGGACTGAAGCTGCTTATCGACTGCGGACCGGATTTCAGGACCCAGGCTCTAACATACGGAATAGAAGACTTGGACGCTATACTCCTTACACACCAGCACAAGGACCATACTGGCGGACTGGACGATGTGAGGGCACTCAACTACATACTCCGGAAGCCTACTACGATTTACTGCGAGGAAAGGGTGCTGGAAGGCCTCAAAAAGGAATATTCCTACGCATTTGCCGAGCATCCATATCCCGGTTCGCCGAAGTTTGACATCCATTTGATCAGCGATGCTCCTTTCAATATCCAGGGAAGAGAGATTATTCCGATAAGGGCAATGCACTACAGGCTCCCTATTCTTGGATTCCGCTTTGGCGGACTATGCTACCTTACAGACGCCAACGGCATCGCGGACGAAGAATATGAAAAGCTTAAAGGCCTTGACATTATGGTGCTCAGCGCTATCAAAAGAGGCCCGCATATCTCGCATTTTTCACTGGGAGAGGCTATCGCCGTAGCAAAAAGAATCGGGGCGAAGAAGACATTCATCACCCACCTTTCCCACCAGATGGCGGAAGACGAGAACAACATTAAAGGCACCCATGCGGATCTGTCCGCAGAGATGCCTTCAGGTATATTCCTGGCCTATGACGGCCTGAATCTCAGTTTCTAGAAATTGTCGAAAGAGAACGGGATGAGGTCGTTGATTGAAGAAATAACCTCGATTTTTCCGGCCGATCCCAAAATCACCTTCATTGGCTTGCCGCCCCTTTTCTGGGCGTCCAGCATAACCTGGATGCAGCCTCCGCAAGGTCTTGTCGGAGTTTCTGTAAGCTTGCGGCCCTTTCTGGCGACAATAGCCAGTGCCTCGACGGCAACTCCGGGATACTTTGAAAAAGCGTAGAACAGAACGGACCTCTCAGCGCACAGGCCGGAAGGGAAAGCCTCGCTCTCCTGGTTGGAAGCCTTGAGAATCTGGCCGTTGGCCATCCTTACGGCAGCACCTACCTTGAACTTTGAAAATGGAGAGTATGAAAGGTCTGTTGCTGAAATAGCCTCTTTCAGAAGGAGCGCATCCTCATCGCTGAGATTGGATATGCTCTTGAATTCCTGATAGTCTATAACTATTTTCTTTTTCATATAGAACTCATTTATGCAAATTTAATAAATTTGTGATACTAGAAAAACTTATTGCAAATACTATGGCAAAGAAATCTCAATGGAAGAAATGGGTCCTGCTGCTTTTGGTCATTCTGGCGGTTCCCGCATGCATAGGACTTTACAGGTTCCTCCAGCAAAACAAGAAGAACATTGCACACAAAACCGTGCTCTACGTTAGGGAGGGTACAGATTTCAACACCCTTATGGATTCCCTGGAAAGGCATCTTACGGATATCAAGTCTTTTGTAAAGGTTGCTAACCGCGAGCAGCTTCCTTCCCACATCCATCCGGGGCGCTATGTCTTGGATTCCCTTGCCAGCAACATACAGGTAGTCAGGAACATAAAGTATGGCTACCAGTCTCCTCTGATGGTTCCGATCTCCGGAAGGATACGCCACGCAAAGAACCTTGCTGCAAGGCTTGGAAAGAGGCTTATGGCAGACTCCGCACAGTTTATGGAGGTGTTCACCGATAACGATTACCTCCAGACCCTGGGAGTTGATACCGCCAATGTCCTGAGCCTGGTCATTCCGGAAAGCTACGAGTTCTACTGGACCGTTACTCCAAAGGAGTTCATCGAGAGGATGAAAAAGGAGTACGACAAGTTCTGGACAGATGAAAGAAAGCAGAAGGCAAAGAAACTCGGTCTTAGCCAGAAAGACGTTTCAATCCTGGCTTCCATAGTTTATGGGGAAAGCAATCATGTTCCTGAGTATCCGAGAATTGCAAGCGTTTACCATAACCGCCTCAAAAAAGGATGGAAACTGGGAGCGGACCCTACCGTTATCTACGCTACCGGAGATTTTACCATTACCAGAGTACTCAAGAAGCATCTGGAAACAGACTCTCCATACAACACCTATAAGGTTTACGGCCTTCCTCCAGGACCGATCATGGCTCCTACCAAGGATTGCCTGGACGGTGTACTTAATGAGGAAAATACAGACTTTATGTTCTTCTGCGCAAGCCCTAAGTTCAATGGAACACACCGCTTTGCCAGGAACGAGAGAGAGCATTTCGCAAATGCCAGGGCTTACCGCCAGGGCCTCGATTCACTGAACCGGGCCAAGGCTGCAAAAGCCGCAGCAGAAGGTAAATAAGGCGCGAAGCGCCCGGCCGGAGGCCGTGATCCCCCTAGAGGGGGTGCAGGGGGTGACGACTACCCCGAGCAAATATGCAACTTTGGGAAAAAGTTGTATATTTGCGGTGGGGTAAGTCATATACGACCAGCTCCCTCAAAACTCCCCCAGGATCGGAAGGTAGCAAGGGTATGAGGTTGTAGCGGTGCGATATATGGAGCTTGCCCCTTTTTTGTAGCCTATATTCAACTTTCAGATATGAAGATAATTGTCGGGCTTAGCGGTGGCGTGGATTCAAGCGTTGCGGCATACCTGCTCAAGGAGCAAGGGTATGATGTGGAAGCTATGTTCATGCAGAACTGGCACGACATTACCGGCACCCTTCACGGGGAATGCGAGTGGGAGGAGGAAAAGCTTGTGGCCGAGATGGTTGCAAAGAAGATTGGAATCCCTTTCCATTTCGTTGATCTCAGCGATGACTACCGCAAGCAGGTGGTTGACTATATGTTCTCAGAGTATGCGGCGGGAAGGACTCCCAATCCGGATGTTTTGTGCAACAGCAAGATAAAGTTCGACTCCTTCTTGAAGAAAGTGGAAGAGCTCGGGGGAGACTTCGTGGCTACTGGGCACTACTGCAAGAAGGAAACCGTAAACATAGGTGGAAAGGAAATCTACCGTATCCTTGCAGGAGACGATCCCAACAAGGACCAGAGTTACTTCCTCTGTCAGCTTAGTCAGCAGCAGCTATCCAAGGCTCTCTTCCCAATCGGACATCTTGCCAAGCCACAGGTAAGGGAGATTGCCCGCCAGGCCGGTCTCCCGTCAGCCGAGAAAAAGGATTCCCAGGGAATCTGCTTTGTTGGCAAGGTAGACCTTCCTGTATTCCTACAGCAATACCTGAAGCAGAAGGAAGGTAATGTGGTGGAAATATTCAGGGATGATTACCCCAGGATACTGGAACGTGAATTTAAAGATGACTTCACCCCTATCCGCTACACTCCGGAAGACGGTAAAATAATAGGAAAGCATATCGGAGTCCAGTATTACACCATAGGTCAGAGACACGGACTGAATATCGGCGGCCACCAGGGCAGCATATTCATAATAGCGACAGATATTTCCACAAACACAATTTACGTGGGAGAGGGCAAAGACCATCCTGGCCTTTTCCGCAAAGGACTGGGAATCAATCCAGAAGAAGTACACTGGATACGGGAGGACCAGAAGATGCAGCCGGGTGAGGAGCGAAGATATCTGGTCAGGATACGCTACCGCCAACCGCTTCAGAAGGCAACCCTCAAGATGAAAGAAAACGGAATGTACATACTCTTTGACGAACCTCAAAGAGGAATTACTCCTGGACAGTTTGCGGCCTGGTATTCAGAAGACGGAGAGATGCTCGGCAGCGGCCCAATCAAAGAATAGATTATGAAAAAGACATTGATGCTTGTTGTCGCTCTGATGCTTTCAACGGCACTCGGAGCCCAGGATTACAAATCGGAAGAAATAGAGTTTACCAATGGCGAGGCTACCCTTTCAGGGACATTGCTTACTCCTTCAGATAACACTAAAGCACCTGTCGTATTGATGGTTACGGGAAGCGGGCTTCAGAACAGGGATGAAGAACTGCTCGGACATAAACCGTTTAAGGTTATCGCCGAGTATCTGGCTGAAAAAGGAATAGCATCTTTGAGATATGATGACAGAGGCTTCGCCAAATCAACAGGAAGCATAGATGGAGCCACGACAGAAACTTTCAAAAAGGATGCGGAAGCAGGTGTTGAATATCTTAAATCCACCGGCAGATTCTCTAAAGTGGGAGTTCTGGGGCACAGCGAAGGCGGAACCATAGCGTTTCTGATTGCATCAGAAGACAAGGCTGATTTCATTGTAAGCCTGGCAGGAGGAGCAACCCAGGGCAAGGAAGCCGTTCTTACCCAGAACTATAACGCCCTTAAAGCCCAAGGCATTCCTTCGGAACAGATTGGACAAGTGGTAGACGCTGTGGAAGAGGTCTTTGACAAGCTGATCGCCAGCCCTGAGGACGAGCCGGTGTCCGTTTCGCTCCAGAGAATCGCTTCCGAGAGCCAGAGTCCGGAGATTGCCCAGACCCTCGCCCTGCAGCTGGGAAACGACTCTAACGGCAGATGGTACAAGTATTTCCTGGCACTGGACCCGTCTGATGCCATAAGCAAGATTGCCTGCCCGGTGATGGCAATTAACGGAACCAAGGACTTCCAGGTGGACTGCCAGGAGAATCTTGGAAATATCAGGAAGAGACTTCCTGAATCGCCGAAAAACCTGATAAAGAGCTACGAGGGCCTTAACCACCTATTCCAGAACTGTAATACGGGTTACCCTACTGAATACGCCACTATAAAAGAAGATATCGCCGAGCAGGTACTCAGCGATATCTCTAACTGGATTAAAAATCTACAGTAATTGTTACTCCAGATTATCTGGAGATTCAAGGCTTCCTAGGGCGATTCTAACTTCCTCATCGGTAAGGTTATCGTAACGGATATAGTAATCCAAACCGTATAGATTGCGGACAATCAAGCCTTTGAGATAGTTCTTGAGATGGTCTCCGGATTTCTGGAGGTCTTCTTCAGTAAACTCGTTTCCCTTTTCTTTAGCATAAGCAAGGAACTCTTTAAGGTAACTGTCGCTGACCTTGAAGCCGTTTACGAAATTGTTGTATGTCTGGTTGTTGGCCTCTTCGTTCTGTGAAGCGGAGAAAGTGCCGTATTTCCTCTCGAAATCCTTACGGTGACTATCGGCATAGATACCGACAAAATCGCTGAGAATACCCTTGTTGACAACTGCCAGGTACGGCTTTGAGTAATAGGAAGTATCTATAGGAACGTAAACGTCCGGGATGATTCCTCCGCCGCCATAGACCGTGCGGCCGAGCTTCAGGGTCTTGAATACCAGGGAATCGTTGATCTTGATGCTGTCCTGGTTGAAGCTTTCTCCGGAGGCATATCTTTCATAAAGTTTGCGATAATATTCCTCGGCCTTGCCCATCTTGTATGGAGTCTGGATAACCCTTCCGCTAGGAGTGTGGTATCTGGCCACGGTAACCCTGATCCTGGCTCCGTCCTGGAGCTGGAACTCCTGCTGTACCAGACCCTTTCCGAAAGAACGACGTCCAATCAGGATGCCACGGTCCCAATCCTGGATAGCTCCGGCAAGTATCTCGCTGGCAGATGCAGAATTCTCGTCAATCAGGACAGCAACTTCAACATTCTGCAGTTTTCCGTTACCGTCTGCATAGTCATCCGTGCGTTCAACCGCCCTGCCCTCCGAGAATAGGATCAGCTGGCCCTTCTCAAGGAACTCGTTCACAAGCCTCAGGGCAGTATGGAGATATCCTCCGCCATTACCCCTGAGGTCTATAATCAAGCCCTTGAGGTTCTTGCCCTTAAGCGGAGTCATGAACTCGTCGTAAGTGTTTGCGCCGAAACTGCTTACACGGATATACATAATGTCCGGCCTGATTTCATATGCACAGGAAACCGTATTCAACGGAATCTTGTCTCTAGTGATTACCAGTTCCCTCTCTTTTTCTCCGCGACGGATAACACCTACCCTGACCTTGGTTCCCTTGTCTCCCCTGAGGTACTTCAGGACCCTTGTCTGAGTAAGCTTGGTTCCGCTGATAACCTCACCGTCAACGGAATTAATCTTATCACCAGCCCTGAGGCCGACCTTTTCCGACGGGCCTCCCGGAATAACACTCTGCACTGTAAGCGTATCTCTGATAAGTGCGTATTCGATACCGATTCCTTCAAACTTTCCCAGCAGCGGCTCTTCCATATCCTTAACGTCCTTGGCGGAAATGTAAACGGAATGCGGATCAAGCTGCTGCATCATGTTGGCCATAGCCTCTTCGCTGAGCCTTTCTACATTCAGAGTATCCACATAGGCGTTAGCAAGCAGGAAAAGGATCTGCTTATACTTGGTGGACTCCATGTTAAGGCGGCTGTTGTTGAAACTGACACTCTGATTCACTCTAGGCTGAGCCATATAGCTCTGGGCCTGAACGCTGAATGCGGTGGCCAGAATGCATGCGGAAAGCAGGATTATGCGGTTTTTCATTGCTGGTTCTTTAACGGATTCTCACAAAGGGGCACTTCAAATTTCATACCCTCCTGTGCGAGAAAAGTCTGCGGGAAAATATTCCTGGCCTCCTGAAGAAGAAGGTCCAGGCTGCGATAACGGGAAGAGAAATGCCCGACCACCAGAGTCTTTGCACCTGCGGCAAGAGCTACCTTGGCTGCATCCTCACTCGTGGAGTGGGCGGTTGATTTGGAAAGAGCCTTAAGGTCAGAGGCATAAGTAGCCTCATGATAGATCAGGTCTGTTCCTTTCACCCATTCCTGGAGTTTCGGGAACGGGCCGGTATCGCTGCAATAGGCAAACGCCCTTGGCTCAAACGGCTTGTATGTAAGATCTTTGCAAGGAAGAGTTACACCATCGCGGTGGACATCCTCTCCCCTTTTGAGCGTTGCAATCTCCTCAAGGGAAAGTTTATGCTCGGCGATGGCACTCTTTATTATATTGAGCTGCGGCTCCTTCTCTCTGAAGAGATAGCCATAGGTCTCGATTCTGTGACGAAGCGGGAATGCGTAGATTTCCAGGTTCTTGAACTCGCAGACAAGAGTCGGCTCCTTGCACTTTACGGTGTGGATGACCACCTCGAACTTTACATCTCCGAAACTCTTGGATATGTTTCCGAGAATCTCCCCCAGGCCTTCCGGAGCATAGATATGAAGTGGAGACAGCCTCCCAATCATATCCAGAGTTGAAATCAGCCCGAACAGGCCGAAAACATGGTCTCCGTGAAGATGGGATATGAAAATGTTGTCCAGCCTGGAGAAAGGAACCTTGAACCTAGCCATCTGCATCTGGCAGCCTTCCCCGCAGTCTATCAAGAACAAACGCCCACCCACGATCAGTGAGTGAGCGCTTGGGAATCTGTCAGATGTGGGACGTGCGGAAGCACTTCCCAATGTCGTCAGAGAGAACTCCACTTATTTGTTCTCCCCCTTTTCCAGTTCCTTCTTCAGGTCTGCAAGAGCGTCGATATCGCCGAGAGTGGTCTTCTCAACGCTAGCCTTTACCTTCTTGATAGCCTTCTTGGTGCTTTCAGCCTCTGCTTCCTTCTCCTTGAGAATTTCGCCGGCCTCTGCCCTCTTCTTGTCCTCGGCTATGCGGGTGTGGCTGAGAATGATCTTCTTGCTAGACTTGTTGAACTCGACAACCTTGAAATCAAGTTTCTCCTCTGCCTTTGCAGTGGTGCCGTCTTCCTTGACAAGGCCCTTCATCGGAGCAAAGCCCTCAATGCCATACTGAAGAGCAACGGTAGCGCCCTTGTCGTTGAAGGAAACTACTGTACCCTCATGGATGGAACCCTGGGTGAATACGGTCTCGAAGGTATCCCAAGGATTGTCCTCGAGCTGCTTGTGACCGAGTGAAAGCCTGCGGTTCTCCTCGTCGATGTCCAGAACAACAACCTCGAACTTCTCTCCAAGAGCGGTGAACTCGGATGGATGCTTGATCTTCTTGGTCCAGCTGAGGTCTGATACGTGTACCAGTCCGTCTACGCCTTCCTCAAGCTCAACGAATACGCCGAAGTTGGTGAAGTTTCTAACGATTGCAGTGTGGCGGCTTCCTACAGGATACTTCTCCTTGATGGTTGCCCAAGGATCTGCCTTAAGCTGCTTCATTCCAAGACTCATCTTGTGCTCGTCGCGGTCGAGGGTAAGAATCTGTGCCTCAACTTCCTGTCCGAGCTTCAGGAAATCCTGTGCGCTTCTCAGGTGAGAAGACCAGCTCATCTCTGATACGTGGATGAGTCCCTCGATGCCTGGCTGGATCTCTACGAATGCGCCGTAGTCTGTCAGAACCACTACCTTACCCTTAACGGTGTCGCCGACCTTAAGGTCTGGATTCAGAGCGTCCCAAGGATGTGGAGTGAGCTGCTTCAGACCGAGAGCGATTCTCTTCTTCTCCTCGTCGAAGTCAAGGATAACGACGTTGATCTTCTCGTCCAGTTTGACAACTTCCTCCGGGTTGCCGATGCGGCCCCAGCTGAGGTCTGTGATGTGGATAAGTCCGTCAACACCGCCCAGGTCAACGAATACACCGTAAGAAGTGATATTCTTGACGGTTCCTTCGAGAACCTGACCCTTCTCCAGCTTGGAGATGATCTCGCTCTTCTGAGCCTCGAGTTCTGCCTCGATAAGAGCCTTGTGGGAGAGAACTACGTTGCGGAAGTCCTGGTTGATCTTTACAACCTTGAATTCCATGGTCTTCTCTACATATACGTCGTAGTCGCGGATAGGCTTCACGTCTATCTGGGAACCTGGCAGGAAGGCCTCGATTCCAAATACGTCCACGATCATACCGCCCTTTGTGCGAGCCTTGATGAAACCCTTTACGATTTCGTTCTTTTCGAATGCCTCGTTCACTCTGTCCCAAGACTTGAGTGAGCAAGCCTTCTTATGTGAAAGAATCAACTGACCTTTCTTGTCTTCCGGATTTTCTACCAGAACATCCACCTTGTCACCGATGGCCAGGTCAGGATTGTACCTGAATTCATTTCTCTGGATGACACCCTCGCTCTTGTAGCCAACGTTTACAATAACCTCTTTTGCGGTAAGACCGGTTACTGTACCCTCAATAACTTCATTCTCAGCGATCTTTGAAAGACTCTCGCTGTACTTCTTCTCAAGTTCGTCCTTGCTTTCAGTTGAAGGAACATTGTTCTCGAATGCGTCCCAGTCAAACTTTGCAGGATCGATGGAAGCGTTGCTTCTTCTTTTCTTAGCAACTGGAGCAACAGGTGCTGCCTCTTCCCTGAATGACTCTACGGTCTCTTCAGTCTTTGAAACGGGGATATCAACTTCCTCGTTCTCAATGTTTTTGATTTCTTCGTTCATAATAAATTAATACTAATTAGTCGTTTAACTTTATTTGTAGATCAGCCAACCGGCTGAATTCAGCGTGCGAAGATAATAAAAAAAGCCTTTCCGCCACACTTTTCTCGATTATTTAGTTCTTCAATTCGAAATCGCCTATGCCCAGCACATTTTTGAAACTTCCCGTAAGCGTATGGCTTTTATTGTCTGCAGATTTGAATTTAATCTTGAAAGAACCATCCAAAAGGGGATTCTTTGAAATATAAGTTTCGTTTGCAATTTGAGTTTCTTTCTCGTAATAATTAATTGCAGTGACAGTGCAGGAACCTTGAACATCAGTCCATGCCTTATTTTCCTTTCCACTGTTGCCAACAATGACAAGGCAAGTTTTAGGGAACTGATTAATATATCCCGACAAATCGTAAGT
Source organism: Bacteroidales bacterium (assembly GCA_017961175.1). Classification (GTDB taxonomy): domain Bacteria; phylum Bacteroidota; class Bacteroidia; order Bacteroidales; family UBA932; genus Egerieousia. The sequence continues at coordinate 32,704 of JAGCXV010000020.1, forward strand.
TTCAGAAAATTTGGATAAATATGAAATATCATATACACCCTTTTGAACGCCATAGTTCAAAAGTAAACTGACACCTAACTGACCACCATCTGATAAATCCGTATAAAACCGATAATTATCCGATGAAAGTTCATTAGAATATTTTATGCAAATAAGATTAACCAAAATCTTTGAATTTTCCTTATTGCCGATTGTGAACAAATGATCACCGGAATAAACGGTTTTACCATCCAACTTCACAGACACTTCCGGTTTTGAGACATCTGTATTCTCCGGATCAATTTTATTACTGCTCTTTGAGCATCCAAAGCATAAGAGGATAACAATTGGTATAATAAGTAATCTATTCATATTAATATAGTTATGATAATTATCAGTAGAGAGTGTCTGCCTTGGCGAAATCGGTGACAAATTTCACGATTCTATCCATTACGGCTTCAATGTAGCGTTTGCCTTTCTCTGCGGTGGCTTTCTTAGGGTTGCCTACTCCGGTATCTTTGGTAGTCTTTGCCCAGTCTCTAGGAGCCCAGGCTGTTTTATCGTTGAGACCATCTATCTTGAAGTCGTTGTGATGGCCGTCTCCGGCATTTGCAAGATCCACAAGTTCAGGATAGTAATGAAGCATAACGCAGGTTTCCTGCTCTCCGCCGTGGTCGTCGATCTTTTCTTCAAAGAAATCTTTGAGCGGAAGTATTGAGAACCAGGCAACCACCGTAATCAGGAACCCCGGGTTCTTTATCATTATATCCCTGATCATCCCCTTGAAGTTGTTGCCGCCGTGCCCGTTCATGATAAGAAGTTTGTTGATTCCCTGCTTCTTCAATGAGGCCACAATGTCTTCCAGAACAGCAATCTGTGTGCTCTGCGATGTGTGGATGCAGAAAGGAAGCTCTATCTGTCCGGGATTCTGGCTGCCCAGAGGAATGCCCGGAAGAACCATTGCGTTGACACCGTTCTTTGCGGCCTTCTCCGCTGCCTCAAAGGCAACAGCCTGGGCATGAAGCAAATCTGTGCAGTATGGAAGATGAAGGTTATGAGGCTCAGTGCTGCCCCAAGGCAAAATGGCAAGGTGGTAATGCTTGTCCTTTACATCACCATATCTTGCCGTTGTTATATCATACTTTGAATACATATCTAGTCATTCTATTTGCCGGCTTTGTCAAATATCAGCGTAACATCCCCTCCCCTTGGCTTGAGGTCAGGATAAGGCTTGGTGGACTTCTTCATAAGGCGCCGCATTTTCTTGATAAGGCGGAAATCTCTTCTCCTGGCTGCGGCAATCTTGTGGTCAAGGTTCTTGACGTGAGGGCTGAAATCTTTCTCCAGATATCCTGCCCTGGCTTTGAGCATCAGGACCTTTCTGACCTTATTGTCAAGTTCTTCCATAGGGAGTTCTCCAGATTCAACCGCCCTGGTCAGGGCCTCGATGCACTTTACAGGCTCGTCCGGCATCAGGAGCATGTCCGATCCGGCCTTGTAGACAGCCAAAGCGGCTTCTACAGGAGTGCGGTTTTCGTTGGTAAGGCCGGCCATGACAATGGCATCGGTGATCACCACTCCCTTGAAACCCTGTTCTCCCTTAAGGACATCGTTGATAAGGATTGGAGAAATGGACATCGGAATACCGCTCGGATCAATCTCAGGAACGGAAATATGGGCCAGCATTATCATCTCCACGCCATTGTCTATAAGGTTCTGGAACGGACAGAGGTCAACCGTATCCATATATGCTTTGGAGTTCAGGATCACCGGCAATTCAAAGTGAGAGTCGGCGGTAGTGCCACCGTGCCCCGGATAATGCTTTCCGCAGGCATAGATGCCCTCGTCCTGCATACCCTTCATATAGGCTGTAGTCCATTCAGAAACCTGACGGGGATCGTCGCTCAAGGTCCTTAGAGCTCCGCTTCTCGTATAATACTTGCTCACATCGGCAACGGGAGCATAGTTTACCAGTACATTGACGTCTTTAAGCTCCCTGCCGACATTGCGCCCCATCTTGTACATCAGCTTTTCACCGTCTTTTTCTATCCTGGACAACTGGGCCTGCCTCGGGTAAGGAAGATACTCCGGAAATCTCATAGCAGCCCCCCATTCACCATCCACGGCTACCATGATCGGAACCTGGGCCAGTGAATTGAGCTCATCCAGACGGGCCAGGAAATGCTTGATGGAACCTTCCATAAGTATGACATTTCCAAGACCGTAATAACCTACGAGGGAATCCTGGAAGGCTCTCGTGGCAGGACTTGGATCGCGGCTCAGTTCAACGATGAACAGCTGCGCAACCTTCTGCCTTACAGACATCTTTGAAAGAGCCTCCTCTACCTGCGCCTTATGCCGGACAGAATCTTTGTCCTGAGAATAACCGGCGTTTGAAGACAGGAATAGGAGAACTGCAGCAATCGCTGATAATAAATATGGAAGTTTACGGTTCATCAGTTATTATGGTTTTTTAAACCCCTGCAACTCTCTTGCGGTACTCTGCGAGGGCTGCATCCAGCCTCTCGTGAGCGGTGGTGTCTCCAGGAACGTTGTGGGAAGGATGGATGTAGAGCTTGACTCCACGGTCTGCAAGAATCTCGGCAACAGTGCAGATAGTCATCCAGACTGTTGTTACAAAGGCCATTGTAGAAAGAGGGCCTATCTTGTCGAAATGGTCTTTCAGGTCTACGCTTGCATCCTGGAGCGGGCAGCAGCTGTCCACAACATAGTCTGCAATCTGGAAGAGGTTCTTTCCGCAGCTGTGGCGTGGAACCTTTACTCCGGTCTGGCCTGCGGAACCGTAGGCGATAACCTTCATGCCCATTCTCTGGGCCTCGAGGGCAACGTCTATGTTAACGGCGTTGATTCCTGTGTGGGAGAAAAGCCATACGAGATCGTCCTTGTGGAAATTCCAGCTGCTCATTATGGCCTTGCCGTAACCCTCTGCCCTTTCCAGCCAGAGGAACTGGTTGATTCCCATTTCTCCGTTAATGTGGGTGAAGAAAGTAAGCGGAAGCTCGCACAGAGGATGGAAACCCACGAAACCGCCGATTCTCGGATACATCTCCTCTATCGGAAGGTTTGCGTGTCCGCATCCGAATGTATGAATGAGATGGCCGGCCTGAAGGCAGTCTGCCATAACTTCAGCAACTTTCTTTATCTGATCCATCTGAGTTGCCTCGATCTGATCCATTACGCTGATAGCGTTCTTTTTCCACTGATTGGCTAACATTGTTTTAAGTTTTATATTGTTAATATTTAATCTGTTATGAATTCGTTAAGGTCTAATGTCCGCGCTGTGTTTCTTCTCGGCGGCGTTTCTTCTGGCGCAGGCAAGGCAGGCAAACGGGGCGATAATCAGTATCGCGATAATCATACCTGCAAGTATATGGGCAAACTCGTTTCCGCCGCCATTGGCAAACAGCTTACCCATCAGGAAGTTGCCCAGGAACTGTCCGCAAAGCGCAATGAATATGGCAGCCGAGAATGCCGCGCCGCTCATCCTGCGGAACACTCCGCCAAGGCGTGCCAGCATCACAGGATAGGTAGATCCGACACCAAATCCGATGAGAGCCATCGCTCCCCAGCTTACATACAGGGATGACTTGAAGATGGCCATCAGGGCAACGCCGATAAGCGCGATTATCAAATAAATGTAAAGGACAAGCAGGTCTTTGCCCCTCTTCATCATTGCACCGAGGGCGAACCTTCCGATCATCATGCCGATTGTAAAGAACGTAAGGCTCAATACGGCACCGTCCTCAGGAAGGCCCCCTATCTGGGTAAGATAGGAAGTGGTGTAACTACCGCTGGTCCCCTCGAACGCGCTCTGAAAGAAGAGCGTAAAGGCCACCAAAAGCAGCGCTCCTGAAGTGAGCATGCTCCTGTATTCCTTTGAAGAAGGCTTTGTAGCCGATGAAATCTTTGCCTTCGGGAATTTTATCGCGATGAAGAAAACCACGCTGAGGAGCATTACAGCTGCACAGACTATGAGCGGAATCTTGTAGTCTGGAATGAGGTAACAAGCAAGGGTCCAGACCATTGCGCCGATGCAGTAGCATGCGCCAAGTATGCTCATCTTGCGTCCTCTCTTGTCCTCGTCATAGATATCGGAGACAATGGCGTTGGTTTCTCCGTTGAGGACTCCACCACCAAGGCCCACGCAGAATATGCCTGCAACTAGCAGCGGCCACTGGGTGGAATATGCCAGGACCAGAAGGCCGGCGAGCATTATAAGACTGCTTGCCACCAGCAGCCACTTGTAACCGTAACGGTCCATGATCGGGCCGAATATCACGGTTCCGAGAATGATTCCTATACTCATATACATAGGGAGTCCGATGGCCTGTGGAACAGCCTTTACCAAAGGCGGCATAATTGCTCCCAGACTGAGCATCGCAACTCCGAAGAACGCTATGCCCAGGCAGGCGGCCAGGTTTACTTTTTCGGTAGAATATCCTTTTGACATAATATTAAAGGTTCATTTCTTTGTATTTCTCGCTGTTGGATGAGCGAAGGACAAACGGGAACAGAAGGCTCACGGCAACAATCATCGCGCACATTACCCAAGGGAACAACCGGTGAACTCCTCCCTCAATTGAAGAAGGCAGGAACATCTTGCCAACCAGAAAATTGCCAATCAGCATACCGACCTGGGCAACAACAACTGAAAGCGAAACTGCAGCACCGCTGTGGCGCTTGAACACCCTACCAAGGCAGTCGAAGATTACCGGAGCCGTAACCCCTATTCCGAATCCCAGGAGAGTCATGGAAAGGAAAGCGCCCAGCTTGGAAGCCGGCATGAAAATCTGAAGAAGCGCTCCAGCCAGGGCAATCGCCATAAACAGGAACATAGCAAAGCTCTTTCCTCCGGTCTTAAGGCAGAGAGGAAGGGTGAATCTTCCGACCGCCATACCTACCGTCATGAATATCAGCGATGTCAGGGCCATCTGGAGACCGATTCCGTTCTCTATGTTCACGTAATAAGAAGTGGAGAAGTTGGCGCTGATAGCCTCCAGGACACCCTGGAAGAAGAACAGCGCACCGGCTATTGCCAGTATGTGATATTTGAACAGTTTTATGGAATCCAAAAGGGAGAACTTGTCTTCCTTGGTAAGCTTCGCCTTAGGGAACGGGATAAAGATGAATATCAGCGACAGGGCTGCAATCACTCCTGCGGACCATTTCATAGGAAGGTCCGGAGAATAGGCAAACACCCTGCAGATAACTGTCCACAGAAGACTGCCAACGCAGTATGATGCACCAAGAATGGAAAGCATCGTGCCGCGGAGATTGTCTCCATAGATATCTGATATGATGGCTATTGTCTCACTGTTGAGAACGCCTCCGCCGGCTCCGATCAGGAAAGCGGAGATAACCAGCTGCCAAAGCTCGTGGCAGAATATGAATCCGCAAAGGCCTATGGCAAGTGCCAGTGAAGCGCTTATCAGAAGTGCCTTGTAGCCGTAGCGGTCCATCACCGCTCCGCAGATAATCGTTCCTGCAATGATACCCAGGGTGAGAATCCACGGAAGGTTCTGCACGCCTTCAATTGTCTCTCCCAAAGTCGGAAGCATCGCTCCCCAGAAGAACATCGTCACTCCGAAGAATGCGCAGCCCAGGCAGGCGGCGGTAGCCACCAGCGGCCTTGAATATCCCTTTTCTGCTGATTTTGCCATTATTTGTCTGTCTTAAGATATCTGTCCAGCCACTCGAAGAATGTTCTCTGCCAGAGAATTCCGTTCTGAGGCTTCAGCACCCAGTGGTTCTCGTCAGGATAGAGCAGGAGCTCCGCCTCTATTCCCCTCATTCTTGCTGCGTTGAAAGCGCTTTCTCCCTGGGAAGCAAGTATTCTGTAATCCTTTTCTCCGTGGATGCAGAGGATTGGAGTATCCCATTTGTCAACATATACGTGAGGCGAGTGTGAGAATGTGTTTTGTGCGGTCTTGAGGTCTTTCCTCCAGAACGCTCCGCCGAGATCCCAGTTTGCAAACCACATTTCCTCGGTCTCTACATACTGCTGCATTTCGTTGAATATTCCGTCGTGAGCTATAAAGGCCTTGAAGCGCTTGTCGTGGTTTCCGGCAAGCCAGTAAACGGAGAATCCTCCGAAGCTTGCACCAACGCATCCCAGATGATCCCTGTCTACATAAGGTTCCTTTGCAATGTCGTCTATTGCAGACAGATAGTCCTTCATACACTGTCCGGCATAGTCTCCGCTGATCTGCTCCAGCCACTCCATTCCAAAGCCCGGAAGGCCCCTTCGGTTAGGAGCAATTATGATGTAGCCGTTTGCAGCCATGATCTGGAAATTCCACCTGTAGCTCCAGAACTGGGAAACAGGAGACTGAGGACCTCCCTCACAGAACAGAAGCGTAGGATAAGTCTTGGTGGAGTCGAAATGAGGAGGATAAACCACCCAGGAGAGCATCTGCTTGCCGTCAGTGGTCTTCACCCAGCGCTCCTTAACCTCTCCCAGTGCCAGCTTGTCCAGAATGTGCTTGTTCTCAAAGCTCAGCTGGGTAGCCTCTCCGGAATTGATGTCAACCGAATAAATATCGTCAGGAAGCATCATTGAATGCCTCTTGGCAATGAGTTTGCCGTCTGAAAGGGCAACGCTTCCGAAATCGTGCTGACCCTCTGTTACCTTGCAGACATCTCCGCTGAGGTCCGTACGGTAAATCTGGGTTGTTCCCTGCCATACTCCAATGAAATACAGGGTGTTGTCATCTGCCCAGATATAATCGTCAACTCC
>JAGCXV010000021.1 GCA_017961175.1 Bacteroidales bacterium
GGTCCGTTGCCGTGGCCAACAACCACATCGTAACCGTCTTCCTCCAGGTCCACAATCGCCGAGGCCGTAGATTCCACAAGCCTCAGTTGCTCCTCCGGCGTATTCCCCAGAGCATTTCCTCCCAGCGCTATTACTAATCTCTTTCCCATAAACTATCAAAAAAAAGAAAACCAAACTCCCATTCCGTTGAAGGAGTGGGAGCCTGAAATGTCTAAAAAATCCTAGAAGCTACTTGAGCGTGGCGTACATCACAGCCTTGATGGTGTGCATGCGGTTCTCGGCCTCGTCGAACACCTTGGACTGCTTGCTGCGGAACACCTTGTCCGTTACCTCCATCTCCTTGAGGCCGAACTTCTCGTAGATGTCCTTTCCGATCGTTGTCTCAAGATCGTGGAAAGAAGGCAGGCAATGCATGAAGATGGCGTTAGGATTGGCGTTCTTCATAACCGCATCGTTGACCTGATAAGGCTTCAGGAGCTTGATTCTCTTCTCCCAGAGCTCTGCAGGCTCGCCCATAGAAACCCAGATATCTGTGTAGATGACGTCTGCATTCTTGGTTCCCTTCTTGACGTCGTCCGTAAGGGTGATGGTGCAGCCGTTCTCCTTTGCAATCTTCTTGCAGGTATCCACAAGTTCCTTTGCCGGCATGTTGGCCTTAGGGCCGCAAGCCACAAAGTTGATACCCAGCTTGGCGGAAACCACCATCAGGGAATTGGCTACGTTGTTGCGGGCATCGCCCATAAACACCATCGTCAGGCCCTTGTAGTATCCGAAGTTCTCCTTGATGGTGAGAACGTCTGCCAGCATCTGGGTAGGATGGAACTCGGTGGTAAGGCCGTTCCAAACCGGAACTCCAGCGTACTTTGCAAGATCCTCAACGATCTTCTGGTCGAAACCGCGGTACTCGATGCCGTCATACATTCTGCCCAGTACCTTTGCGGTATCCTCCAGAGACTCCTTCTTGCCCATCTGGGAAGATCCCGGATCAAGATAGGTAACGCCCATTCCCAGATCATTTCCAGCCACTTCAAAAGAGCAGCGGGTACGGGTACTGGTCTTCTCGAACAGTAGCACGATGTTCTTTCCCTGGAGATATTTGTGAGGAGTATTTGTGCGCTTGAGGCTCTTGAAATCTTCGCTGAGCTTCAACAGATATTGAATTTCTTCGGTGGTGAAGTCCAAAAGTTTCAGGAAACTTCTACCGGATAAACTTCTTGGCATAATTTAAATTATTTGATGAATAGGCCACAAAGATATAATTATTTTAATCACTTTTGAGAAAAATCCTAAAAAATCAAAACAACAGCCGCTGGGGAGAGGGCGATGGTGCTTTATAATATCCTGATTTTAAACTATATACAAAATAACCGCATCTTTGAAGATACGGTTATTTTAGAATACATTGTTTTTCAATAATTTACAGGGCACCATCGCCCCGGACACCCCTACTTCAGGACTACCTCGTCTTGCTTTACGATGCGCTCGCAGTAGTGGCACCTGAGGGTGATGTTCTTGCCGTCAACAACGTGGAAGTGCGTCTTCATCGGCTCGTTGTTGCTGATGCACTTAGGGTTGTTGCACTTCAGGATGTCTATCAGGTCTTCCGGAAGCTCTACCTTGTGCTTTTCAACAACTGCATAGTCCTTGATGATGTTGATCACTGCGCTTGGAGCTATGACAGCGATGCGGTTGAGAATCTCCTTCGGGAGGTCTATGTCGGCGATCTTGATAAGGCCCTTCTTGCCCATACTGCGGCTGGAAAGGTTATTACCGATGGTAACTCCGTTCTCCATGTTCTGGATGCCGAGGATGTTAACCACCTTGAAGAGAGAATCGCACGGGATATGGTCTATAACGATGCCGTTCTGCAGTGCAGCAACGACCAGTTCTTTCTTTCCTTGAATGCTCATAATGTTTTACGTTTAACGTTTGCTGTTAACTCTGCTTAATTAATCTTACCTTACGCCGGAAAGTTCTCTGAAAGAGTCCGGTCCGGCGGCACGGATATCCTACAGGCCGAGTGCACGGCAGATGATAGCCTCGCGGGTGTAAAGGCCGTTGAGGGCCTGCTCAAAGTAATATGCCTGAGGTGTGTCATCCACATCCTGGGTGATTTCAGTTACCCTTGGCAGCGGGTGCAGAACCCTGAGGTTAGGCTTGCAGCCTTTGAGCATGGATGCGGTCAGGGTGTAAACGTTCTTTACTCTCTCGTATTCCATAAGGTCGCTGAAGCGCTCCCTCTGGACGCGGGTCATGTAGAGGATGTCTGTCTTGTTGATCACCTCCGGGCTGAAGTTCTTGGTTTCCTCATACTCGATGCCCAGCTTCTTGCAGTATTCCTTGTACTGCTTCGGCATACGCAACTCATCGCAGGCAACGAAGATGAAATGAGGATTGAAGAATCTCATGGCCTCCAGCAGAGAGTGAACCGTACGGCCGTACTTGAGGTCTCCCACCATGGTTATCGTGAGGTTCTCCAGGGTTCCCTGCGTCTGGTAGATGGTGTACAAGTCCAGCATGGTCTGGCTCGGATGCTGGTTGCTGCCGTCTCCTGCGTTCACGATCGGAACCTTGGAGATTTCGCTGGCGTAGCGGGCGGCACCCTCCAGAGGATGGCGCATAACAATCAGGTCCGCATAGTTGGCAACCATCATTATGGTGTCCTTGAGGGTTTCTCCCTTGGACTGGCTGCTGGTGCGGGCATCGCTGAAGCCGATAACACGCCCACCGAGGCGGTTCACGGCAGTCTCAAAGCTGAGACGAGTACGGGTTGATGGCTCAAAAAATAAAGAACCCACAACCTTGCCGTCTAAAAGATGCTGATTGGGGTTCTTTTCAAATTCCTTGGCACGCTTGAGAAGTGCCAATATCTCTTCCTTGCTCAAGTCGGAGATCGATAATAAGTTGCGTTTTTGCATAAAGCGTAAATTTTCCGCCCACAAATATAATCAACCGCCGCGAGATTTCATCCGCTTCCCGCCAAAAAAATCAACAACTTTTCCTCAGCGATGCTAAAGGGGAACTTTGGAGAAGACGGCCTTGTTGCGGAAGGCGTACATCCAGATGCTGCGGACCACCACGTGGGCCATGTAGGCGGCATAGAGAGCCTGGATGCCCCACAGCGGGCGGAGGGCATAGTAGAAGCCGAAGAAGGCAAGGGCGGCGAATATCATCCCCCACATTATGCTGCGGGTGGAAGTAGCACCGACATAGATGCCATCCCAGACAAAGGCCGAGGTGCTGAGGGCCGGCATAACCCACAGCCATACCAGGAAAGGCAGGGACGCCTCTATCACATCCGCCTTGTCTGTCATAAGGGTGAACATCCACTTGCCGCCAAGCACATAAACTACCGTGGAGGCTACCGCAATCCAGAAGCACCAGCGGAAAATCACCCGTACGGAATGCCTGAGAAGCGGGCCATCCTTGGCACCGATATACTTTCCGGCAAGGGCCTCCCCGGCGTATGCAAAACCGTCGATGAAGAAAGAGAACAGCATCAGCAGCTTCATAATGATGGTGCCCACGGCCAGCTGGGTATCTCCGTAATTTGCAGACAGAGAGGTAAATCCTACATAGATAAACAGGAAGCAGATGCTGCGGACGAAAAGGTTGCCGTTAACCGAGAAGAACTTCCCGAGGTCTTTCAGCCTCAGCGATTCCTTCACATTTGAATATTTGAAAAGCTTGCGGTAATAGATAAGGAAGAGGATGATGCAAAGGGCCAGGCCCGTGTACTGAGCCGTGAATACCGCCCAGGCGATGCCCTTGAACCCCATCCCGAACTTAACGGCAAACAGCAGGCAAAGCCCCAGGTTGGCAACGTTGACCGTGATGTCCGCCGCCATAGGGCTTATGGCGTTCTGCATTCCGATGAAAAAGCCCTTGAACACAAACAGGGAAAGCGTGGCCGGAGCCGCCCATATCCTTATGAAGTAATACTGCCGGGCATATTCCGCCACCTGAGGAGAGCAATTGATGAACCCAAGGGCAATGTCTATGTACAGATACTGTATCGCGAAGATTATAAGAGCAATGGAAAGTGCCGTGCCGATTCCCTGCGTAAAGATCTTCATCACGTCTTTCAGGTCTCTGCGGCCAAGGGCCTGGGCTATCATCCCGCCGGTTCCCACACGCAGGAAGCCCATGTTCCAGTAAAGGAGGTCGAACAGCATCGTGGAAATGGCCATTCCGCCAATGGCAACGGCATCCCCGATGTGGCCCACAACGCCCACGTCCACCATTCCGACCAGCGGAACGGTGATGTTTGCCAAAATGCTGGGGATTGCAAGTCTCAGCACCTTCTTGTTCATCTGCCTTATCAGGGAATTGTCTGCCATAACTGATTGCCCGTATCCGGAACCCCGGGCTTACTCGTCGCCTTCGCGGTATTTGCCGTCGTCTTCCAGCATTGCCAGATATGAAGAATATCGCAGAGGAGAAATCTCCCCGGCTTCCACGGCGGCCTTGACTGCACAGCCCGGCTCGTGGGTATGCGTGCACGGAACAAACCGGCAGTTGTCCTCAACCCTCAGCATTTCAGGAAAATAGTTGCTTAGTTCCTCCTTCTTGAAGTCCACCAGCCCGAAGCCCCTGATGCCAGGAGTGTCCACCACGAAGCCTCCGCAGGAAAGCGGATGCATCTGGTAGAAAGTGGTGGTATGCCTGCCCTGGAGATGGGCCTGGGAAATCTCGGCGGTCTTCAGGTTCAGCGACGGGTCCAGAGCGTTGACCAGGGAACTTTTGCCCACTCCGCTCTGGCCGCTGAAAAGCACAACCTTATCACGGCACATATCCTTGAGACGCCCGATATTGTAACCGGTCGTCACGGAAGTCTCCAAAACATCATACCCGGCCTGGGAATAGATCTGCACAAAGCCGGCCGCCATCTGGGCAAGATCCTCGTCCGCAAGGCTCTCGGAACCTTCTTCTCCGCGGTAAAGGTCAGCCTTGTTGAGCAATATCGTAACCGGCACTCCGTAAGCCTCGCAGGTAACAAGGAAACGGTCCACGAACTGGAGCTTGACCTCCGGATCGCGGAGAGTGACGGTAAGGAAAACCCTGTCTATGTTTGCCGCTATGACGTGATTCTGGCGGGAAAGGTTCTGGGACTTGCGCACGATGCAGTTCTTGCGGTCGTGGATGCCTGTGATGGTAAAACTTCCCGTGCTGTCCTCCTGATAATCAACCACATCCCCTACCGCAATCGGGTTGGTGGAAGTGCTTCCCTTCAGGCGCAGCTTCCCCCTTACCACCGCAATGAACGGATTCCATTCCGGCAGCCTGGAGAGCAGATAGTGGCTTCCAGTGTGCTTTACCACTACCGCAGAACCTGTCGCTGAGCAGCAATTCTTATTTGAGAAATTTTCCTTCATATAAAACAGACGCCCAAAATTACAAATAGAAGCGTAATAAACATATAATTGTTACATTTGTTCTCGGCACAAAGAACAAGCTTATGCTTCAACTGGAAGAAATCTACAAGATCATCGACGATGAAATCTCCCGCCTGGGCTGGCCGGAAGAACCGAACGGACTTTACGCCCCTTTGAAATACATGCTGGATATCGGCGGAAAAAGGCTCAGGCCGAGATTCTGCCTGACCGCCTACAATCTCTTCAGCGATGATATCGGGGAACATATTCTTTCTCCTGCAATGGCACTGGAAGTGTTCCACAGCTTCACCCTCATCCACGACGACATCATGGACAAGGCAGACATACGCCGTGGAGTGCCAACGGTTTACAAGAAGTGGGACAACAACACGGCCATACTTTCCGGAGACGCGATGTGCATTTCTTCCTACCAGCTCCTCAACGCCGCGCCGGAGCATTGCCTGAAAGCCGTCCACAACATTTTCACCAAAACCGCGCTCGAGGTTTGCGAGGGCCAGCAGATGGACATGAACTTTGAGACCTTGGACGATGTTCCGATGGAAGACTATATGACGATGATCGGTCTCAAGACCGGAGTACTGATAGCCTGCGCCGCATCCATCGGCGCACTCATCGCCGGAGCGGACCGTAGTCTTGGTCAGCAAATCTACGATTTCGGATTCCAGCTGGGACTTGCCTTCCAGATCCAGGACGACTATCTGGACAGCTTTGGAGACGAGAAAGTCTTCGGCAAGAAAATCGGAGGAGACATCCTCAACAACAAGAAAACCTGGCTGCTGATCAAGTGCCGGGAACTTGCCCGCAAGAAGGATGCGGAAAGCCTTGTCAGCAAGTTGGAAGACCTTCTGGCAATGGGAGAAAGCGAAGGCCAGGCCAAGATAGATGCCGTTAAAGCCTTTTACCGCAGTCTCGGTGTCGACACTCTTGCAGAAGAAGCTATCAACGCGTATTACAACAAGGCTATCAGCGAGTTAGAAAAGACCAGCCTGAATTCCACGCAGAAAGCGCAGCTGGAAAAATTCGCTTCCACGCTGGTTAAACGCCAGTTTTAATTGCGTCTAAAGGATTTTTTTCATAAATTTGCGAGGACTGTGTAGAAAAACAATTAATTCAATCAAGTATAACCTAAAAAGTTGCGCACGACACACATAAGTGTAATTAACTATGGAAGAAACTGCAAAAAAGGGTAACGGCCTTGGAATCGCCGGCTTCGTACTCGGCATCGTAGCTGTAATTTTCAGCTTTATTCCTTTGATGGGCTGGCTGACTTGGATTCTTGCAATCCTGGCTCTCATTTTCGGTCTTATCGGATGCTTCGGCAACAAGAAGAGCAAGGGCTTGGCTGTTGTAGCTGTACTGCTTGCTATCGCATCTGTTTGCGTTAACAGATTCTATACTGCTCCTAAGGTAGCTAACGCTGCTAGCCAGATCTTCAAGGAAGTTGTTGAGAACATCGACGAGCAGAAGGTTAACGAGGCTGTTCAGGACCTCCAGGAGGCTGTTAAAGAGGCTGAGGCTGCTCCTGCAGAATAATCTCAACCCATTTCAGATAAAAAAGACGCAACCCATCCGGCTGCGTCTTTTTTATTATTTATCCATCCGCTCCGCAAACGTAATAAGTGCACAGATGCTACCCGATTACAACTGCAGTGCCATTGGCGGAAACCATAAGCATTGAACCGTCTTTCCCTACTGTCTCGTAGTCTATATCCACGCCTATTACTGCATTGGCGCCCATAGCGGCTGCCCTCTGGGCCATTTCATTCAGAGATGTCTCCCGCGCCTCTACAAGAACTCTCTCGTAAGACCCGCTGCGTCCTCCGACAATATCGCGGATACTAGCCTTGAAATCCTTCCAGAAGTTGGCGCCGATAATGGTTTCTCCAGTTACAATGCCTTTATACTCAATAATTCTATGACCTTCAACGGTCGGTGTGGTGGTAATAAGCATAATCTTGAATATTTGTTTTTCAAAGATAGTATTTTAATTGATTACCTTTGCATCATTATGGACAAGAGGATTGAGATAATGGCGCCGGCCGGGAACTTCGAGTGCCTGATGGCGGCAATACAGGGAGGGGCTGATTCCGTTTACTTCGGGGTTGGCAACCTGAATATGAGGAGCCACTCGGCTAACAACTTCACAAACGAGGATCTTCCGGAGGTTGTGCGCATCTGCCGTGAGCACGGAGTAAAGACTTACCTTACACTGAACATCGTGGTGTATCAGACAGAGATGGAGGACGTACGTAAGGCTCTGGAAGCGACCCGTGATGCGGGGATTTCCGCCGTTATCGCATCCGACATGGCTGTCATCCAGATGGCCCGTTCCATGGGCATAGAGATCCACGCTTCCACGCAGATGAATATCTCCAACTTCGAGGCGGCCAAGTTCTACGCTCAGTTTGCGGACGTGATTGTCTTGGCCAGGGAGCTTACCCTGCCGCAGATAAAGGATATCAGCGAGCGTATCAAGAAAGAGAATGTCTGCGGCCCGTCCGGACGGTTACTGCAGCTGGAATTGTTTGTCCACGGAGCTCTCTGCATGTCCATTTCCGGTAAATGCTACCTCAGCCTGCAGGAGTACGGGGCATCCGCCAACCGCGGAAGCTGCTACCAGCTCTGCCGCAGGGGTTACCGTGTCACCGATCTGGAAACCGGCCGGGAACTGGAGATAGACAACAAGTACATAATGAGCCCGAAGGACCTCTGCACCATAGAGTTCATAGACAAGATCATCGATGCCGGAATCTCCGTGTTCAAGATTGAGGGCCGCGCCCGCAGTGCCGAGTACGTGAAGATCGTTACCTCCGCTTACCGCCAGGCCGCCGATGCCTGCTGCTCTATTCCAGCCAATCAAACACTGCAATCATCCGAGAGCGCAACAGAGAATGATGGCGTTATGGGCTGCTACACAGAAGAAATGAAACGGCAACTGAAGGAAAGGCTCTCCGGAGTTTTCAACCGCGGATTCTGGGACGGATACTATCAAGGCGCCCGCCTCGGAGAATGGAGCGAAGTCTACGGCAACAAGGCCGCCCGCAAGAAAGTTTATGTCGCAAAGATTACAAACTACTTTTCGAAGCTTGGGGTTGCGGAAGTACTGGTGGAAGCCGGTGAAATCAAGGTCGGTGACGACATCCTCATCATAGGACCATCCACCGGCTGCATAGAACTCAAAATCGCTGAGATAAGGGTAGACCTCAAACCTGTAGAAAAGGCCGTCAAGGGAGACCTGTGCTCCATCCCTGTCACCGACAAGCTCCGCCGCTCCGACAAACTCTACCTCTGGCAACCCGCCTAAAAAATCGCGGTGGCGGCGAAACGTCTTATTCACAGCAATTTAACTATGTGGTCCTGCGGGGTTTTCGCCGCAGGACCATGTGTTTAAAACCCTATCCTTCAGATCATTATCTACCACCCTACATTTTTATATCATGCTCACTTCCCATAAAAGTATTTATCGCTAAACAGGCTTTATCCAGATCTCCGAAAATATAGCTGACTTTCGCATAACTTATCGGAGAATACTTTTTCAAAATATAATCCCTGAGTTGAAGTTTTTCGTTTTCAGCCAATCCTTTAAAGATGTGTTCTAAAACCACATATGAAAGGCATTCCCGTTGATTATATGCAACATCTACTTCTTGTAATGAACGTCTGAGTTTTTGGGATGCTTTCTTTAACTTGATTGGCGAGGAAAAAGGATTGGAATCTTTCCCATAAGCAAACATGTTCCAAACGTATTTGTCCATAGTATCTACCAAGTGAGCTTCTACCGGATTGTTGTTAATGTAGCAAATACATGTTCTAATCTTTTTACCTCCATATTTGGCCGCATATCCAAATCCCCTTTGAAACAAAGGACCCGTTCTTTTATGATATTGATTATACCGAAAAGCAAAGAAAGCTGTACAGTCCCTTACGAAGCCTATCATAGAGGATTCACTTGTTTTGCATAATACATGAAAGTGATTGCTCATCAAACAGAAAGCAATGGTTTCAACATTATACCTGAAACTGTACATCCAATAAACAGTGATAAAGAACAAAGCATCATAACTGGATAGAAAAAGAGTATTTCTATCTATTGTTCTTTGATATATATGTTGATACACACCGTTCTCGATAAAGGGGCGCCTGTCTTTCATTTTTGACCAAAGGTCCGGCTATTGAATTTTCAAAGCAAACCATTCGGTAAAATTTACCTTGTACGATTCTAGGAAAAACAAGTAATGGACATATATTTCGTGGTTGAAACCCTGAACTCAAGACTTAAGCCCCTATCATCTCTATGTGACGGTGGTGGCTAAACGTCTTATAATCAGCGATATAAATATAAGGTCCTGCGGAGGTTTTGTCGCAGGACTTTATATTTAAGACACTCTTTCTCAGGCAATTACCCACCACCGGGTTGATTATTTCCAGGAGGAGACGGCTTTCCAGAGTTGGGAGTCGTAGTCCAGCATGTGGCGGATGCGGGCTGCGGTGAGTTTATATTTCTGGACTATTTCGTCTTCTACCAGCGGCTGGATTTCATCGCGGTTTTGCTCGATGGCTTGTTCCTTGGTGAGTTTGACCTTGGAGGCCAGGAGGTCATAGGCTTCTTTGTCTTGTTCATAGAGACCTTCTTCCTTTGCTTCGCGGACCAGTTGCTCAAAGACGATTTCGGATGCGGAGCGGTGGTCGAATTTCTTTGTGGCGGCGTATTTCACAAAGTCCTCCCACTGCTGGTCTGTCATCTTGAAACCGCCAGCCTTTGCAATATCTTCAGACGATACGCTTGTATGGGATGTTGAAACACCAGCGTTAGCAATATCTTCGGACTCTGCTGAAGGTGTTGGCAAGAATGCCGGGACTTCCGGATTGCGGGTGTAGAAATCTACGGCATATTCCTCGAGGATGCCGCTAAGGGACAGGGCGAGGGCCGGGCGGCTGTAGGCTTCCGGCTTTATTTCTATGTCCGGAGTGATACCTCCGCCGTCATACACAGTGCGGCCATGTTTGGTCTGGAAAGCCTGCTTGAGGGAGTCCGGAACGGAGCCTACGCTGCCGTCTGAATTGCGGTGGGCATAGTCCATTATCTGGATGCATCGGCCGCTCGGGGTATAGTACTTGGAGATGGTGAGCTTGAGCTTGCCGTTATAGCCTACCGGGCGGAAACTCTGAACAAGGCCCTTGCCGTATGTGCGGGTTCCAACGATGAGGCCTCTGTCAAGATCCTGGATAGCTCCGGCAACAATCTCTGAAGATGAGGCGGAAGATGAACTTACAAGGACCATCAGCGGGATAAGCGTATCTACCGGAGCCTTGTCTGTTACGCAACTGAAGTTTGCTCCTTCTCCGCGACCCCGTGCCGTGGCTACAAGAGTGCCTTTTGGCACGAACAGGGAAACTATGTCCGTGGCTTCATCCATAAGTCCGCCACCGTTGCCCCTGAGGTCGAGGATTATTCGCTGGGCGCCTTGTTCCTTGAGGCTTATCAGGGCCTTGCGGACATCTTCGGATCCGTTGAGAGTAAAGCTGCTGAGTTTGATGTAACCTGTCGGAGCAATATTTAAAGTATCCGGAGCCTGCAGAAGACCGAAGTATGGAACATCGGAAGTGTGGACCTTATCGCGGGTTACGACGGTTTCCACTATCTGGCCTGTGCGGCCTTTCTTAATCAGGAAAGTTACCTGGGTTCCCGGGTTGCCTCTCATTCGTTTGCTGCACTCGTCAACTGTCAGGGTGTTGCAGTCTACACCGTCTATCTTCAGGATAATGTCTCCTGGTTCAATGCCGTAGCGGATGGCCGGGGAACCTTCGTAGGTCTGCATTATCATCACGCCCAGGGAGTCCTTGCGGATGGTGGAACCGATTCCTCCATAGGATGCGGTCGTAAGCAGTTCTATGGACTCGGAGTCTTCTTCCGGAACATATTCCGTATACGGGTCTATAGATTGCAGCATAGCGTCTATGCCATAGTTTATCAGCTTGGCAAAGTCCACCGTGTCCACATATTCGGTAGCAAGGGTACGGAGGATGTTGTACTGGATTTCAAGTCCCTGGGTAAGCTTGAAGTTGCGGCTCTGGGCCTGGCTTGGGGCAGATGTATTCAGCAATAGAACAGCTGCCGCAACCGTTGCCGCAAAGAACTTCAAACGAGATTTTCCGTGTATCATATCGTTAACGCTTTTCTACGGTTTTACACACACTTTCAAAAATAGTAAACTTTTGCTAACTTTGGTTTGATTAACAACTGCGCGTATGGAACTGATATTTGCAACCGGCAATCCCAACAAACTGAAAGAAGCATCGGAAATACTGGGTAAAGGTGTTACACTAATTATGCCAAAGAAGCTTGGTTTCAAGGGAGAAATCCCTGAAACCGGAGACACCATAGATGCCAATTCCAAGATGAAGTGCCGGTTTGTCTGGAACAAGTTCCAAAAGACTTGCTTCGCCGATGATACTGCCCTGGAGGTTGCGTCTCTGGACGGGGCTCCGGGCGTGCATTCCGCGCGCTATGCCGGAGAAGGGCACGACGATGCGGCAAACCGCGCCAAGCTGCTGGATGCCCTTACAAAAGTTGACAGGCGCAAGAAGAACATACGCGAGGCAAGGTTCCGCACGGTTGTTACACTGATCCACAAGGGCACT
Source organism: Bacteroidales bacterium (assembly GCA_017961175.1). Taxonomy (GTDB): domain Bacteria; phylum Bacteroidota; class Bacteroidia; order Bacteroidales; family UBA932; genus Egerieousia. The sequence continues at coordinate 12,039 of JAGCXV010000021.1, forward strand.
ATGTACACCTTCGAAGGAAAGATGAAGGGCACTATCGCGGAGAAAGAAAGCGGAGAGGGCGGATTCGGCTACGACTCCATCTTCATTCCGGAGGGTTGCAGCTGCACCTTCGCCGAGATGAGCGAAAACCAGAAAAACGCAATTTCCCACAGGGGCATCGCGATGAGAAAACTCGCAAACTTCCTCAGCCAACTCAAATAGGAAATGCTGGAAAAGGACAGGATCATAGTGCTGCACACAATCAAGCATTCCGACAGCGGAATGGTGGTGCAGTGCTACTCTGCGTCCAGGGGAAGATGTGCCTGCTACTTCTTTGCAAAGAGCAAGAACTCAAGGAATTCCCAAATGTTTCCGCTGAGCGTCCTGGATGTCGTGCTGCATTTCAGGACCCAGAACGGAGGGTCTATGCCGATGATAAAGGAAGCTTCCCCTACCGTTCCTCTCAACAACCTAAAGACAGATATCCACAAGGGAGCTATTTCCATTTTCATGTGCGAACTGCTTCTCAAGACCCTGAGGGAAGGAGATGCGGACCCGCGGCTTATGGAATTCCTTTCCAGCTCGGCGATGCTGCTGGATGCCATGGACGAGGGCGTGGAGAATTTCCACCTTCATTTTGCAGTGAGCCTTTGCAACAGGCTGGGCTATATGCCGGCGGACAACTATTCGGATATCTGCCGCCACTTCGACTTTACAAAGGGCTCGTTCTGCGCAAATTACAACGAGGCTTTCTGTTTCTCTCCTGACGAGAGCCTGCTGCTGCACAAGATACTTTCCACCCCGCTTTCTCAGCTTCCGGAGATCAAATGCAACGGAGAAGCCCGCAACCGGTTCCTTGGAAAAATCATAGACTACATATCGTTCCACACATCCTTCAAGACAGAACTCAAATCCCTGCCTGTAATGAGAGAACTGTTCGGTTAATGTTGCGGATTTTATTATTTTTGCTGTATATCAATCCCCAAAAAAAAGATATGAAAAAGTTTCGCGTACTGCTGATATCGCTTCTTGCCACAACTGCCGCAGTGTCTTGCGGAGGAGGTGGTGGCGATAAGCCAAGTTCAGGAATTTACACCTCACCGGCAAACGTAGAGGTTTCTTCTGTCAGCGTTTCACCGACAACTTCAGAACTCGTGATAGGCGGCACAGTCCAGCTTTCGGCCACGGTAAACCCGTCCAACGCCACAGACAAGTCCGTCTCCTGGTCCTCTTCCAACCAGACGATCGCCAAGGTAACTCCGACCGGCCTGGTTACAGCCGTTGCAAAGGGTACAGCCGTCATCACGGCCTCAAGCGGCGGAAAGACAGCATCCTGCTCCGTTACTGTCAAAAAACCTTATGCCGATGTGGTTTTTGACGACAACATTTTCAAGGCCTATTGCGTCAATCTATATGATGTGGACAAAGATGGGGAAATCGATGTGGAGGAAGCCAAGAAAATTACGCGCCTTGAGATCCAGAATAAAGGCATCAAATCCGTCACCGGAATCAATGCTTTTGAGAACCTCACATATCTGAATTGCTCCGTTAATCAGCTTAAAAAACTGGATTTAAGCGGAAAGGCAAAACTGACTGATTTGAACTGTCTGGACAATCAGCTTGAACTTCTTGAACTTAAAGGATGTGTCGCACTGAAGCGATTAAATTGCGGATATAACAAACTCAAGAAACTAGATTTGAAAAACAGCACCGAAATATCTACAGTAAAATGTGATTTCAACGAACTGACCATACTGGATCTGGAAGGATGTAACAAACTGCTGGAGGTAAATTGTGCAAACAACAAAATATCAAAACTGGATCTTTCAAAGTCCAAGACTCTCCAAAATGTCATTTGCGAAAACAATCAAATAGAGGCTTTGGATGTGGCAAATAATCCATACCTTGCTCTTTTAAGGGCCGATAACAACAAGATCAAGACCCTTGATCTCAAAGGCTGTTCATATCTGATGGAGGTTAGTGTGGGGAACAATCAGCTAACCGAATTTGTTCCGGAAGAAAACGTTTCTTATAATCTGAATTGCTACGGAAACAGCATCGCTGAAATCGATTTGTCAAAGACTGCAATAAACAGTTTAGGCGCCTGGCCTATGACAACCTTTAAAATACTTAAGATAAAGAAAGGCAGATATGTCAACTACTATTATTATTCCAGCGATTCGGCATTCGGTTTTTTAAATCCTGAAGATTACGGAACAACAGTAATAGAGGTTGAATAAATATGGGAAAGAAAACCGCAAGGGCTATAAACAAGGCCGTCCTGGCTTGGGGCAAGGGTTACCTGAAAGATGTGGAAAGGAGCCTTACCCGGTCTGCAGATATGCAGCGGGAGGTATTCTCCCAGCTCATGAAGGGCGGAAGGGAGTGCCTCTTCGGCAAGGAGAGGGACTTTGACAACATACATAGCCTCAGCGATTTCCAAAAGCGAGTCAAGCTTTCCAAATACGATGACATAGCACCATACATCACCCGCATACGCCAAGGAGAAAAGTATGTTCTCTGGAACCAGGATGTAAGATGGTTTGCCAAGTCCAGCGGCACGTCTTCAGACAAAAGCAAATACATCCCGATTACAAAGGATTCACTCTACGGAACCCACTTCAAGGGGATGAAGACGATGCTGATGAATTATGTTCATCTCAATCCAGACAGCCGCGTGTTTTCTTCCTACGCCCTGACGCTTGGCGGCAGCGTGGCTCCGGACGTATTGTCTGACAAGGATGCCCTGCACACCCTGCTTCAGGGAAAAGTGTTTGACGGAGACCTTTCTGCAGTTATGCTTCGCAACTCCCCGAGGGTTGTGGAGTTCCTGCGCACCCCGTCACGCAAGACAGCCCTTGTCGCCGATTTTGCCACGAAAGTTGGCCTTATCTGCAAGGAGAGCACAAGGAAAAATGTCTCCAACTTCTCCGGAGTCCCAAGCTGGAACCTGGTGCTTATGAACAAGATACTCGAGTACACGGGAAAGAGCAACCTGCTGGAAGTGTGGCCGAATATGGAGCTGTTCATGCACGGGGGCATCAGCTTTGAGCCATACAAGGAAATCTACCGCAAGCTGATTCCGTCCGACAATATGCACTATCTGGAGAACTACAACGCTTCGGAAGGATATTTTGCTTTCCAGGACACCCTTGAGGGCGGAAATGGAATGCTGATGACCGTCAATAACGGAATCTTCTACGAGTTCATTCCGTTCGGGAAACTGGATGCGGCCCTTGAGGGAGACAACTCCTGCGCAGTTCCGCTGGAAGGAGTGCAGACGGGCATAGATTACGCCATTGTGATTTCCACGGTCGGAGGGCTTTGGAGGTATATGCCGGAAGACCTCGTAAGGTTTACTTCCGTCAACCCTTACAGACTCCTGGTGACCGGGAGGACAAAGATGTACATCAACGCCTTCGGAGAGGAGCTGATGATCAACAACGCGGAGCGCGCAATAGCATCTGCGGCATCGAAAACCGGTATAGAAATCACGGATTACACCGCCGCGCCGCAGTTCATGTCAGTTCAGGGTTGTCACGTGTGGGCGATAGAGTTCAATGATCCTCTCCACAACCCGGAGAGTCCTGAGTTCCAGCCTCAGGCGGTAGAAGATTTCGCCGAGCTTCTGGACACCGAGATCCAGAAGGTGAACTCGGATTACGAGGCCAAGCGCTCCCCGGGCTCCACGATGCAGCGGCTCAAGATCCTGCCGCTTGCACCGGGCACATTCTACCGCTGGATGGAATCCCGTGGCAAGACCGGCGGACAAAACAAGGTTCCGCGCCTGTGGAAAGACCTCAAGTACATCGACCAGCTTAAGCAAATGGCTAACATAAAATGACAGCAGACCTGAACAGTTTCACGGACCGGATCTTCAGGATCCGGAATTCTGAAGAATTCAACGCCTTGGCTCTGGAAGCCTTCGAGTTCCAGAGAGAGAGCTGTCAGGTATATCGCGAGTATCTTGAGCTTATCGGAAAGGGAGATTTCCATCCGGCTTCCATTGAGGAAATCCCGTTCCTTCCTATATGCCTGTTCAAAAGCAGGGACATTGTTTCATCTTCCCTGGAAGCGGCTCTATGCTTTACGTCCAGCGCCACCACGGGGATGATTCCGAGCCATCACCTGATCGTGGAACCAGCGGTCTACGAGCAAAGTTTCAAAGAAGGATTCCGCCTGGTTTACGGACAGAGCGGAACATACAACCTTCTGGCCCTTCTTCCGTCTTATCTGGAACGCAAGGGTTCTTCCCTGGTCTATATGGCGGACCGCCTCATCGCCGAGACAAAGCAAAACGGAGCTGAGGGGGATTTCTTCCTCTATGACCACGGAAAGCTCCTGGAAAACCTCAAGCGTTTTTCTTCCAAAACCATCCTTCTGGGAGTGAGCTTTGCCCTGCTGGACTTTGCGGAATATGTGAAGCAACAGATGCCCTTTGAGGAAGATAGAAAGGCTCTCTTCAGCGATGTGTTTATCATTGAAACAGGTGGCATGAAAGGCCGCGGAGTGGAACTCTCCAGAGAGGAACTCCACAGAAGGCTGAAGGATGGATTCGTCTCAGCGAGGATTGATTCAGAATACGGAATGTGCGAGCTTCTTTCCCAGGCCTATTCCATCGGCGGAGAAGAAGAAGGCATATTCTTCACTCCTCCGTGGATGAGGGTGATGGCCCGCGACCTTCAGGATCCGTTCAAGGTAAAAGACGTTACAACGGGCGGACTCAATATCATAGACCTTGCAAACATCCATTCCTGCTGCTTCATAGAAACGGAGGATATGGGCAGGATAATTCCCGCCGTGGAAAAGGAAAGCGTCCATCCAGCCTTTACGGTGGACGGACGCATTCAAAACTCCGAGCTTAGGGGTTGCAATATGCTCCTCGGCTAAGCTTCTTCCAAAGACTTTCCGGTGAAAATCTTTACGTATGAATCCGCTCTGCTGCGGATCTGCTGTGCCTTTTCCGTAAGTCCAGCTGCCTTGTAGGTGTCCGCAATCCAAACCAGGTAGTAGATGTTTTTCTGGATATTATCCCAGGAGAATATTTCTCCCTGATAAGGTTTGCTGAACAAGGTAATGTGCTTGTAGGTCTCTTCTACGAACTGGTCTCCCAGAGCCTCTCCCTTCTCCATTTCTCCGCAGGCAAAGTAAATGCCTACCGCATCCAGAACGGCCAGGTCGTTTCCGGAAGAAAGCAGGGAGGAGTTCAGAGGGAAGTTCTCGTGAGGCATCACTTTCTGCATCTTGTCAAGAACCGCAATAGCCTTCTCCGGCTCATCGTTCTGGGCAAGAGCCTTGGCGTTCTGGGCCATGATGTCCCTTACTGGAAGAAGAGCGTTGAAGGTAAGCAGGTTCTGGTAGTCCATATTTACAGGAGCTGCCAGAGACTCGAAGCGGTAAGTGTTAATTATCCTGTCGTACATAACGTCAGGATCAACCGCTTGTTCTATATACTCGCTGCTGAGGCCCGTCTTGTTCTTGATCGGAACAAACTTGAACCCGTAGCCGTCGTACTGCAGATAGTCCTTGATGCCGATGTTGATGTCGCCACCTCTCTGGAGCACATACAGAGGACGGTCCCAGTTGTAGTGGGCAAGGAGATCAAGCATCATCAGAGATGTCTTGTCTATGCTGCTGACACCGTCCGGAATGTTGAGCTGTATGGTGTCCGGAACCTTTTCCATATCCTTCGCAGATACGATTCCGTACTTTTCCACGTTCTCCTTGTTTACCGGAATCGTGTAGTGGCGGCTGACAATGAGGTTGTGGTTCTTGTTGTCTCCCATCCTTACGGTAACAGACGGATCCTTGAGCACCTTGATGAGTTCCCTTCCCGGAACCACATCCTTGATGTAGTCAGTAACAGGAACAAAGTCGTTCTTTCCGTAGTAGTAATCCTTCTTCTCCAGGGTGAACGGAACCGGTTCGCTCTCGTACTGCTTGCACTTCATCTGGTCTATATACCAGTCTGTTCCGAGCAGCGAGGTGTTCATTATCCTGACATCAGTCCTTACGCCTTCTACCTCCTGGATGTACCAGAGAGGGAAGGTATCGTTGTCTCCGTGTGTCACGAGGATGGCATTCTGGTCGAGACCGATCAGGTAGTTGTAAGCCAGGTCGTGGCAGGTGTATCTTCCGCTGCGGTCGTGGTCGTCCCAGGTCTGGGAAACCATCTGGACCGGAACCAGCAGGCAGAGCACGGATGCAACGGCAGCGGCCGGAGCCTTCTTGCCCTTGAATATCTTCTCAAGCACATCGCCGAGCCAGAGAACTGCAAAGCCGATCCAGATCGTGAAAGCGTAGAAAGATCCGGCATAGGCATAGTCCCTCTCTCTTGGCTGGTAAGGCGGCTGGTTGAGGTAAAGCACCACGGCAATTCCGGTAAGGAAGAACAGCAGGAAGGTAACCAGGGTGTTGCGCTTGTCGTGACGCAGCTGATACAGCAGTCCGATTATGCCCAGAAGCAGAGGCAGGAAGTAGAAATGGTTCTTTGCCCTGCTGTTTACAATATAATCCGGTCCTTCTGACTGGTCGCCGATGTGGGCCCTGTCTATGAAGCCGATACCGCTCTCCCAGTTGCCCTTGTAGATATCACCCGGAACGCTGGCGTGGAGGTCGTTCTGCCTTCCGACAAAGTTCCAGAAGAAATACCTCCAGTACATGAAGTTCAGCTGATAGCCGAAGAAATACTTGATTTCTGACGCGGCTGTCGGATTCTTCCCTCCAGTGTACATTGAATAGAATCTTTCATAAGAACCGTCAGTGCCATTAGACCACATTCTTGGGAAAAGAACCTTGTCTCCATATACAGGCTGGGCCGGGCCATCGAGCTTCACGTACTTGCCCTGATTAGCGTCGTAGTTGTAATAGGACGGAGTTTTCACGTCTATCAGGCGGGACTTATAGGTCTGTCCGTAAATGAGAGGCGCTGACCCGTACTGCTCACGGGAAAGATACCTTACCAGAGTGTAAGGGTTATCCGGCTGATACTCGTTGGTAGGAGTGTTGGCTGAAGACCTAATGACCGTAACCGCAAACAGGGAGTAGCCTATAATAATGGCAAGCGTGCAAAGGAACACATTGTTCCACAAAGCCTTGCCAGTCTTGTATGAATGATATGCTCCCCAGAAGCACAGGCCGATTATCAGCAGGACGAAGAATGCCGCTCCGCTGTTTTTCGGCAAGTGGAATCCGTTGACGAACATCCTGTCCACAAATGCTGACAATGACGGAAGATAAGGAATGACTATCCAGTTGATGACAATCAGTATGAAGCACGAAACGAAAAATGCCTTCCAGGCTCCCCATTTTGTAACCTTGTACTTGCGGTAGTAATACAGCATTCCGAGGGCCGGAATGGTAAGCAGGTTCAGAAGGTGGACACCGATGGAAAGACCCATTATGAAAGCTATGAACACAAGCCAGCGGTTCGCGTAAGGCTCGTCCGCATTCTCCTCCCACTTGAGCATTGCCCAGAATACCAGAGCCGTAGCCAGGGAACTCATCGCGTAAACCTCTCCTTCCACAGCCGAGAACCAGAACGTGTCTGACCAGCAATATGCCAGGGCTCCTACCACTCCGCTTGCCAGGATCTTGATGGCGGTTCCCCCTTCTATTTCCTTTCCTGCCAGTGCTCCCTTCTTTTCCATAAGGCGGCGGGCAAGATGGATGATGGTAAGGTAAAGCAGCATAATGGTAAGTGCGGAGCACAGGGCGCTCATCGCGTTTACCAGCATCGCTGCATGTTCCTTATCGGCGAATATTGTGAAGATGCGAGCTATTACCTGGAATGTCGGGTTTCCCGGAGGGTGTCCCACCTCAAGCTTATAGGATGAAGCAATGAACTCGCCGCAGTCCCAGAAGCTGACCGTCGGCTCTATCGTGGAAAGGTAAGTGAAAGAGGCTATGGCCAGAACCACTATCGCCACGATGTTGTTGAGCTTTTTGAATTTCTTTATTTCCATCTGTATGGTTTGTTTCTTTCCGTGTATCGGGCAAAGGTAATCATTATTGTCCTATCTTTGCAGTCCCAAAGTTTAAGTTATGGCTAAGAACGACTGGAAAAAGAGAGACGGGGTTGTCTTTTCCACCAATCCTGACTTCAAATATGATTCCACGGACTCCGAGGACCAGGTCCAGACCCTCCCGCCTGAAAAGCAGAAGCTGATTGTCTGCATAGACCGCAGCGGAAGGGCCGGAAAGCAGGTGACTCTGGTAAAGGGTTTCGTCGGCAGCGACGATGACCTTTCCGCCCTGGGCAAGCGCCTGAAGACCAAATGCGGCGTAGGCGGCAGCGTCAAGGACGGAGAAATCATCATTCAGGGAGATTTCAGAGACAAGATAACCGCCCTGCTCACCCAGGACGGCTACAAGGCAAAGAGAGGAAACTAGCCCTATGCTGGACAGGTACGCCGATATGGCCATCGTGATCATTCTGGTGGTGTTCTTCCTTGTCGCCACGGAAAGAATCCTCGAGGGACTTTTCCGGTCCTTCCATTCTTTCTTTTTCCTCAAGCGGCAGCAAGAGGTGGACGACGAACTCACCCTGAGTTCATCGAGGAACATTACGGCCCTGTTCATTTACCCGGCAGCCCTTTTTACCGTATCGCCGAGCCCGAGGATCTTTGCCTTCCTCCTGATTGGAAGCATAGTCTATCTTGCGGTCAAATACGGCTTTATGGCCATTCTGGATTATGTCAACCGGACAAACGTCTTCAAGTTTATAGGCAGAATGGGCATAAACTATCTTATACCAGCCTCCGCGATACTATTTTTAGGCCGCATAAACATTTGGCTCTCAGCACTGTGTGCTATACCTGCCATTATGTATCTCATAATGGAAGCCAAGGTGATTTTCAAAAACAATTTTTCTGTTTTTTTCTACATTTTGTACCTTTGCACCCTCGAACTGCTGCCGGCAGTTCTGCTGTTTAGATTATTTGTATAATGAAGATAAGCAAGATACTCATAGCGCAGCCTGGCGTTGCCAGCGCAAATCCGCACTATGCAAATCTGATAAAGAAATACGGCGTGAGCATCGAGTTTCACCCGTTCTTCAGTATGGTCCCTCTGACTCTCAGGGAGTTCAGGGCACAGAAAGTGAACATTCCGGATTACACCGCCATAGTGTTCACCTCCAAGGGAACCATAGATGCATTCTTCCAGCTCTGTGCAGAGCAGAGGATCAAGATTCCGGATTCCCAGAAATATTTCTGCACATCCGAGAGCCTTTCCTACTATCTGCAGAAGCACATCATCTACCGCAAGAGAAAGATTTTCTTCGGCGACGGAACTTTCGCTTCCGTGGTAAAGCTTGCCAAGGCAGACAAGCACAAGAACGAGAAGATCCTCATCGCATCTCCGGACCACATCTATCCTGAGTGGATCCAGATGTTCAAGGAAGCAAACCTGAAGTTCGCCCCTGCAGTTGTAGCTAAGTTCGTGGACAACGACCTTAAGGGCCTCAATCTGGACGATTACCAGATTATCGCCTTCTACAATGCTCTGGACGTTACTTCCCTGAAGAACAACTTCCCGCTCTACAAGCAGAACGGCACCAAGTTCATAGCATTCGGAGCAGGTATCCGCAAGGCTATGACCGAGGCCGGAATGACCTATGCCATCGGAGGTCCTACTCCGGAGTTCCCTTCACTGGCAAACGCCATCGAGCAGCTGATCGTAAATCCTGACTTCAGGCAGGCAAACCTTCCTGCTGAACCTAAGAAGGAAACCAAGAAGGCTCCGGCAAAGAAGGACGCTCCGGCAAAGAAGACCGCAGAGAAGAAAACGGCCGTGAAGGAGTCAGCCCCTGCAAAGAAAGCCGCTCCTGCCAAGAAGGCTGCCCCGGCTAAGAAAGCTGCTCCGGCAAAGAAGGCAGCACCTGCCAAGAAAGAGGCTCCTGCCAAGAAGGCTGTCGTGAAAAAGCCTGCCGTGAAGAAAGCAGCTCCTGCAAAGAAAGCCGCCCCGGCCAAAAAGACCGCAACCAAGAAACCTGCAGGCAAGACCGCAGGCAAGAAATAATGCCAGACACCGCTCCCAAGACGTTCAAGAAAAACGAGAGGCTTAAGTCAAGGAAAGCAATTCTGAGACTTATGTCCAGGGGACGGCGTGTGGAAGCGTCTCCGATTCTGGCAAAATATTCTTTCAATCCCCAGGAACAGGATCCGGCAAACAAGATAATGGTGGTCGCCCCGAAGAAGCTTTTCAAGAAAGCCGTGGACCGCAATCTTCTCAAGCGCAGGATCAGGGAGGCTTACCGCCTGAACAAGCAGATCCTTGCACCTTGCGGCGCCCACATAAGCTTTACTTACACCTCAAAGGAAAAGCTCCCGTTCGCAAATATCCAGGAGGCCGTCGTAACCATTCTCAAAACCATCGCGGAGAATAAGCCTGAAGAAAATAAACCGGAAGAAGAGTCCGAGCCAGCCTCCAAATCCAAAAGCGGTTTCTGGGGCGTTGTCAGGAAGATTCTGATTTTCCCTTTCATCATACTGATTAAGTTTTACCAGGTTTGCATTTCTCCACTCAAGCCTGCGACCTGCCGCTTTACCCCTACCTGTTCCCTATACGCAGTTGAAGCCTTCCGCAAACACGGAGTGTTCAAGGGCTTTTACCTTGCGGCAAGGCGCATACTGAGATGCCACCCATGGGGCGGCCACGGTTACGATCCCGTTCCTTAAAACATTCTAAAAATCAGAGCCGTAGAATCGGCGGTAGATAGGTTCGCGGACATCGAACTCCCTGGAGAGTGAATCCAGGTCATCTGTAGGAATATCCTCAAGAGCCAGCATTATAAGACCGTCCACGCAGTAGTTGAAGTCCGGGTCCACGTTGTAGTCTATGATCTTGGACCCCATCTTTATGTATTTCTTCAGCAGCGGTGGAAGGCGGTATTGTCCTCCGCTCATTCTCAGAAGATAGCGGTCGAACATCTCCAGGTTGGCCGTCTTGCCGAAAAGAAGCGCATCCGGATCCACCCTTCCGAAATCAGGAACGAACGGAGTCTTCGGGCTTGTCATTCCGTTAAATTCCGGATTACTGTGGTGCTGTCTCAGATAATGAATCATCACACTGCGATAAAGCATAGGATACCAGGAACTTATGCTGACAGGGCCTATGAGGTATTTGTATTCCGGATACTTCATCAGTGTATAGAAAAGACCCTTGAGCAAAAGCATCAGGGCCAGGGTGTCCTTCTGGTGGCTGACACATACGAAACTGCGGCCCAGTTCAACGCATTTTTCCAGAACCGGAGCGAATTTGTCGGAATAGCGGAAGAGAGTGTCGGCATAGAATCCCGGGATGCCTCTTTCCCTGAGGATTTCCGCTCCCAATCCAAGCCTGTATGCCCCAACAAGATCCTTGGTAGTATTGTCCCACAGAACAAGATGCTTGTAGTAAACATCATACGGATCCGTATCCGCAGAAGTGTTCGTGCCTTCACCTACGGCGCGGAATGCTTCCTCCCTTCTCACCGCAATCTCGCGCATCAGGTTAGGGATGCGGTTGTAATCGAACAGGTAGCAGGAAAGGGTTCCCACGTCAAACATGTGGGCGTCCTTGTTTTCTTCCAGTTCTCTCAGAAGGACATCGGTCGGAACAAATTTTTCAAGTTTTGTGGTGTAAACGCTCTCGTCCCTTTCTATGGTCTCAGCCTCCAGCATATAGGAGCGGCTTCTGAGGAATTTTGCCACTATCTTGTCTTCAGGGAACTTCTCCAGTTCCGCGTGCTGGATCACCGATCCGATCCTCACCTTGATTTCCTTGCCCTTCTTGTCAAAGAGCTCTCCCGCGAACCGCAGGTCGCTGAGCTTTGTGGATATCCTTCCAAGCCACTGGAAATACTTAGAATTCTTGCCGTGGAAATACATCGGGATCACCGGGCATTTTGAGCGGCGTACCTGACGGCTGATATAAGTCATCCATTCGGCATCTTCCACAACCTTTCCCTGATTGTTCCAGGAAGAAACCTCTCCTGCCGGGAATATCACAAGGGCTCCTCCTTTCAGCAGATGCTCCTCAGCCTGCCTGAGACCGGAAATCGTCGGGGCGGTGAACTTGCCGAAAGCGTATGTTGTGTTGATCGGAATAAAGTAATCGGAAACGTTAGGGACCTTTGAAAGGATGAAGTTCGTAAGGATCTTCACGTCTGTTCTCACCTTTCCCAGAATACTCAGGGCAGCCAGTCCGTCCAGCCCGCCGAACGGGTGGTTGGAAGTTATGACAACTCCTCCTTCCTTAGGGATGTTTTCAAGAGCGGAAGTGTTGACGTTCAAGGATACATCCAGGAACTCGAGCACCTTGTCAGAAAACTCAACTCCTTTGTAATCAGCCAAGCGGTCATAAAGCTCGTTGAGCTTGTCCAGGCCGGCTATCTTCATAGTCATGGCGGCAAGGAGACTGCCGGGAATCCCCGGAATCTTCATCGACTTCTTAACTTCGCTTTTATTGATTACTTTTGCGCTCATAGCATATGCACATCAAAGACAAAGATATAATAAAAAAAGAGATTATCGCCCTCCTGCCTCAAGAGCCCGGTGTATACAGGTTTCTGGACGCGGATGGAAAGATTATCTATGTGGGCAAGGCCAAGAATCTGAAGAAGAGGGTCAGCTCATACTTTGTCTCGGAAAGCAGGCTTAACGCCAAAACCAGGGCGCTGGTAGGAAAAATCGCCGATGTAAAATATACCGTGGTGGAAAACGAGCAGGATGCATTTCTTCTGGAAAACAATCTGATCAAGGAAAACCAGCCGCGCTACAACATCCTCCTGAAAGACAGCAAGACCTATCCGTGGATATGCATAAAGAAGGAACCTTTCCCGAGAGTGTTCATTACCAGAACCTTGGAAAGGGACGGATCCCTCTACTTCGGGCCTTACAGCTCAGCGATGTATGCCAAGGACCTTGTAGACATGTTCCACTCGATGTTCCGCCTGAGGACCTGCTCCCTTAAACTCAAAAAGGAAGACATTGAAAAAGGCAAGTTCAAGGAATGCCTGAACTTCCACATAGGAAAATGCGACGCCCCGTGCATCGGAAAGATCACGGAAGAAGCATATTCGGAGAACATAGAGGCAGTAAAGAGCATCCTCAAGGGCAACTCATCGCAGATGATAAGACTCTTCAGGGAAAAGATGACCGAGGCTGCTTCAAAGATGGAGTTCGAGCAGGCGCAGGTTTACAAGGAAAGGATGCAGACCCTTTCCACCCACTACAACAAGTCTTTGATCGTGCAGGCGGACCTTACCAACCTGGACGTCTTTTCCATAGTGTTCACGGACAGCGTGAAGAAAGCCTCCGGCAAGGGTTCCGCTTTCGGCAACTATTTCCGCATCACCAACGGCTGCATAACCAGGGTTCTCAATCTGGAACTCAACACCCAGGGAGATTTTTCCATAGAAGAAGACTCTCCGGAAGGAAGACGGGCTGTCCTAACGCAGTTTATGCTGAGTGTTTACAATATCCTCAGCGATGCAGGGGAAAAGCCGAACCCTGAAGTCCTGGTGCCTTTCCTCCCGACCGAAGGCATACTCTCCAAAGACCACAGCATCCACGTTCCGCTGAGGGGCGACAAGCTTTCCCTACTGGAACTCTCTACCAAGAACGCCAAGGAGTTCATGCTCCAGGCTCTCAAGCAGGAAGCCCTGAAGAATCCTGAGGAGAAAAAGAGCTTAGGCGTGGAGATGCTCAAGCGGGACCTACACCTGAAAGAACTTCCCGTCCATATCGAGTGTTTCGACAATTCCAACATCCAGGGAACGAACCCGGTTGCTTCCTGTGTGGTATTCCGTAACGGAAAGCCGTCCAAGAAAGACTACCGCAAGTTCAACATCAAGACCGTTGTCGGCGCAAACGACTTCGCCTCAATGTACGAGGTTGTGCACCGCCGCTATTCCAGAATGCTGCAGGAAAACAAGGAAGACCTGCCTCAGCTGGTGGTGGTTGACGGCGGAAGGGGCCAGCTGGATTTTGCCTACAGTGCCCTCAGGGACCTCGGGCTGGAAAAGACCCTCCCTATCATCGGCATCGCGAAGCGTCTGGAAGAACTCATAAAACCAGGCGACCCGAATCCGCTGTTCCTGGACAAGAATTCCCCATCCCTGAAGCTCATTATGCAGTTAAGGGACGAGGCTCACCGCTTCGGCATCACCTTCCACCGCAGCCTGAGGATAAAGAAGCAGGCGGTTTCCGCCCTGGAGGAAATCAAAGGTATAGGTCCAGCCACCCAGCAAAAGCTTCTGCAGCATTTCAAGAGCGTGGCCAGAATCAAAAAAGCATCAGAAGAAGACCTTGCCGCCGTCATCGGCAAATCCGCCGCAAAAAAGGTGTCCACCCATTTATCAGGTAACTGATACCCATTATAACGCCATCTGGGGGCATTTGTCTCAAATATTTTTACGATTTGAGACACCTCTTTGCACGTTCTGTGGCGGAGAGTGAAAAACACTCTGCCTAAATTTGAATAGAATATTCAAAAATCAAAAAACATATCGGCATGAAAAAGATTCAAAAACTGTTTTATGAAGCTCCCCTAACAGAAATCCAGGATCTGGAACAGGAGGGAGCAATTTGCATCACCAGCGGAGATAATGAGGATTTCGGCGATGGAGATGATTATGGAGAAGGAGATTTCAATGCTTAATCAGGAGGAAGAGTTA
>JAGCXV010000022.1 GCA_017961175.1 Bacteroidales bacterium
ACATAGTCGATATTGCCCTTGATGTATTCCATTGCCTGGGAAAGCCATTCCTTGCCTTTTTCGGAATAGAAAATCGATGAAGGCATAAAGGAATCGTAATGGCCTGCGTCAAATTCTCCGCCCCTGAGGTATGCGGCAAACTTGTCGTGCAGATCCTTGTCGGTTGCAACCCATTCGCTGGCCCCGACTCCGGCGCAGTTGAAAGTCTTGCTCGGAGCGTGGAAGGTAATGGTGTTCTTTGCCTGCTTAGCATTTACGGTTGCAAAAGGAATATGTCCCTTGAAGCTAAGGTCGCAGTGAATCTCGTCGCTGATGACAAAGACTTTGTTTTCCAGACAGATGCGGGCTATCTTCTGGAGTTCCGCCCTGGTCCATACCCTTCCTCCCGGGTTGTGGGGATTGCAAAGTATCATAGCCTTGCAGCCCTTGATTTTCTTCTGGAAAAGATCCCAGTCTATCTCAAAGTCCTCACCGTTCTTGCCTTCCTTAAGAAGCAGCGGGCAGTCAACCCTCTTGCATCGCGCGTATGCTATCTGGTTTGCAAACGGATAATAGACCGGAGGGAATATCAGCACCTTGTCTCCCGGCTTGGTAAAGCATCTCAGGGCATGGGCGATTCCCACCACGATTCCCGGAACGAAGCCTAGCTGGTCCTTGTTGATCTCCCAACCGTAACGGTCTTTGAACCAGGCGATAATGGCATCATACCATTTCTGCGGACGGCAGCCGTATCCCAGCACGCCCCCGTCCACTCTTTTTATCAGGGCATCCGTAAAGAACTTTGGAGTAGCAAAATCCATATCGGCGATCCACATAGGCAGAAGGTTCTTCTTGCCCCAGATAGATTCCGTCATGTCCCATTTGATACAGCTTGTTCCCTTGCGGTTCAGCTCTTTGTCAAATTTATAATGTGTCATAGCTTATAGATTGTTGTTTTCCTCTGCGATAATTTCTTCTTTACCAGGCTTGTAAACCGGCAGCGTAAATGAGAAGCAGGCGCCTCCCAGAAGTTCGCTGCGGGAGTACCAGATACTTCCTCCGCTCTGTTCTATGATATTCTTGGAGATGGCAAGTCCGAGTCCGTTGCCGCTGCTCTTCGTGGTGAAGTTCGGCTGGAAGAGACTCTTCAGGTTCTCTTCTGTCACTCCGTTTCCGTTGTCGTCCACACTGACTTTCCAGAAGTCTCCATCTTCCAGGAGGCTCAGGGTGATAAATCCTTTATCCTCGGAATTGCCCAGTTCCTGAACAGCGTTGGATATCAAGTTATTGAGAACCCTTACAATCTGCTCACGGCGAGCCTTCACCCAGCAGTTTTCGCTCTCGTGGCTGAAGGAAATCCTTATATTATCGTTGTTATCGAACAAATCCTTCTGCTGCCTGATTACATCATATAGGTTGAATACGGAAATCTCCTCAACATAGAACTTGGCGTAGCTGCTGAACTCGCTTGCCGTATTGGAAAGTATATCTATCTGCTCCAGGAGAGAAGAGGAAATGGCTTCCAGCTTATCCTCCCATCCCGGCGCATTTTTCTGCTTAAGCATTATAATCCTCTGGATACTGAGTTTCATAGGAGTCAGAGGATTCTTGATTTCGTGGGCAATGCGGCGGGCCATGTCGCTCCAGGCTTTCTCCCTTTCCGCCACCGCCATCTTGCGTGTACTCTCAGCCACATCATCCACCATCTTGTTGTAGGCGTCAACCAAAAGCCCTATCTCATCGTTGCTCTTGTAGGTGATGTGCTCAGGAGCGCTGGACACATCCATAGACTTCATCTTGGCGCTAAGGTCGCTCAGAGGCCTGGTAACCCTTGAGAAGAGCAGCCTGGACAGGAACAGCGCTATGATAAACAGGATGATACTTATGTTAATGATGGTGGCAACAACGTAAGAAAGGTCTCCGTTAAGGTCTCCTCCCTTGGTGAAATAAGGGATATCCGCTATGGCCACGAGTTTTCCGTTATGGTTGTAAATCGGAGAATAAAGGGAATAGTAGCTGTATGCCCCTATCTTCTCCTTGTTGAAGATCTGGCTTTTCTGCCCGACCACCACATCAGAATAGGCCTTAGGATTCATCCTTGAGGAAAGGATGAACTTCTGGAAAAGATCCATCTTTGTAGAACGGATAATCTTTCCCGAAGGATCATAGAGGTTGATGTCGGAGTGCGTGTCGTTTGCCAGACGGTCCATCACGCTAACAAGCTCGGACGAATTGACATCCGTATAGTCCTGGACATATGTAAAATACGTAGACAGTGTCTTGCCTACGGTCTGGTTTTTCTCCTCCATCTGCAGGCGGCTGTGCAGCTTGTAGTAGCTTACGCTGTACCATACGCTGCCTACGGTAGCCGCAAGAAGGGAAGCGGCAACCACAATCGAGATGAGGAAGTTCAGCCTTCTGCCCCAGGACTTGTGGGAACGCTTAAGCGCCGCAGCTGCGCGCCTTCTTGCCTTCCTGATCCTGATCACTGCCATAAAGAACAGGAAGAAGAACAGGACCAGATAGGAAAGGGAAACTATATATGGGAAGAGGTTGCGCTCCAGGCGGCTGATTACCACCGTATTGTGGTCCGTTACCTTATTAACCCTATGCACATAGCCGTCCTTGAGAGTTGTCGTTCTGTCAAACTCCTTATCATACATCGGGTAATCATACCTTCCGCGGAAAAGCACCAGACGGCCGTCGTGATACTTGGCATAAGAGTAGATCTGAGGGATGTTGAAATCATCCGGCTGATAATCCGAGAAACTGTCCGGATAGCCGGCCTTACCCTCTTCATACCTTGCGGTAATCTCTATGAAAAGATTGATCGCCCCGTTCTCCGTAAGATACGGGAACAGCCCAAGGTAGCCAACCTGGCCGTTGAAGTTGCTCAGATAGTAGAAGGAACTTCCTTCAGATATCGGAACGGCATCATACTGTGCCATCTTTGCCTTGTAATACTCCAGGCAGTTAACCACCATCTGACCAATCTGGATAGATTCGCTCGGGCGGCAGACGGAAAGGTTAATCACGTATTTCTGCTTTATGGACTGGAAGTAAAGCTCGCTGAACCTCATCTCCAGCATCGGGAGGTTTTCCTGAGGAGCAGACAGAAGCACGGTGGAAATCGGGTCATCCCAGAGCTT
The DNA here is from genome assembly GCA_017961175.1 of Bacteroidales bacterium. Taxonomy (GTDB): domain Bacteria; phylum Bacteroidota; class Bacteroidia; order Bacteroidales; family UBA932; genus Egerieousia. The sequence goes on from JAGCXV010000022.1 coordinate 3,129, forward strand.
CTGTTCCACCTCCCTGAGCTCCAGTTCCAGCCCAAGATCCCTTTCCACGGAAATGCGGTTGGCCATAAGCCGGCTCCATTCCTTCTCTTTCCTGGAACTCAGCGATGTAACCGTAAGCAAGGTGTAAAGGGAAATCAGTATGGTGAAAAGCAGGGTGTTGCGGATAGACAGAAGGCTTCTCTGCCTTCTCATTTTCATCAGCGACGCGATCAGCTGCAGGCTGAACATCAGCATCAGGAACAGCAGTGCGTAGGAAAGGTAGCAGAGAACCGTGTAAATGGAAATCTCCGTCACCTTGTAAAGCTCCATGTTGATGGAGGAATTGGCCACAAGGCTCCTCAGCGTGTAGTTGATATAAAGGCAGAGGACTACCGGAATGGCGCAAAGCAGGATTATTCCGGCCCATTTCTTCCAGCCCGAGCGGTGGCGCAGGCTCTCTAAATAATATGACCTGAGCATATAGAAGCCCAGTACCAGAAGGCTAACGTACAGGTTGTTGAGAAGAAGGTTGCCTATCGATGAGAATAATCCGGAATCAGCATAAACCGTTGGAGAGAAGAATGTGGAAGAATAAGCGCTTCTTGCCCCAAGACGGAAACTTATCACCCAAAGAACCGTAAGTCCGACTATATAAACGGCCAGACGTCCGAGGCTGCGGCGGCGGTGCAGATAGAATATGAAGGCCAGCGTTGCAAAAGCCAGGGCTAACCAGGTGAAAGGACTGACAGCGGAAATCTTTCCGACCGTAACATCCCTCTGAAGGATGAACAGCAGCTCATTGTCCACACCAAGGATTTCCTCTCCGCAGCTTTCAAAGGTAACCGGCTGGATATCCACATCTTCAGATATTCCCAAAGCCGGGTTGAACACGCTCATTCCTAGAGCATCTGCAACCTTCTTGTCTGTCTTTACAAGCAATCCGGCTATTACCCTGACATCATCCTCGACATAACTCTTTATAACATACCAGCTGCTTCCGATATTCACATACTGCTCCTTTCCGGAAAGGTAGGAGAACGGATAAAGGAAGCGGCTCTGCCCTTCCAGATAATGCTCCGAGCGGAAAATCTGGTAAATGGAACTTTCCCTGAGATCGTCGTTGGCAAACGGGAACTGGTGAACCCAGCTCTGGAGAGTGTCCGACCGGTAGCGGTAGATCACCATATCCTCCGGCAGGTCCTTTATCTCCAGCCATTTGTCAGCCGGCTGGTCCAGGGCCTGATATGCAAACTCATCCAGCAGGGCCTCTCTCTTCTGGAGATTATCCTGAAGACTGCGGGCCTCGGAAGCAAGGTCATCCCTGCCCCCGCTCAGGAGGAAACTCAAAACCAGGCAAACCGCCACTCCCAGAACGGCCAGCGGCAGGATATTGCGTTTTATGAATCCGAATACCTCCTTCATACTCTCCTATGCGTGGTGATAAGGCTCTCCTTTAATTATCGTCATTGCCCTGTAAAGCTGCTCCAGGAAAATCAGCCTCACGATCTGATGGGAAAAAGTCATCCTGGAAAGTGAAAGCATCCCTGATGCCGTATCATACACGGCCTGGGAAAAACCGTACGCCCCTCCAATTACAAAGCACAGTTCCTTCTCCCCGGCAAGATCCTTCTCCAGTTTGGCCGCCCAGGCCTCGGAACCCAGGCTTTCTCCCCTTTCATCCAGCAGCACTACCTTCTTCCCGGAAACCTTTCCCTTTACAGCCCCTATCTCTTTGAGAATCAGCTCCCCCTCCTTCTCTTTTATCTGGTCTTTGCTCAGCGACGAGGCTCCTTTGAGAGCCGGAATGTAAACCTCGGAAAACTTGCAATAATGCTTAAGCCTGGAGGAATACAACTTCATCCCCTCTTCCACAAAGGAGAAATCCGTCTTGCCTACGCAAATCAGCTTTATCTTCATTTCTTAAAATGCCTTCTTGCAAATTTAACACAAAACAGGCAAAAATGGCGTGATTTTTGTTGTTTTTTCAGCAGTTCAGACACTATCCTGAAAGATGACAAACGGAAATATCTTCCCCTTGAGGACAAAGGCGGCGGCTCTGCTGGGTGCAGCGCTGCTGGTTTTGGCTTTCTGCTTTAACACAAAGGCACAGAGCCAGGGAGGAGATGTTTTCATCCCTATAGCCAAGTACATACAGAAGGGAGACGCGGACAAGCTTTCCGCCTGGTTTGCAAAGAATCTGGAGATAGATATCTTCGGAAGCCCTACCGAATGTTCCCAGACCCAGGCTACCCAGATTATGAAGAATTTCTTCTCCCAGTACACTCCAAAATCCTTCGTAATCATACACAAAAGCGGCAACCCGCCTATGAAATACGCCATAGGCACTCTCAAAACGGGGTCTGAAAATCTCAGGGTTACCCTTCTCGTAAGGACAAATCCGGATACTCCTCAGATTCTGAGGATAAGGATAGAGAGATCCTCTATCTGAACATCGGGCTAGCCAACAAGGTTACATCCGCCTTCGTGATAGGATTTCCTCCCAAAATCATAAGACGCTCCACAACGTTCCTGAGCTCGCGGATATTTCCGGTCCAGGAATGTTTCTTGAGTTCTTCCAGGGCATCCTTGTTGATACTCCTCTTTCCCATACCGCTTTCCTTGGAAATCTCGTCTATGAAATGCTCCACCAGAAGCGGAATGTCTTCCTTCCTCTCCGAGAGAGCCGGAACCCTTATCACAATTACGCTCAGGCGATGGTAAAGGTCCTCGCGGAAAGTTCCCTTCTGGATTTCTTCCGGGATATTCTTGTTGGTTGCTGCAACGACTCTTACGTTTACATTGATGTCCTTGTCGCTGCCCACTCTTGTAAGCTTGTTTTCCTGAAGCACCCTCAGAACCTTGGCCTGGGCGGAAAGGCTCATGTCTCCGATCTCATCCAGGAAGAGGGTTCCGCCGTCTGCCTGCTCGAACTTTCCCTTGTGCTGCTTGATCGCTGAGGTGAAGCTGCCCTTCTCGTGTCCGAAGAGCTCGCTCTCTATAAGTTCGCTAGGAATAGCGGCGCAGTTGACCTCGATAAACGGCATCTTGGCTCTCGGGCTCTTCTCGTGCAGCCATCTGGCCACCAGCTCCTTGCCAGTTCCGTTAGAACCTGTAACGAGTACCCTGGCGTCTGTCGGGGCAACGCGGTCTATCATCTCCTTGACCTGCATTATGGCCTTGGACTGCCCTACTATTTCCTGAACCGTTGAGGATGCCGCAACCTTTTTCTTGAGAGTCTTGTTCTCAGCCACAACTTCCTTATGGTCGGAAGCGTTCTTAACGGTAATGAGAACCCTGTTCAGGTCCAGAGGCTTGGATACGAAATCATATGCCCCGGCCTTTATGCACTTGACGGCAGTGTCTATGTCTCCGTGCCCGGAAATCATGACGATGGAACTCTCCACTCCCTCGGCAACCATCTTCTCCAAAGTTTCCATTCCGTCCATTACCGGCATCTTTATATCGCAGAATATCACATCATAGCGATCCGCTAAGGCTTTATCCAGCCCCTCCTTTCCGTTCTCGGCCAAAGTCACCTCGTAGCCCTCGTCCTCAAGGATATCCTTCAGGGCAAGGCGGATGCTTTTTTCATCGTCGATGATAAGTATCTTCATATCCCTTTGTTTAAATCTCCTGCTGCGGCAGTTCTACCTTCAGGTTGAAATTCGGAAGCAATATGGTGTTAAGCCACTCTATCTCGTCTTCCAGGCTCATGCTGCTGTTGTCCAGCTCTATGGCGTCCTTGGCCTTGGTAAGCGGATCCTTCGCCCTGTGGGAGTCTATGTAATCCCTCTTCTTGAGGTTTTCCAGCACGCTCTCGAATGTATCCTTCTCTCCCTTGGCCTGGAGTTCCTTGAAACGGCGCATTGCCCTTACCTGCTCGCTGGCGGTCATGAATATCTTGACTTCCGCATTCGGGAACACGGCCGTTCCAATGTCCCTGCCGTCCATCACCAGGCCCTTGTCCTGTCCCATGCGCCTGAGCATCACGTTGACAAAATCCCTTACAAAAGGAATCTCAGCGATCGGGCTCACGTGTGAAGACACGGTGGACTGGCGGATGTACTTTTCTATGTTGGCGCCGTTGAGGAAGGTCTGGCTGTCTCCCTTCTTGTTGGTGCGGAAGGTTATTTCCACCTTAGGGAGCACTCTCTGCAGGTTTTCCTTGTCGATATTCCCGCGGTCATCTATGAAACCGTTGGTGTAGGCAAAATACGTGACGGCACGGTAAAGGGCGCCGCTGTCAGCATAAATGTAACCCAGACCCTTGGCCACCAGCTTGGCGAAGGTGCTTTTTCCTGTAGACGAATAACCGTCTATCGCGATTATGATCTTTCCGCTTGCCATAGAACTCTCATTTAATTTGACAAATTTACGAATCTGTTTTCAATTAACGATTATCTTTGTGTGCAAGAAATGAAGGTCAACGTAGAAATAGACAGGGATTCCGGTTTCTGCAACGGAGTGGTGAGGGCTGTCCGCACGGCCGAGGAAAACCTCGGGCAGAAGCGGGAGCTTTACACCCTGGGAGCCATAGTTCACAACAACTCCGAGCTGGACCGCCTGGAAAAGAAGGGCCTGAAGGTGATAGACAAAGAGCAGATGGGCCGCCTGGAAAACACCACGGTGCTGATCCGCGCCCACGGCGAGCCGCCTTCCACGTATGACCTTGCAAAGGAGAGGAACATCCGGCTCATAGACTGTACCTGCCCGGTTGTGCTGCAGCTGCAGAAAAAGATTGCGGACACGGGTGGACAGATCGTTATCTTCGGCAAAATCGGCCATGCGGAAGTGAACGGTCTTGTTGGAAGGGCCGAGGGACGTGCCGTGGTTGTGGAGAATATCGGACAGATAGACAAGGTGGATTTCACAAAGCCGGTCAACATTTTCTCCCAGACCACTAAGGACCCTGTGGAATATGCCCAGGTCTGCGATATGATCAGGGAAAGGATGGCAGACAAGTCCGCCCTTACGGTCCACGACACCATCTGCCGCCAGGTGGCCCAGAGACACGCCCGCCTGAGCGCCTTCGCCCAGAGCCACAACGTCATAATCTTTGTGAGCGGAAAGGAATCATCCAACGGAAAGGTTCTCTACGAGCTTTGCAAAAAGTACAATCCAAGATCTTACAATATCCAGTCGCTGAGCCAGATAGATAAAGGATGGTTCAAGCGCGGAGACAACATTGGAGTTTGCGGGGCTACATCCACCCCTAAATGGCAGCTTACCTCAACCGCCAGATTTTTAAAAATCAGGCTAAAGAGTTATATTTGCGGCAAATTTTACAGTATTATATATGGCAACTACAGCAGATTTTAAGAACGGAATTTTCTTCCTTTTCAACGACCATCCTTGCCAGCTGGTTTATTTCCAGCATGTTAAACCTGGCAAAGGAAACACCATCGTAAGAACGAAATTCAAGGACCTCCAGACCGGAAAGCTTCTGGAGCACACATACGGAGCCGGAGAAAGAATAGACCTCGTATCTGTAGAAAGGAGACCTTACCAGTATCTCTATGCAGACGAGACCGGTTTCAACTTCATGCACCGCGAGACCTACGAGCAGGTTCACCTGGACAAGGACTTTGTAGAGAACGCAGACCTTATGAAGGAAGGCCAGAACGTCGAGATGATGGTATGGGCAGACAATGAGGAAATCCTCACCTGCGAACTCCCTTCATTCGTTGAGCTCGAGGTTACCTACACCGAGCCTGCAGTAAAGGGCAACACCGCTTCCACCAACGCTCTCAAGGAGGCAACTCTGGAAACCGGAGCAAAGATCATGGTTCCGCTTTTCATCCAGAACGGCGAGAAGATCAGCGTAAAGGTCGAGGACCGCACCTACGGAGAAAGGGTAAAGGGCTAAAAGCCGTTTCAACCTTCCCGGAATTGATAAAAGCGAGTGATTTTTTCACTCGCTTTTATTATATTTGTTACTGCTGAACCGAAAACCAATAACTCTACTATATGAAAACTATCTGCAAGCTGCTCTATGCAGCAGCCGCCATCTCTGCGGCAGTACTCGTAACATTCTGCACGTCAAACGCTCCAAAGATGTCTCCAAAACTTGATGAGGCTACTCTGGACGACCTGATCGAAGACGGACAGTTCAACAAGGCAAACAAAATACTTTCCGAAGCCCTGATGTGCGACTCCCTGTCGGAGGCCGACAGGTATCTCATCAACTTCGAGAAAGACAAGATGCAGAGAATCCTCGCCGATTTCAACAAGAACGAAGCTGAGGTTCTGGAATACATCAAGAAGTACATTCCTAACGTTACAGAGGCCCAGCTGGAACTCTGGAGGCAGACAGGCGCCCTGGAATGCAAGACAATAGACGGAGAAAGGCGCTATTTCCGCAAAGGCCCGGGCAATCTTTTCCTGGTAGATCCGGTATGCGTTGCAGCCCGTGAAGCGATCGAGGGACCTGAGACCGGAACAACCGGAGACTTCCTGAAGGATTATCTTCCTAAGGTTATCTCAGACGCATGCTTCCAGCAGGTGTGGGGCAAGGACATCCGCGCAACTTCCTATGTGGATCCTGTAAAGATGACCGTCCACGTACTTATGAGGGTAATGCCGGACGCAGTTCCTGCCGGAGAAGTCGTAAGGATGTGGCTTCCATATCCTAAAGAGAAGGAAAGGCAGAAAGACATAGAGCTCAAGAGAGTGTTCATCGGATACAATTCCAACTACAAGGACCTGGATCTTCCTGAGGTTAAACCTGTAATCAGGTTCAGGGGCCTTAACACCAAGGTTAGCAAGAAGGAAAGCCTGGGATACGCTTGCGCGGCTACAGACGGAACCCTTGCAACCACATTCTCTGAAGACGGTTCCCAGATTCTCGGAGCAGAGGGCGCATACATTGGAAACGGATACATAATCTCCAGCCCGGACGCTGCAAGAAGAAGCCTTTACGTGGAGATGGTTTCCAACGGAAAGGATACCCTCAAGGTTGGATATGATCTCAGCTACACTTCATACAACCAGTATTTTGCAAACCTGGAAGAGCAGATCAAGCCATACGATACCACATCGCTGATCTACAAGACCTACACAGCAGAAAGGGAAAGGCACATCGTCTTTACGGACAAGATCAAGACCCTGGCTGACAGCCTGGTCGGAGAGGCTACCGAGCCTTACGAGAAGGTTAAGAGAATCTGGTGCTGGGTTACCGAGAACATCCCTTGGGCCGGCGCAAGAGACTACTCCACCATTCCTAACATCCCTATGTACGTCCTCAAGAACGGGCACGGAGATTGCGGACAGGTATCGTTGCTGTTCATGACAATGGCGCGCTATAAGGGCGTTCCTGCCCGTTGGCAGAGCGGATGGATGGTTCATCCGGGCCACGTTAACCTGCACGACTGGGCTGAGGTTTACTATGAGGGCGTAGGCTGGGTTCCGGTAGACCAGAGCTTCGGATACAGCGGAGGAGACCGCGACAAGGCAGACACCACTTCCGTACTTACGAACGACCAGCAGATGCTCAAGTTCTTCTTCAGCCGCGGACTGGATGCCTACCGCTTCATTGTCAACGATGAATACGGCCGCTGGGCACCGCTCTATCCTGCCAAGATCTACCCTCATAACGACGAGGTTGACTTCCAGATGGGAGAGGCCGAGTGGAGAGGAGGAAACATACTTAACGGAGGATGGAAGTGCTGGATGGATGTAGATTACAACTAACAGGATACAAGTTAAAAACATAGAATCATGAAAAGCAGAATCTTAACTCTCGCCCTGCTGGCATTGATGCTCTTGCCTGTGGCAGCAGAAGCGCAGAACAGCAAAGAAAAGCAGCTGGCAACAATCCGCGAGTCATACGCCAGTGCAATGAATATGCTGCAGATGAGGTCAGACCCTGAATATCCCGCCAAGGACAAGATTGTCATAACCTCAGACGAAATGTGGCCGGGAAGCGGACAGCACAATGGGAAAATGGAGATTTTCTTCGGCCTGGACCTCAGCGAAGAAGAATCCGTAATCCAGAGATTCCCGAGATTCGCCCGCTACACTTACAACATCGGCAGCCAGAAATACTATTACGAAATCCTCTGGTATGACCCGGATGACGGCAAACCCGAGCATTGCCAGCCGGTATTCTTCCACTCCAAGAATACGGACTACCACGACAAGACCGTGGAATGCCGCTACTATTTCTGGGACGGGAAACTGCTCAAGACCCTTATAAACAACACCCAGCAGGCTGACGAGGACTATATCCCAAGTCCGGAAGAGGCTCTCTCCAGGGCAAAGATGATTTTCCAGATCGCCACTATGAATGACCTTTGGAACTACTGATTATGAAAAAGACATTGCTGGCCGTCCTTGCCGCGCTTATTCTGGCCCCGGCAGGACTCCAAGCCCAGAACACAACGGAAAAGGCCATAGCAAAAATCCGCAAGGATTACGCTACGGCAAATGAAATGATCAAGGCCGTCGGAGACTATTACGATGGTATTTTCATCAACAGCACTACTCTGGATATCAAGGAAATGTGGTCTCCGTCCGGGCCTCACGCGTCTAAAACTGAAATCTTCTACGTCCTGGGCAACCCGGAAGACTGGTCAGAGTGGTCCTTTGACCGCAATGTCTTCTTTGTCCGCAGCAAATGGAATGTCGCCCCTAGAGAATACTACTGCGAATTCCTATTTGACCCCAAGACCGGCAATCCGGAGTTTTACTTCTACAGGGTAATGGGATACGACGGCAAAGAGTATGAATACCGGTATTACTGGGAAAACGGAAAACTCATAAGGAGCATCTGCCCGCCAAACCCTGGCGATGATATACTTCTGGACTGCGATATTCCCAATCCTGAAGGAGTGTACAAGAAAGCCATTAAATACCAAAACAGTGCAGAGGCTCTAAGCAATTATTAGTAATTATTCAACGATATGGAAGAACTGACCAAGCGATGCCCCTTCTGCGGCCAGGTAATCAACGCCGCGGCAATCAAATGCAAATTCTGCGGAAAGTGGCTGGATAATCCTCAGGAAGCACAGCCTGAAGGATATACTCAGCAGCAGACTCCTCCGCCGCCTCCACCTCCTCAGCAAAACTGGCAGCAACAGCAACCTAACTATACACAGCAGCCGCCACAGCAGACCTATCAGCAAACCTATCAGCAGCAGTATTACGTAGAGCAGCCACGCAAAAGCAACGGCATCGGAGTAGCCGGATTTGTTCTCGCTATTATCGCCTTGTTCCTTGGATGGATCCCGATTATCGGATGGCTGGTCTGGTTTTTGGGCCTCTTGTTCTCCTTCATAGGAGTTTTCAAGGTTCCAAGAGGACTGGCTATTGCCGGGCTTATTATTTCGCTTCTGGGACTTCTTATTATTGTACTGATGACCGGTGGTTTCTGGACTGTGATGAAAGAAAGCTTGCCAAATATGTAGAAGATGAAGAAAATCAACATCATCACCCCCGTAAAAGATTCCATAGAATCCACGATGGAAACGATAAAGGCCATCCAGTCTTCTGAGATGGCCTTCCCTCATACATATACCGTTTACAATGATTTTTCCACTGACGAGAATACTGCCATTCTGGAAAAGGCTTCCAAGGAATATGGATTCACTCTGGTAAATCTTAAGGACATTACGGACCATCCGTCTCCAAACTATCTCCTGGTGCTCCAGACAGTCCAAAGAGAAGCCCTTGAAGAGGATGCCGGAGTGCTTATCGTGGAAAGCGACGTTACGGTAAAGAAAGACACTCTCCAGGGCCTTGCAGACGGAGCTATCCAGAGGCCGGATTGCGCCATTGCAGCCGCGGTTACCGTGGATGACCAGGGAGTTATAAACTATCCTTACAAGCACATGCTCGGAAAGGAAAACCAGGTTATAGACACCAGGAAGCACTGCAGCTTCTGCTGCAGCCTTCTTACCCCTGCCCTTTTGAAAGCATTTGACTTCAACACCCTGGATCCTTCCAAGAACTGGTACGATGTAACCATTTCTCACGAAGCCCTTAACAGCGGCCTGAAGAACTATGTGTTCACGACTTTGCCGGTTATCCACCGGCCTCACCAGAGCCGCCCGTGGAAACTTCTCAAGTACAAGAATCCACTGAAATACTACTGGATAAAGTTCACCAAAGGGATGGACAAGATATAACAAAAAAAGATGGCCGGGCGGCCATCTTTTTTTTTCCTATAAAATCCCAGGCAGATACTACTGAGCTGGATTCTCAGGGGCTGGTCCGTCTACATACTTAGGAGATGGACCCCACTCGTTAGTCTCAGGCTTTCCGTCCTGTGCGCAGTTAACGATCAGGATGATTCCGATTACTGCCAATGCCAAGGAAACAAGGATTGTCAGGAATCCTGTGATGAAAGTTGCAGCCCAGCCAATGTGCCAGAACAACCAGGTGAGGAACATAACGAGAAGGTAGCAAGCGAAAACAACGGCATATGCCTTTACAAGGCCGTCTCCTTTGCCAATGTCATGCATACGGCGCATGAAAAGTGGAAGAGAAATAACCAGAATGCCGATGTAAACGATCAGATAGAGCCAGAATCCAATATAAGGGATGGCCTTGAGGATAGCTCCTACGATGCCACCACCTACACAAAGTACCAGCATTGCCCACCAGAACTCTGATCTGCGTGAACGTCCTGTAGTCTCTTTAACACGGCTCCAAGCAAGCTTTACTGCCTGCATGAAATCCAATTGAGGAAGTGCGTTTGCCATAAATGTTGATTTTTAGGTTGTTATAAAATAATTGAAATAGCTTTCTCTTTTGTTTGTTTTTCAATCCTTACAAAGTTAAACCAATTTCCGCAAAAATCCAATAGGAAAATGCATCTAAATCGCGATAGTCTTCTGCAGAATTTCCAGATATTTTGCGGCCTGGGCCCCGTCCATCTGGGAGTGGTGGAACTGCATGGAAACTTTAAGCTCCGTCTTGAAAAGTCCCCTTCTGCCATATCTGCCCCAGGCGATGAAAGGGTTGTTCCATCTTCCTGAATACTGGTTGATTATGCCATCCAGTTCCGTATCCAGAAGAGTGGAGGTTCCTAGAATGGCATATTCAGATCCAAGAAGCTGGTCGCTGCAGGTTTGTCTGGTTTTTCCGGTAAGGGCCACATAATCACTGTTGAACTTTGAGATATCCTCGCTGTAAGGCACATCGCAGAGGCTTATTCCACCGTCGGCAGTATCCACAACCACGTTTACGGCAAGGCGGTCGTATTTGAACAGTTTCCCCTGCTCCGGCACCATATAAAACTCCTCCACTCCGCTTGCCGCCTTGCACAGGCACCAGCATAGAGCCATATTGAACTTATAGCCCTTCCTTTTGCAGAACCTGACAAGACGGCTCACGTCGTATGTCTTGAAGAGGGTGACCATAGGCATCGGAGAGGTCATCCACATCTCGAACGCCCTTGCCCTTTTTGTGGTTTTAGGATCTACCTCGGTTCTCATTCCTCAACGGTAACTTCTTTCCAGCCAGGAAGTTTGTCCACCAGTACAGAAGCGGCGGCAACTTCTTCGGCTGGAGTGTGCCTGACATATTCTTCCCTTTCGACAACCCGGTAATCCGGTTCCCTTAAATCGAAAGGACGCTGTGCAACCGCGGCTGAATCCGCAAGCCTCAGCGTAACTTCAGAATCAAAATCATCCTTAGCCTCGTTCCCGGAGAAAACTTCCGTGAACCATCCTGAATCCACCGGACGGCTGCCGTCCAGACGGTAGAAAATCCAATTTTGCTCCCTGTTGAACTGGCTCTCGTAAACCTCGAAAAACTCCAGAAGGTATCCTCCTTCCACCACCTCATAGCTCATCCTGTCGTGCCACTTGGAAGACAGGCAGTTAAGGCTGTCTCCCGCAAAGGTGAACACCGCCATGGACCATGGTCCGCGGCTGATGAAGAGCTCGTCCAATCCATCCTTATCTATGTCGTAGAACAGATACTTGATGGACGGAGATTTCTCCTCTTCCATCCAGCCCTGCGGGTATGCCATATTCCAGGCCTGGAGCAGGGTTTCAGTGGTATCTGCAAGCAATGGCCTGGTGGAGGTTTCCCCCACCTTGAAATATTTGCAGGACGACAGGCAGGCAGCGGCCAGAAGGATAACTGTCGCAGAGAAGAAATGGCGCCTCATTATTTAAATACCACGGACTTCAGGATAGGAAGGAATTTGCCCTCCCAATCAGCTGCCTGGCTTTCAGGGAATTCAAAGTTTCCGGTAACACCAACTCCATCTTCCTTCAGATAAGTGTAGTCCATTCTGATATTGCCGTTGAGCTTGGACTTGAGTGTTACCATGTTTCCGTCAACTACTGGATTTTCGCTGACAGCGCTCTGGTCCCAAGCGTGAACCATACTCTTGAGGCCATCTCCAGTGGTCTTAAGCTGGCTCTTTGAAGGGCCGCCGGTAAAATAGTTTATCACGAACTTGACATCACCGTCTGCCGTCTTAGCATTCAGGACATCACCATACTTGAATGACTCCTCCATACCTGTAGGAAGCATAACGGTGTAGTTGTCAGCCTCGAATTTAACTCCTTCCTTAAGAGGTTCAACATTGCTGGAGGATGAACCGCCGTTTCCGCCGCAAGCTGCAAATGCCATTGCAGCAAGTGCCATAATGAACAATTTTTTCATGATAGATAGATTTGTTTTAGTTGAAATTCTTGTTTCCACAAATATAGCAAAAAATGCCCTATCTGCGGCGTATTACAAGAAGGCCGTCGCGGATATCTACAAGATGGCTTTCCACGAGGCTGTCTGATTCAACGATAGAATTGAAAGAAGAGATGCCCGCACTCTTCGGATCCTCGTGAGAGGAAGTCCTTCCATACCAGGAAACATTGTCTGCAAGGATATATCCCCCGGGCTTTACGAGAGGCAGTGTAAGTTCATAATACTGAGGATACTGCCTCTTGTCAGCATCAATAAATACCAGGTCATATTCCTCAGCGATCGAAGGAAGGATTTCCAGGGCATCTCCATAGGACACCTTTACCAGTTCAGACACTCCAGCCCGCTTGAGGCCCTCCTCTATGATGTAGTCAAGCTCCTTGTTTATCTCGATGGCATCCACCCTGCCGCCAAGAGTTTTTGCCCCATCTGCCAGGCAGGCAAGAGAATAACCGGTGAAAGTCCCTATCTCAAGTACCCGCTTACAATTGTTCCGCACGACAAAATCGCGGAGATACAGACCTTCCTCCCGCCCTACCAGCATCTGAGCGTGATTGGTGCGGGTGTGAGTCTGCCTCTCGATCCAGTTCAATGCGGACAATAGTTTTTCCATATCCTAGTAGAATACAAGGCGGCTCATGCGGTCCCGGCGCAGAATCTGGCGTGAGACTTCAAGAATATCTTCGGAGGTAACGCTCTCTATTTCTGAGCGGATCTGCTCAATGGAGGTAATATCTCCGGTAAGGAGCAGACTCTTTCCTATGGTAAGGCTGCGGGCCTCAGCGTTGTCTCCGGAAATGGAAAGCTGGCCTATCATCTGCTTCTTGGCAGCCGCCAGCACTCTTGGGGTAAGAGGCTCTTCCACAAATCTTTGGAGTTCCTTCCACATAAGTCTCATACACTTGTCCAGATACTTCTTGTCGCAGCCAAAGTATATGCAGAAAATACCGGTGTCCTTGTAGGAAACCACGCTTGCATCTATGTGATAGACAAGCGCATGCTTTTCCCTCAGCGATAAGCTCAGGCGGGAGTTGGATGCCGGGCCGCCAAGCATATTTGTTATCAGGGAAAGCGCCGCCCTCTTCCTCCTCTCGTAGTAGGAGAATGCCGTACATCCCACAATGCAGTGCGCTTGGCGGAGTTTGCGGTCCTCGCAGCGGTCGAACTTCTTGCCCTCTATGAACGTGGCCTTAAAATCCCCTTCTCCATCCAGTTTCTTTCCCGCAAACGGACGGCTTGTCTCCGGAAGCTTTCCGTAAGAAGTGCAAAGAGTTGCTCCCGGACTCCACTTTTCCAGCTCCTTCTGCAGAATAGCCATAATCTCTTTCTCCTCAAAGTTTCCCGCAACGGAAAGAGTCATGTTGGACGGGCGGAAAAACCTGTCGCGGCTTTTCTTGAGTATCGCCGGAGTTATCGGCTCAAGGGTTTTCTTGTCGCCGAGTATGGAATATCCCAGAGGGGTTCCTTCAAAAAGTTCTCCCTCAAAGTTATCGAAAAGCAGTTCAGACGGGGAATCCTGGTAGGTTATGATCTCGTCATAGACCACTTCCTTCTCTTTCTTGAGTTCCTCCAGCGGGAAAGAGGAAGCGAACGCCACCTCGAAAACCAGGCCGGCCGCCTTCCTGATATCCTCCTTCAAAGTGGTGGAATACAGCACGATGCGCTCTTTGGTGGTAAAGGCGTTAAGGTCTCCTCCCACCTTCTCCAGATAACTGGATATGTTCACCGACGAGCGGTTGGGAGTTCCCTTGAAAAGCATGTGCTCCGTAAGATGGGCCAGGCCGTTGAACTTCGGGTCCTCGTCCCTGGTTCCCATCCCTATGCTGAGTATGCAGTATGCAACTGGAGAATTTGTCTTTGTGAAAGCAAACAGCAACGAATCTTTCTTCATCTGAGGGGTATATGGTGATACTTCTTTTTAAGGATGGCAAAATTAGAAATAATTCTCCGTTTTTTCCTAAATTTGTGGCTATGGAAAAATTCATCGTATCGGCACGGAAATACCGTCCCGCCACATTCGGGACTCTGATCGGTCAGGACAGCATAGCCACAACTCTCAAGAACTCAATCAAGAGAGGCCAGCTGGCACACGCATATCTTTTCTGCGGACCTAGAGGTGTGGGCAAAACCACCACCGCCAGAATCTTCGCCAAGATCATCAACTGTATGAACCCGGGCGAGGATATGGAGCCTTGCGGGCAGTGCGAGAGCTGCAAATCATTTGAGGAAGGCCGCTCCTACTGCATCCACGAGCTGGATGCCGCCTCCAACAACTCCGTGGACGACATCCGCGCCCTGACGGAGAAAGTGATGATTCCACCTCAGATCGGAAAGTACAGCGTATACATCATAGACGAGGTCCACATGCTCTCCACCAGCGCGTTCAACGCCTTCCTGAAGACTCTGGAAGAACCGCCTGCACACGCCATCTTCATTCTCGCCACAACGGAGAAGCACAAGATTATCCCGACCATCCTCAGCCGGTGCCAGGTATATGATTTCAACCGCATCTCCATTCCTGATATCGTCAAGAACCTCAAGATGATAGCCCAGAAGGAAGAGGTAACAATAGACGACGGTTCCCTGCACGTGATTGCAGAGAAGGCGGACGGTGCAATGAGAGACGCCCTTACCCTGTTCGACCAGGTAGTGGCCTATTGCGGAAGCACGGTGGATTACGCCTCCGTAATAAAGAACCTTAACGTACTCGACTACGAATATTATTTCAAGCTCATCGATAATTCTCTGGAAGGAAGGTTCGCCGATTCCCTTGTGCTCTTTGACGAAGTGCTTTCAAAGGGATTCAACGCCCTGTACTTTGTGGGAGGCCTTGGCAACCATCTGCGCAACCTTCTGATCTGCAAGGAGACCGCTTCCGCCAAACTGCTGGAAGTTTCTCCACAGCTCGAGGCAGAATACCAGCGTCAGAGCCAGAGATGCCCGCTGAAATTCCTGTTCAAGGCCTTGGCCGTAACAGAAAAATGCGAGAGCGACTATGCCCGCAGCAATAACCAGAGACTCCTCGTGGAGTTCATGCTCGTGAGGATGAGCCAGCTCCTTGAGCCGGCCGCCAGACCTGCAGCAGCACCTGCCCCGGCACCACAACCGGAAAAGGCTCCGGAACCAGCTCCTGCTCCAAAACCGGAACCTGTACAAGCACCCGCACCGGAGCCACAACCGGCACCAGAGCCTGTAAAACCAGCAGAACCAGAGAAACCGGTAGAGCCAGAGCCTGAAAAACCTGCAGAGCCTGTCGCAGAGCAAAAACCTGATCCAGAACCAACTCCAGAGCCGGCATCACTGTTCAGTGAACCGGAAAAGCCAGCAGAGAAACCGGCTGAAGAACCTGTAGCACCGGCAGAACCGGTCGCAGAGCAGAAGCCAGCTGAACCAGAGAAGGTTGAAACTCCTGCAGAAACTGCTGCCGAGCCTACTCAAGAACCTGTCGCCGAGCCAAAACCTGAGCCGGAAAAACCTGCACCTGCATTTGCTCCGGGCCTGAGCATCAGCGGCCTGATGAACGAGAAAAAGGAAGAAGAGGTTACCGAAAAGAAACCGCTGGACTTTATGGGCCCGTCCACTGGAAAACCTGTATCCCAGGAAGGAGTAAACGCCGCCTGGAACAGGATGGTGGCAATGTACGAGCAGAAGAACCCTAAACTGGTCCGCTTCATAGCAATGCTCAAGGAGGCCCATCCGGCTTTTGACCAGGAAACCGGCACCATCTCCTTCTGCGTAAGCAACTCCAGCCAGAAAACCTGGATAGAGCAGCAGACAGGAAACCAGATGGCAGCATTTTTGAGAAAGGTCCTGGAGAACGAAAACGTGAAGCTTGCCGTCAAGATCAAGAGCAGGGAAGACATAGTAAAGAAGATGTACATGCCTCAGGACAAGGACAGATACCTCACGGAAACCAACCCGGAATTTGCCCAGCTGAAGAAAGATATGGGCGCAGAACTCAAGTGATATGAGATTACGTTGCGAAAACCTAGTAAAGAAATACGGTCCGAGAACCGTGGTGAACCATGTCTCCTATGATGTGGAGCAGGGAGAAATCGTAGGTCTGCTGGGGCCTAACGGAGCCGGCAAGACAACAAGTTTCTACATGGTGACCGGCCTGGTAAAGCCAAACGGCGGAAAGATCTTCCTGGATGAAGAAGAGATTACAGACCTCCCTATGTATCGCAGAGCCCAGAAAGGCCTCGGATACCTGGCTCAGGAGGCATCCGTATTCCGCAAACTGAGCGTGGAAGACAACATCAACGCCGTAATGGAGCTCAGCGATATACCTGCAGCAGAGAGGAAAGACCGCCTGGAAATGCTGATCGAGGAGTTTACTCTCCAGAAAGTGAGGAAAAGCTACGGAATCCAACTCTCCGGAGGTGAAAGAAGAAGATGCGAGATAGCCAGGGCACTGGCAATCAACCCTAAGTTCATCCTGCTGGACGAGCCGTTTGCCGGTGTGGACCCGATTGCAGTGGAAGACATCCAGCACATCATTGCCAAGCTAAAGAGGAAGAACATCGGAATCATAATCACGGACCACAATGTCCACGAGACCCTCGCCATCACAGACAGGGCCTACCTGCTTTTCGAGGGCAGAATACTCTACAGCGGCACTCCGGAGGAACTTGCAGCCAATCCGGACGCCAGGAAGAAGTACCTCGGAAGCAACTTCGACCTCCGCAAGGCAAAGCTCAGCGTCAGGGAGGACGAATAGCCTGTTCCGCAGTGTGCCTTGCGCACCTAAACCATCGCTGAAATAGCGTTTTAAGCCTATACCCCGTCTTATGAACAAAGACGGGGTTTTTATTGTTGATAACTTTTTGGGAGAAAAGTGGAAGAGAGTGGGAAAAAGTGGGAAAGAATTCTTATTTTTGCAATCGGGTACAGAAGCCCCCAAAAAGACGAGAAAATGGTAAAATTCATAGGAGAATACGTTGCTAAGCTGGACGAAAAGGGCAGAGTGGTGGTTCCCGCAGCCTTCAAGAACATCGTCGGAAAGCACTCCGGTGGCGGAGAGGTTTCCTTCGTGATCAAGAAGGATCTGTTTGCCAACTGCCTGAATATGTTCACTTACGAGCAGTGGGACCAGGAGAGCGAGCAGGTGCGCAGCCGCCTGAACCTCTTCAGGAGGGAGGATGCCGCATGGTATAGAGAATATATGATGGACCGCGCCCTTGTGACTCTGGACCAGAAGGTTGGAAGGATTATAATTCCGAAGAACCTGCTGGCAAAGATTGGCGTAGACAAGGAAATCGTGTTCTCCGGCAATGATTTCAAGATCGAGATTTGGGCTAAGGAGAACTTTGGTACGGGAAGAATGAGCGAGGATGACTTCACATCACTGACAGAGAAACTCCTGGGATAAAACTTATGTACCACAAAAGCGTACTGCTGGACGAGAGTGTGGATGCCTTGGGCATAGAGGGAAAAAGGGATGGTGTCTTTGTGGACGCCACCTTCGGAGGCGGAGGACACAGCAGGGAAATTCTGGCAAGACTTGGGGAGAAGGGACGGCTGATAGTATTTGACCAGGATGAGGATGCGCTGGCGAATGCGGCTGAAGACAAGAGGATTACAAAGATACGGAGCAACTTCCGGTTTCTGGAAAACTATATCAGATATCTTGGCGTGGGGGCGGTAGACGGGGTGATTGCAGACCTTGGGGTCTCTTCCCATCAGTTTGACACTGCGGAAAGAGGCTTCTCATACAGGTTTGATGCCCCGCTGGATATGAGGATGAACACTCTGGCGGAGCTGGACGCCTCCCAGGTGGTCAACAGTTATAGCCTGGAGGACCTGACGAAGATTTTCAGAGACTACGGAGAAGTGGACGGAGCGGGAAAAGTCGCCTCAGCGGTTGTTTCCGCGAGGACAGGCAGGAAGATTGAGACAACAGGAGACCTCAGGGAAGCCCTCTCGAGATTCTTCAACGCCCAATCGGAGAGGAAATTCCTCGGAAAAGTGTTCCAGGCCCTGAGAATCGAGGTAAACCGCGAAATGCGGGCCCTGGAAGACCTGCTGGAAGGCTGCCTGAACACTCTCGGGGACAAGGGAAGGCTGAGCGTAATTACCTACCACTCCCTGGAAGACAGGATAGTCAAGAACTTTCTCCGCGACCGGAAAGCGGACGGAACCTTCGAGATCATCTCCCGAAAGCCCATCCTCCCTTCGGAAGAAGAGATCCAGGCAAACCCGAGAAGCCGCAGTGCAAAGCTCCGCATCGGACAAAGGAAAAGAGACTAAGATGGCAAAGAGAAAATTTGACATAAGAAACGACCTTCTGGGCGGACAGTTCCTGACTCGCAGGCAGCTGGCCGGACAGTGGTTTTTCATTCTCTACATCTTTGTCCTGATTTTCCTCTACATCACCCTGAACCTTGCCGTTATCAACACCCAGAAAGCCTCCAGCCGCAATTCCAGGGAGCTGAAAAACCTCAAGGCAGACTATACCAGCAAGGAGGCCAAACTCCAGGCCCAGAGCAGCCGCAGCGAAATCACACTGCGACTGCAGCAGAGCGGATCCACTCTCAAGAGCTCTACCGAGCCGGCATTCAGGGTAAAGAAATATGACTCTGGCAGCGAAGGATTCTAAAAGGAAGTGGCGGTATGGAAACAATCGAGAAATACAAACTGATCTTCAAGCGCTCCTCCAGAGTCTACCAGATTCTTATTCTGATAGCCCTGATAGTGATCGGAAGGATCGTCGTTGTCCAGTATTTCAAGAAAGACATCAAGTCCGGAGACAAAATCGCCTACAGGGTCAAGCAGACTGAACCTATCCGTGGAGACATCCTGGCCAAGGACGGAAGGCTTCTGGCCAGCAGCATCCCTTACTACAAGATTTACATGGACTGCACCGTCAGCGAGAAGGATACTTTCACAAAGTATATCGACGGCCTGAGCAAAGCCCTCGCAGACTTCTTCAAGGACAAGACCGCAGCCCAGTACAAGAAACTCATCGTCGATGGAAGGGAGAACGGGAAGAGGTACCTCAAGATCAACAAAAGGCTTCTGGACTACTCTGAACTGGCCCAGTTAAAGCAGTTCCCGCTTTTTGAAAAGGGCGGAAACAACGGAGGTATCATCGTTGAGGAAGAATATAGAAGGAAGAATCCTTACGGCAGGACGGCCTACAGGACAATCGGCTTCATCAACTCTCTCGGCGTAGGTACGGGAATCGAGGGAAGCTGGGACTATTACCTTAAGGGAAGGCCGGGAAAGCAGACCTACCAGAGGCTGACAGGCGGAGAGTGGGTACCGATCAATTCCGAGCAGAATGTGGCTCCGGAAGACGGCTACAGCATCCGCACAACCCTGGACATTGACCTCCAGGAGGCCGTTGAGGAGGCTCTGAAGGAGCAGCTCGGCAAGGGCTATAACGTTGAGGGTGCAACCGCCGTGGTTATGGAAAGGCGTACGGGAGCAATCCGCGCAATCGCCAACCTCAAGAACGACGGCAAGGGCGGATTTGACGAATCCCTCAACTACGCCGTCGGCCAGGCAACAGAGCCGGGCAGCGTACTCAAGCTCGTGACTCTGGTGGCGGTGCTGGAAGACGGTAAAGAAACCTTGGAATCCGTAGTGGACGGAGGCGGCGGAACCTGGACCTATATGGGCCAGAAGGTTACAGACAGCCATGCTGTGGGAGTTCAGACAGTAAAGGGAGCGTTCGCCCACTCCTCCAACGTCTGCTTTGCAAAGCTAGCAACCCGCAACTACGAAAAGAACCCTAAAGAGTTCGTTAACCGTATCCAGAACATGAAACTGGGAGAAAAGTTCCGCCTGGACATCCAGGGAGAGGGCAACGCCGTCATCCACTCTCCGGACTGGGAAGGCTGGACTCCGGGACTTCTGGCCTCAATGGGATTCGGATACGGACTGCTTATCACCCCTCTCCACACCCTCACCTTCTACAACGCCATCGCCAACGACGGCAGGATGATGAAGCCTTACTTCATAGAAGGATATGAGAAAGACGGCAAGGTAATCAAGACCTTCAAGCCGCAGGAAATAAGCGGATCCATCTGCAGCAAGAAGACCGCCGAGCAGGCAAGGGAAGCCCTCAGGGCAGTTGTCACGGACGGTACCGGAAAGATGATGCGCAACGAGCCTTTCCACATCAGCGGAAAGACCGGAACCGCCAGGATCGCATTCGACGGCGGCGGATATGAAAGAGGCGGAATGAGAAGGTACCAGGCAACATTCTGCGGATTCTTCCCGAGCGAAAATCCTGAGTATTCTGTGATTGTGGTGCTGTACTCAGGCAAGACGGCCGGCAACTTCTACGGGGCGACACTGGCAGGACCTCCTTTCCTCAGTATCGCGAGGTTCATCTACGCCAACACCCCGCACTGGAACGAAAAGCTGGACGGAAGCCAGAAGAGCAACCGCCGCTCCAACCCGGATATGGCAGCCGGAATGGGAGAAGCCAGCAAGACGGTGCTGAAGAATGTCCCTGTCACAAACAGCAGGGAAATCGCCTCAGCGATCGGCGGCAACAGATGGGTAGCCTTCTCCTCAGACACCAATGCGGTAACTGCGGAGAGCATTGCAATTGAAAGGGATTCGCTGGCAAGCGTAAAGGGAATGGGACTCAAGGACGCTCTCTACATCCTCGAGAACCAGGGATTCAAGGTAGAATTCACCGGGCACGGAAGAGTAAAGGAACAGTCTCCGGCTCCGGGCACCGCAGTAGAGAAAGGACAAGTGGTGCACCTGACATTGGGAAACTAGAAACAACGCGATAAGATGAGATTAGGTCAATTACTGAAGGGAATAAGGATCATCCGGGAGTTCCAGGGAAGAGAAGAAATCTCCCCGGAGACCGCCATGTTCTCCGTAGTCAGCAGCCACGATGTCAAAAGCATTAGCGCAGACTCCCGCAAATGCTCCCGCGGCAGCCTTTTCATTGCCGTAAGGGGAGCCGCCGCAGACGGAGGCAAATATATCCGCGATGCCATTGAAAGAGGCGCGCAGTACATTGTGTGCGAGAATATTCCTGAAGACGAGGAAGCCCCTATCCGCAGGGGAGACCGCGATCTTGTCACATACGTTATAGTAAAAAGCAGCCGCGAGGCAGAGGCAAAGATTGCAGTCAACAACTTCTGCAACCCTTCCGCAAAGCTGAAGCTCATAGGAGTGACCGGAACCAACGGAAAGACCTCCATCGCGACCCTGCTCTACAATACTTTCACCGCCCTCGGATACAAGTGCGGCCTTCTGTCCACCATAGCGAACTATGTGGGTAGCGAGAAGTACCCTACAATCAACACCACTCCGGGTCCGCTGGAGCTGAACAAGCTTCTGGACCAGATGGTTACTGAAGGTTGCCAGTATTGCTTCATGGAGGTCAGTTCCCACGCCATAGACCAGGAGAGGATCACGGGAGTGAAGTTTGCCGGCGGCATATTCACCAACCTTACACACGACCATCTGGATTACCACAAGACTTTCGAGAACTACCGCAACTGCAAGAAGGCGTTCTTCGACAGCCTGACCCCGGACGCCTTCGCACTTACCAACATCGACGACCGCAACGGAGAGTTCATGGTCCAGAACACCAGGGCACAGGTACACACCTACTCCACCCGCAACATCGCTGATTTCAAGACCAGGATAATCGAGCAGAGCATAGACGGCATGCAGCTTAATATCAACGGCACGGAGGTGTGGTGCAACTTCATCGGCGAATACAATGCGGAGAACCTCACCGCCATTTACGGAACCGCAATCCTTCTGGGCGCCCCTCACGACGAGGTGGTAAAGATCATGAGCACACTGCGCAGCGTGAACGGACGTCTGGAATATTTCAAGGGAGACGACGGCATTATCGCCGCAGTGGATTACGCCCATACTCCGGACGCTCTGGAAAACGTGCTCAAGACCCTCAAGGCCCTCAAGCCTAAAGGTGGCCTGATCTGCGTCTTCGGCTGCGGAGGAGACCGCGACAAGACAAAGCGCCCGAAGATGGGAGCCATCGCAGGAATGTACTCGGACCGAATCTTCGTAACCAGCGACAATCCGAGGACGGAAGACCCGATGGCAATCATAGACAACATCAAAGCCGGAATGGATGCCGACTCGGTCCTCAAGGCCAAGTTCATTCCGGACCGCATACAGGCAATACAGAATGCTGTAATGACCGCTCCGCCTGACTCCATAATTCTGGTTGCCGGCAAAGGACACGAGGACTATCAGATAATCGGCACTGAAAAGCGCCATATGGACGACAAGGAAACCGTAAAGGAAGCCTTCAGGCTCCGCGAATACGGAAGACAATAAAACAGAAAGCAGAAGATTATGTTATATCATCTTTTCAAATGGTTCGAGAGCATGGGATGGGACATCCCTGGAGCTAACCTGATGAGATACGTTACTTTCAGAGGAGCGGCGTGCATCATATTGGCGCTGATAATTGCCTTTTGGATAGGCCCTAAGATCATTCACCGCCTGCAGAAAAAGCAGATCGGCGAGACCATCCGCGACCTCGGCCTGGAAGGACAGCTGGCAAAGAAGGGAACGCCTACCATGGGCGGATTGATCATATTGCTCAGCATACTGATTCCGGTCCTGCTGTTCTGCAACCTTACAAGCATATATGTGATCCTTCTGATATTCACCACATTATGCCTGGGATTCATCGGATTCAAGGACGACTCCATCAAGGTCTTCAAGAAGAACAAGGAAGGCCTCAAGGGTAAATACAAGATATTCGGCCAGCTGGCAGTGGGCATCGTGGTCGGAGTAACCCTGCTCGTCAGCAAGCAGAACGTTATCCGTCTCTACAGCGACACCCCTAAAGAAGGAGAGAAGACGGAAGTGGTAAGCGGAATCGGAGACGAGAAGGTAATTTATTATCGCGATGTAAAAAGCCGTACCACAACCATTCCGTTCCTCAAGCACAACGAGTTCAAATACTCCTGGCTGGCTCCGGGAGAAGGCCGTTTCAGAGACTGGGCAACCAACGTCATCTACGTGATTATCATCACCTTCATCGTGATGGCGGTCTCCAACGGCACCAACCTTACTGATGGAATGGATGGCCTGGCCACAGGCACTTCGGCCATAGTGGGTGCCACGGTGGCCATACTGGCCTACCTGAGCGGTAACGCCATCTTCGCCGATTACCTGAGCATTATGTATATACCGAACACGAGCGAAATCGTGATATTCATGGCCGCCTTCGTGGGAGCCCTCATCGGTTTCCTGTGGTACAACACCTACCCTGCACAGGTATTTATGGGAGACACCGGAAGTCTTGCAATCGGAGGCATAATCGGAGTGGCCGCCATAATGATAAGGAAAGAGTTTCTCATCCCTATTTTCTGCGGCGTGTTCTTCGTGGAGAGCCTCAGCGTAATCATACAGAGATATTATTTCAAGTACACCAAAAAGAAGAAGGGAGAAGGAGTCAGGGTGTTCAGGATGACCCCGCTGCACCATCACTTCCAGAAGGAAAACCCGGACGCCATCATCCAGTGGCCGCACCACATCACCCCTGAGGCAAAGATCACCGTCCACTTCTGGATCATCACGATAGTGCTCGGAATACTCTCGGTAATAACATTGAAAATCAGATAGTACAATATGGGTAAGAAAAGAATCGTAATACTCGGAGGAGGAGAAAGCGGAGTGGGAAGCGCCGTCCTTGCAAAGGTCAAGGGCTTTGACGTGTTCCTCAGCGATGCCGGCACCATTAAGCCGCAATACAAGGAAACCCTCTCCAAATTCCAGATCGAATACGAAGAAGGAGGCCACACCGAGGAAAAAATCCTCTGTGCAGACGAGGTCATAAAGAGTCCGGGAATCCCTGAGGAGAACCCTATGGTTCAGAGCATCAGGGAATACCGTATACCGGTTATCTCTGAGATAGAGTTTGCCGGAAGATATGACCGCGCAAAGAAGATCTGCATAACCGGAAGCAACGGAAAGACCACCACCACTTCCCTGATCTACTATATGCTCAAGAATGCTGGGCTTAACGTTGGACTGGCCGGCAACATCGGCAAGAGCTACGCCTACCAGGTTGCAACCGAGAACTTCGACTATTACGTAATAGAGCTCAGCAGCTTCCAGCTGGACGGAATGTATGCTTTCAAGGCAGACATCGCCATACTGACCAACATCACTCCGGACCATCTGGACCGCTACCAGTTCAAGATGCAGAACTATGTGGACGCCAAGTTCCGCATTGTCCAGAACCTTACAGACAGGGAATGCTTCGTCTTCTGCGCAGATGATCCTATCACGGCCAAGGAACTGGACCGCATAGTGCTGACGGCAAAGAAACTTCCGTTCACCCAGAAGAAGAAAGTTGACCAGGGAGCTTTCATAGACGAAGACCGCCTGTTTGTCCGCTACGAGGATGACGAATACTCGATGTACCTGAAGGAACTTGCCCTTCAGGGTAAGCACAATGTCTACAACTCAATGGCAGCAGCCATCGCTGCAAAGGCCGTTAACATAGACAACAAGGTTATACGCGAATCGCTGATGAATTTCCAGGGAGTTGAGCACCGCCTGGAGAAAGTCCTCTCCATCAAGGGAGTGATGTACATCAACGACTCCAAGGCAACCAATGTGGACTCCGCCTGGTACGCCCTGGAAAGCATGACCACCCCTGTGGTATGGATAGCCGGCGGCAAGGACAAGGGCAACGACTACAGCCCGCTTTACAAATTTGTCAAGGACAAGGTGAAGGTACTCATCTGCATGGGGCTCCACAACGAGAAACTCCACGAGTGCTTCCAAGACAAGGTAGATAAGATAATAGATGTAACCAGTGCAAAAGACGCGGTAAAAGCAGCTTACGAGAACTCAGTCCCTGGAGACACGGTGCTCCTCAGCCCGTGCTGCGCCAGCTTCGACCTTTTCAAGAGCTATGAAGATCGCGGAGAACAGTTCAAGAAAGCAGTAAGGGAATTGTAATGGCAGACAAGGAGAAGGACATAAGGGACAGCGAGAATCAGACCCCGCAGGAAGAGGTAATGAGCCGTCTCCACGGAGACAAGGTGATCTGGGCCATTTTCTTCCTTCTGAGCCTGATTTCCATCGCCCTCATATATTCAGCCAGCAGCAGCCTGGCATATATGAAGGGCAGCACCAACTTTGCCATCCTTATGAAGCAGATAAGGTTTGTGGTGCTTGGAATCGGCGCGCTGTTCATCTGCTACAAGATACCGCCAAAATGGTACAGGGCCGTGTCCATGCTGACCCTGCTTCTGGCAATAGTCCTTCTTGTGCTGACACTTGCCGTCGGTGTCAAGACCAACGACGCCCAGAGATGGCTCTCCATCGGAGGATTGCAGTTCCAGCCGACAGAGTTCGCCAAGATAGCCATCGTGCTGTATCTGGCAAGAGCTCTGGAAATCATGAAGATAGACACCTACAAGAGTTTCCTGCTGAAAATCATCGCCCCTATCGGAGTCTGCATAGTTCTGGTGCTTGTGGGCAGCGTTTCGGCAGCTCTTTACCTTGCGCTGATCTGCTTCATCGTGCTGTTCATAGCCGGCATCAAGCCATCCTATCTGATAAAGACCGTAGGACTTGGAGTTGCTGCCGTTGTGCTGTTGATTGTAGTCCATCTGGCAAGCAAGCCATTCACATCGGAGCACAGGGGAGTGTTCCCGAGAATGGACACCGCGATAGAAAGGTTCAACCGCTTCTTCAGCAGCGATGACGACATAGACGTGTCCACCCTGGACAAGAGGGAACAGCAGAGGCTTGCGGACGAAACCCTCCAGGCGGATATGGCTCAGATTGCTGTGAAGGAAGGCGGACTTCTGGGAAAGGGCCCGGGCAAGAGTACTCAGCGATATGTATTGCCTCACCCTTACTCGGACTATATCTATTCCATCATCCTGGAAGAATACGGACTGTGGGGAGGAATACTGGTGATGATGCTCTACGTGTGGTTCTTCTACCGCTGCGTGCTGATTGTCAGGGGATGCCGTACGGTATTCTCCGCCGTGACGGCAGGAGGCCTGGGAGCGGTGATACTGGTTCAGGCGATGCTCCACATACTGGTGAACGTGGGCATATTCCCTGTAACCGGCCACACCCTTCCGCTGATAAGCCTGGGAGGAACCTCCTTCGTGATTATCAGTTGCGCCTTCGGAATCATTCTCTCCATCTCCAGGACAAAGGAAGATGCAGAGGCTATGCTCCAGGAAAGGGAAAGGGAGGAAAAGGAACAGAAACGGCTCGAGCGTGAGCGCAAGAAAGAAGAGGAGCGCAAGGCCGCCCAGGAAGAGCAGCTCAAGCAAGATGCAATGACTCAGGAAGAAAGAGACGAGTATCTCAAACAAAGATATGCAGACCAGTTAGGTCCAGATGAATAAAAACGTGTTATGGATAAATTAAAGGTAATAGTAAGCGGCGGAGGAACCGGGGGACACATCTTCCCGGCAATCTCCATAGCAAACGCCATCCGGGCTCAGGTTCCGGATGCGGACATCCTCTTTGTAGGAGCCAGCGGCAGAATGGAAATGGAAAAGGTTCCGGCAGCAGGCTACCCGATAAAGGGAATCCCGGCAAGGGGACTACACAGGCCGCTCTACTCCCTGTCCAACATAGGCGTAGCCAGAGACTACCTCAAATGCCGCCGCCTGGCAAAGAAAATCGTTAAGGATTTCAAGCCGGACTTCGTAGTCGGAGTCGGCGGATACGCATCAGCAGCCGTGGTTTCAGCAGCCGCAGCGCTTAAGGTTCCGGTACTCCTGCAGGAGCAGAACTCATTTGCCGGAATCGTAAACCGCAAGAACGCCTCCAAGGCAGCCAAGATATGCGTTGCGTACGACAATATGGAACGCTTCTTCCCTAAGGACAGGATCCTGCTTACCGGAAACCCTATCCGCAAGGAGATCGTCCGCTGCACTCCTGAAATGAAGGAAGAGGGAATACGCTTCTACAACCTTGATCCTGAGAAGAAAACCGTATTCGTCGTTGGCGGAAGCCTGGGATGCCGTACCCTGAACAACTGTATGAAAAAAGCTATACTGGAAAACCGCATAAAGGGATTCCAGGTTATCTGGCAGTGTGGCAAGGTCTATAAGAAAGAGATAGACGAGTTTTTGAAATCTAATCCTCATGAGTGTGTCTGTTGTACTGATTTCATTAGCAGGATGGACCTTGCCTACGCCGCTGCCGACATCGTGGTCAGCCGCGCCGGAGCCGGAACGATATCCGAGCTCTGCGTAGCTGGCAAATGTACCGTGTTCGTGCCTAGCCCTAACGTTGCTGAAGACCATCAGACACACAACGCCATGTCTTTGGTTAACAAGGATGCAGCAATGATAATTAAGGACGCCGAGGCTGAAAGCAAGCTGATGGACACCATAGACGCTTTGATCGCCGATCCGGAAAAGAGGCAGAATCTGGAGAAGAACATCCTCCTTCTTGCAAAGCCGAATGCCGGAAAGGAAATCGCTGACGAGTGCCTGAAACTCTGCAAGGGAAAAGATTTCTCGGCGAAGGGTTCCGAACCGAAGAACGTTTACTTCATTGGAATAGGCGGAATAGGAATGAGCGCCCTGGCCCGTTATTACAAGAGCCGCGGATGCAGCGTCAGCGGATATGACCGCACCCCTAGCCCTCTGACCAAGGCCCTGGAAAGCGAAGGCATCGCAGTACATTACGACGACAACCCTTCCCTCATTCCGCAGGACAAGGAGAACACCCTGGTAATCTACACGCCTGCGATACCTGCAGACATGCAGGAGCTCGTGACGGTTAACGCCCAGGGATACAAGGTGATAAAGAGGAGCAGGGCTCTCGGCCACATCGCCGAGGGAAAGACCTGCCTTGCAATCAGCGGCAGCCACGGCAAGACCACGACCAGCACCCTCCTTGCCCACATCTTCCAGGATAGCGGCAAGGGATGCAACGCCTTCCTTGGCGGAATCTCCCGCAACTACGACAGCAACCTGCTGCTGGCAAAGAACGACACTGTTGTAGCAGAGGCAGACGAGTTCGACCGCTCCTTCCACCAGCTGTTCCCTCACATTGCGGTAGTAACAGCAACGGATCCGGACCATCTGGACATTTACGGAACGGTGGAGAACATGAGAGAGGCCTACGCCAAGTTCGCCTCCCAGGTTGACGCGGACGGTTACCTGATCGTAAAGCAGGGAGCAATACTGGACACTTCGAACGTGAAGGCCAAGATCTACACCTACGCGTTCAAGGCTCCGGAAGGAAAGGCTCCGGACTTCTATGCTTCTGACATCGAGCCTATAATGCAGGACGGTAAGGAAACCGGAATGTTCCGCTTCACACTCAACTGCCCTCCGGAGATCGGCAATGTTGAAGGTTGCACCGTAGGCATTCCGGGATGGGTGAACATAGAGAACGCTGTTGCCGCATCTTCCGTTGCACTGCTTGCCGGCATAGACAAGGAGAGCCTGAAGAAAGCCCTCGCATCATTCCGCGGAGTCCAGAGAAGGATGGACATCCACGTAAACACTCCAAAGGTGGTGTACATAGATGACTACGCCCACCATCCTCAGGAGATTGCAACCACCATCAGCTCCCTCAGGGAAGCCTTCCCTACCAGGAAGCTGACCGCCGTCTTCCAGCCTCACCTCTATACAAGGACAAGAGACCTGGCAGACGGATTCGCAGAGGCCCTCAGCACCGCGGACAGTGTCATACTGCTGGACATCTACCCGGCCAGGGAACTCCCTATCGAAGGAGTAACCTCCGAGCTGATTTTCAACAAGATGAGCCTCAGCGACAAGATACTGATTACCAAGGAGCAACTCCTTGACACAGTAAAACAGAGA
Source organism: Bacteroidales bacterium (assembly GCA_017961175.1). Taxonomy (GTDB): domain Bacteria; phylum Bacteroidota; class Bacteroidia; order Bacteroidales; family UBA932; genus Egerieousia. The sequence continues at coordinate 32,549 of JAGCXV010000022.1, forward strand.
CTTGAAGAAGGAAAGATAGACCTTCTGGTGACCTTCGGAGCCGGCAACATAGACCGCTTCATTGAGCCGCTGGAAAAAATGCTGAAATGAAACCGGTTTGGAGAAACATATTGGCAGGATTGCTGTACGCCGCGCTGACCGTGGCGGCGGGAGCCTATTTCTGGTTTGCACGCGGCCTTAGGGAAAGCGGCAAGGGCGACGAGGTTGTCAAGAGCGTGAAGGTAACCCTTCTGGACAGCTCGCTGAACAAGTTCGTCACCAAGCAGGAGATCGTGGACATCATCAACCGCTTCAGCGGCAACGTGATAGGCAGAAGGATAGACAGCATCCGCCTTGGCCAGATAGAGGAACTCCTCAACCACCGCAGCGTGGTGAAGGAGACCGAGGCCTATGTAACCCGCGACGGCGTGATGAGCATAGAGATCCGCCAGAGGAAACCGGTCATCAGAATCCAGACAGAGGAGGGAGGATTCTATATGGACGAGACGGCATTTGTATTCCCTCTCATAGAAAACTACTCCTCATACGTTCCGGTGGTAACGGGCAAAGTGCCGCTGGACGTGCTTATGGACGAGCATCCTCAGAGCAAGGACACTACATCCTGGCTCGGAAAGATCCTCAACCTTGGAATGTACCTGGAGAAACATCCTTTCTGGAACGCCCAGATAGAGGAGATTTTCTTCAACGACAACGGAGACGTGGAACTGATTGCCAGGGCCGGAAACCAGAAGATCATCTTCGGAGACCTGGACAACATCGCGGAGAAATTCGACAAGCTCCACTCATTCTACAGCTACATTATCCCGAAGGCAGGATGGGACAAGTATTCCTGCGTTAACCTTAAATACCGCGGACAGATAGTCTGCACGAAAGCAAAGAAATAACTAACAGATACACAAATACACATAACCAGTAACAACATTTAGATATGGAAAATTTGATTGCTGCCATCGATCTCGGAACCACTAAGGTATCAGTGGCCGTGGGAGAAAAGACCAACCTCGGAGTCAGAGTCGTAGCCTTCGGCGAGGCTCCATCAAAAGGCATCAAAAGAGGAAGAGTGGAAAACGTGAGACTTGCCACCCAGGCTCTGAACAAGGCTCTCAAAATGGTTGAGGACCAGATACACAAGAAGGTCAACAAGGCCCTTGTGGGTATCGCCGGCCAGGACATCAAGTGCATCAAGCCGGAGCCTCTGACCGTACCGAGAGAAAACTACAACTCGCTGATTACCCAGGAGGAAATCCAGAAGATCACGATGAACACCTACCACACCCCTCTGGATGACGGAAATAAGGTACTTTACTCAGTGCCACAGGGTTACAACGTAGACAACTATATGAGTGTCAGCGAACCTGTAGGAATGCTCGGCCGCAATATCCAGGCACGCTTCAAGCTGTTCGTGGGCAAGGAGAACTCAAGGATGATGATAGAGAACACCCTGAAGATGGCCGGCATCGAGCCGCTTGAGGTTGTACTCGAACCAATCGCATCCGCCAAGGCTGTGCTCACGGAAGACGAGATGGAGGTCGGAAGCATCCTGGTGGATATCGGAGGCGGAACCACAGACGTGATCGTGTTCCACCACAACGTGATCCGCTATGCCGGAATCATTCCTTTCGGCGGCAACTCCATCACTGAAGATATCTGCATAGGCTGCGGAATCTCCAACGACAAGGCAGAATACATAAAGACAAATTACGGATGCTGCTTCAGCGATTATGCCGATGCGGACAAGAGGATCCTCATCCCTACCATGGGAGCAAACGGCGGAAAGGAAGTGCATCTGAAAGTTCTCTCAAGAATAATCCAGGCCAGAATGGAAGAAATTCTGGAAGCTGTATGCTGGCATGTGGAGCAGTCTGATTTCAAAGATGTTATCCGCAGCGGAATGGTTCTTACCGGAGGCGGTTCCAAGATAGGAAGCCTTACAAACCTTGCCAATTTTGTTACTGGTTATGAGGCAAGGCTCGGCAGCCCTAACGCATTTGCCATCGATCCTTCTTCCTGCGAGCAGGCAAAGGAGCCTACATCCTCAACGGCAGTTGGAATGCTCATACACGCATTCCAGAGGATGGAAGACGAAGGCATCGTATACACCAATTGCGTATCCAACATATCTGCGGCACCTGTCCAGCAGTTCGTCTCCACACCTGACCCTATTCTGATAGAAGATGACTCTATGCTCCAGGAAGCTGAACCATCAGCCCCGAGAGGAGAAAAACGCAAGAAACTCTTCGGTAAGATCAAGGGTATCCTCAGCGGAGAAGGCCTCTTCGGAGATATGAATAACGAAGTATAACAACCGGAAACCACAAACTATGGAACTGATAGACGATAGCATTAACGATTATCCTATTGACTTCAACGAGTCCAATAACATAATCAAGGTCATAGGAGTAGGCGGCGGAGGATGCAATGTTGTGCAGGAAATCTACAAGCAGGGCATCAGGAATGTCGACCTGATGATCTGCAACACCGATAAGCAGTCTCTGGACAACAACCGCGTAGACGAAAAGATTGTTCTCGGACCTAAGACAGCCCGCTCACTGGGTGCCGGATGTGATCCTAAGAAAGGAAGGGAAGCTGCTCTGCAAAGCAGGGAAGATATTACCAAGGCTATACCGGAGAGGATCGAGATGGTCTTCGTAACCGCCTGTCTTGGAGGAGGTACCGGAACCGGTGCCGCCCCTGTCATCGCGGAGATTGCCAAAAACAAGGGCAAGCTTGTTGTTGGTGTCGTAACCATTCCGTTCAGGGACGAGGGAAAGGCATTCATGACACGCGCAATGGACGGCCTGAGAGACCTTCGCCAGTATGTGGACAGCCTTCTCATCATAGATAACCAGAAGATTTACGAGTCCTTCGGAGACCAGAATATGATGGAAGCTTTCAAGAGGCCGAATGAAGTGCTGGTAACCGCTGTAAAGAGCATCTCTGAAATCATTACCAAGGACGGTGAGATCAACGTCGATATGAACGACGTGAGGATGGTGGTTGAAGACAGCGGAATGACCACTATGGGTATAGGCGAGGCGGAAGGAGAAGGCAAGGCCCAGCTGGCAGTGGAGAAGGCTTTCGAGTCCCCTCTTCTGAACGACTGCGACCTGAAGACTTCCACCGGACTGCTCATCAATATCGAATGCTCCGGAGAGAACTTTACGATGGCAGAATTCAAGCAGGCCCTGGAAGCTGTCAAGAGCTTCACCGGCCAGCCTCTCAAATACAAGCGTGGACTCGTATACGATCCGAACCTCGGCAACAAGGTAAGGGTAACTGTGGTCGCTACCGGATTCGATGTACTGAATCTTCCAGACGTGGATGGCCGCAACATCGTGATTCCAGGACGTGCAGGGGAAACCTCATACCGCCCGGATCCTATCAGGCCAAAGAACCAGGACGAGGCCAAGATCCCTCCTGTCTTGGAATTCAAGCCGGCAAAGAGAGTTGCCGGTACCAAGCCTGTCCTTGTAACGGATGATGACAATGAAATCATCCAGCTGGAAAGCGTTCCTGCCTATGAGCGCAAGAACCGCAAGAACAGCCCCGGCATCACCACCAACAACATAACCCTCTCCGTAACTGAAATCGGAGACAAGCCATCACTCACCACTAACAACAGATACCTGCATCAGACCCAGGACTAAAACACAGAAAGAAATGGAGACAAGAGTAAGGTTTGCACCAAGTCCTACCGGCCCCCTTCATATGGGTGGCGTAAGGACAGCGCTCTACAACTATCTATACGCAAAGCAGAAAGGCGGAAAGTTTATCTTGAGGATAGAAGATACTGATTCTCAGCGATTCGTACCGGGAGCCGAAGACTATATACTGGAATCCCTGGCCTGGTGCGGCATAATGCCGGACGAAGGAATCGCAGAGGTGGACGGCAAGTTCACCATCGCTTCCGAAAAAAGCGAAAAGAATCCTCACGCCCCTTACCGCCAGAGCGAACGCAAGCCTCTCTACCGCCAGTATGCCGAGCAGCTTATTGCAAACGGCTACGCCTACTATGCCTTTGACTCTGCAGAGGAACTCTCAAAGCTCAGGGCAGAAGCAGAAGCCGCAAAGCAAACTTTCATATACAACTACGAGAGCAGGAAAACACTGAAAAATTCCCTCACCCTCCCGGCAGACGAGGTGAAGAAACTCATCGAAACCACGGACACCTGGACCATCCGCTTCAAGATTCCGGAAGGCCAGACCGTAAAGATGAACGACCTTATCCGCGGAGAAATGGAAGTCGAGACCAACACCCTGGATGACAAGGTATTGTGGAAGGCTGCAGACCAGCTCCCGACCTATCATCTTGCCAACATCGTTGACGACCACCTGATGGAAATCACGGAGGTTATCCGCGGCGCGGAGTGGCTTCCAAGCCTCCCGCTCCACTATCTGCTCTACAAGGCGTTCGGCTGGGAAGACACCATGCCGAGATTCGCACACCTGAGCCTCCTGCTTAAGCCGGACGGCAAGGGCAAGCTCAGCAAGAGAGACGGAGACCGCCTCGGTTTTCCTGTGTTCCCGCTCAAATGGACCAACCCTGAAACCGGAGAAATATCAAGAGGTTACCGCGAGGACGGCTACTATCCTGAAGCCTTTGTAAACCTGCTTGCCCTCCTGGGATGGAACCCGGGCACCGAGCAGGAACTCTTCACCCTGGAAGAACTCATCCCGGCCTTCAGCCTGGAAAGGGTAATCAAGTCCGGCGCCAGATTCAACGTGGACAAGGCCAAGTGGTTCAACGAGCAATACCTCAGGCGCCGCACTCCTCAGCAGCTTGCCGCAGAGTTCCGCCCTATGCTCCCAGATGAGATCAGAGACAAGTTCTCCGACAAATATCTTGCTGAAGTCTGCGAACTGATAAAGGAAAGAGCCCATTTCGCCAACGAGTTCTGGGACATCAGCAAAGCTCTCTTTGCAGCTCCAACCGCTTATGACGAGAATGATGTGAAGAAGTTCTGCACTCCTGATAACCTCAGCCATGCGGAAGAACTCCACAAACTCATCGCGGAGAATTCATTCCCAACATTCACGGATGAAGACACTCCGGAGAACTACAAGAGCGGGTGCTGCGAGAAAATAGAAGAACTTCTCACAGGCTATATCAAGGCAAAGGAATGGAAGATGGGTCAGGTGATGAACACCCTGAGACTGTTCTTTACGGGCAATACCCGCGGCCTCGGCATCTCCGATATCATCTACTTCATCGGAAAGGATGAAACCCTCAGCCGTATCCGCAAAGGCCTGGATTCTATAAAATAACCTCCATCGTGGTCTGCTGAACCCCCATCCCCATCTTCTCGTAGAAGGTGCGGGCTCCTGGGTTTTTGTCCCAAACGTGGAGGGTTACGTTGTGGCATCCTATGCTGCGGGCATAATCTATCGCATAATCGTAGAGGATCTTTCCAACTCCCTTTCCGCGTGCTGACTCATCCACGCAAAGATCATCTATGTAAAGAGTCGTGTGATCGAACATAGCCTTTGCGCCCTTGGTTTCCTGAAGGATGCAGAACACATATCCCCAAACCCTGCCGTCTTCCTCCGCCACAAACACGGGAGTCTTTGGATTCCGGAAAATCTCCAGAAGCTGTTCATCGGTATACTTCTTCTCTCCGGGCTTGAAAAGATCCGGCCGCCCTATCCTGTGAAGATCCTCCACCTGATACAGCAGCTTGTTTACAATCTCAAGATCCGAGGCAATGGCTGCCCTTACGTTTATGCTGGAACTGCTCATACGACAAAGTTACGGGAAAATCATTACTTTTGCGCGCCAAAATCAGAAACATCATCGGAAATGAAACTCATACCGGTATATACCTGGAACAAAAGCGTAATTAACCTCGAGACCCGCGGCAAGAAGTTCACCAAGCAGCCGTGGGCACAGGGAGTGATCCTCATAGCGTTTGTAATCATTGCGATGCTCCTGGCAAATCTGCCGTGGACGAAAGATGCCTACCACCACATTCTGGAGACAGGCCTGTCCATTCAGGTAACATCGCCAAGCGGCCAGGGCTTCTCATTCCCAAAGGAAATGACAGTGGAGAAGTTCATCAACGATATCCTTATGGTCGTGTTCTTCTTCACTGTGGGCCTGGAGATCAAGCGAGAGGTTACAAACGGAGAACTCTCTTCCCCGAAGAAAGCCATTATGCCGGTAATCGCAGCCTTCGGCGGAGTTGCCGTCCCTGCGCTGATCTATACCCTCATCAACCACGGCACCGCTTCCGGCAGCGGTTGGGGAATCCCGACTGCAACGGATATCGCCTTTGCTGTGGGAATACTTGCAATCCTGGGCAACAAGGTTCCCGTATCGCTGAAGGTATTCCTTACAGCCCTGGCCATCGCAGATGACCTTATCGCGATACTGGTCGTGGCAATTTTCTACGGCGGATCCATCAACCTCGCCCTCCTTGGACTGGCAGTAATCCTGATCCTCCTCATCCTGCTGATGAACAAGCTCGGAGAAAAGCGCCCTTGGTTCTACTTCATACCGGCTATCGCAATTTGGGTTCTCTTCTACTATTCCGGAGTCCACGCCACAATGAGCGGAGTGGTTATGGCTTTCCTGGTGCCTTTCACCCCGAGATACAGCAAGGAATATTACCATCGCAAGAAAGAAACCTACGCCAAAAAGCTTGAGGAATATGAATCCGTGGAAGAGGAATGCGGCTTCCCTAACGGCCCTCAGAGACACGTCCTCCGCCAGATAAGCTCTACCGCCACGAACAGCATCGGAATGAGCTACCGCCTGGAGCACGCCCTCAGCCCGTGGGTGAACTTCATCATAATGCCGATTTTCGCCCTCGCAAACGCAGGAGTTACCATCCCGAGCCTGGAATACTTCAACATTTTCAAGTTCAGCCCGGAACTGGGAAGCGTAAGCCTCGGCATCGTGGCCGGACTGGTTCTAGGCAAGCCTATCGGAATCACCCTTGCCAGCTTCTTCGCCGTTAAGGCAAAGGTCGGCACAATGCCTGCAAAAGCCACATGGCCAATGCTTTTTGCGGTAGCATGCCTCGGCGGTATCGGCTTCACAATGTCCATTTTCGTGGATACCCTTTCCTTCGGAGATTTCCCTCAGTACGCCACGGTTCTCAGGGATATGGGCAAGGTTGCAGTCCTGATGGGATCTCTGATTGCCGCCCTCCTTGGCATATTCCTCGTGAATATTGTGCGGAAAAAAGGTTGAATTGAACGGTTTTTGCAGTAAATTGCATACGCAAAAACCCGCTGCAATGAAAAGGACAATCATTTTACTGGCAGCTGCACTGCTTACAGCAACAAGCATCTCCGCCCAAAGGACAATCAAGAACGTCAAGTTCGGGAACCACTCTCTCAACACCACTGAGGAAAACTTTGTAAAGAAACTGGAAAAGGCAGGCTGGACAGCCGTTGAGGCTGAGCAAACCACCCTCCAGGGCAAGGTCAATGGAATAGACGTAACCGCCACCATCATCCCTGACAAAGAAAGGGAAACCGTGGGAGAAATCATTTTGTTCACCGATGCCAACGCCACCCTCAACCCTACTCACTATCAGGTACTCAAGAGCTGGCTCACCGATATCTACGGCCAGCCTACCGTCACCGACCTTAAAGACGAGGACGGAGACATCTCCTGCTACTGGGGCAGCTTCAGAAACGGAGAAAGGGACCTCCAGAAAAACAACATCTGCATCACCACAGCAGACGGGGAGGTAACGGTTGCTACCTTCATCAACCGCGAAAACGCCCTCGACGCCACCATGAACAATATCGGTGACGCTGTCGAGAGCCTGGGAGACAAGGTTCAGCGCTCCGGCCAGAAAGCCAAGGAAAAGGGCAAGGAATTCAAGGAGAAGGTAAAGGATAAAGCCGAGCAGATCGGAGACAAGATCACAGGCAAGGCAGAAAACACTGCAGACAAGGTGGCAGACGGAGCTGAAGAAGCCTGGGACAAGACCAAGGAAGGCGCAGGCAAGGTTTCTAAGAAAGCCAAGAGAATAGCAAAGAGTGCTGCCAGCGGTGCCAAAACCGCATGGCGCAGCGTAAAGAATGCCGTCAAGAGAAAAGACAAGGCAGACTAACAGCAGAACTATATGCCCAAACACATTGCAGCGGCCGTTTTTGCCATCATCCTCACTCTAGCGGGGTGTTCTCCCAAGATTACCCCGAAAGCCTCTCAAATCGCCGAGATTATCTCTCCGCGATTTGTTCCCGCAGCAGACATCAGCAAATTCCAATATGACACCATCCCCCAGTGGATGTACCCAGACGATTCCCTTTACATAACCGATTCTTTTCCTGATGCCGCCACGTTCCTGCCACCTCCTCCACCAACCGATACCACTAACTCCGAGTTCAGATATGATTTCGGCAGATGGAAATGGGGTAAGCGTCAGCGCGAAACAGAACGTGGAAGGCAGGCAAGTCAGGAATCCCTCTATGGCATCGTAAGGATGTGCACCATATATTCCGAAGTCTTCGGATTTGTCATCCACCCGGAGACTACTCCTGCCATCTACCGCTTTATGCTCTATGCCGGAGAAACCGGCTACAGAGCCACCATCAACGCCAAGAACAAATACCACAGACCACGCCCTTTCGAGCTGATGAACGACAGCATCTGGGGAGAGTTTGACGGAGAATACCTGAGGGGAGACGGCAGCTACCCTTCCGGCCACGCTGCCCTCGGCTGGGCCACAGCCAGGGCTCTTACTGAAATAGTTAGAGATACAGATGATGAAGATTTAGGCGGGTGGATCCTCATGCGCGGTGAAATGTACGGAGCAAGCCGGGTAATTGTGGGTGCCCACTGGCAAAGCGACGTGGAAGCCGGCCTCAAAGTGGGCGATGCCGCATTTAACGCAATGCAGAACAGCCCCCGCTACCAACAGCACCTGGAAGCTGCCCGCAAGGAATACAACCTCCTGAAAAAACAACAAAAATAATTTGCGGGTATAAAAATTTATCCCCATATTTGCGGCATAAAAGAAACGTTTATGCCAACAATACAGAGAAGATATCATAAACTCTTGGAATGAGTACTTTGACGCTGAATAAAGACATTACCATTGTTAGGGTATGGTTCAGCGACAGGCGTATCTTTATCCGCACAAATGAGGATAAGGAATATAGCCGGCCGTTGGAAGCATTCCCTTTATTGCTGGACGCATCAGAAGAAGAAAGAAAGCATTTCAAGATAGGAAAATTCGGTGATGACATACGTTGGGACAACCTCGACGAAGACATTCATATAAGCAGTTTCTTTGTAGAACAGGAGCCCGACACAAATAATATCATCGCTGATACCTTCAAGAAGTTTCCGTGGTTAAATGTCTCAGAAGTTGCAAGATATATTGGCATTAACAAAAGCCTTCTCTCCCGATACATTTACGGGATAAAGAAACCATCTGAAAAGAGAACGGAAGAAATACTTTCCGCCATTAGAGAAATGGGGAAAAAGATGACTTCTATTTAGACTGCAATATTTTCTCGGCGATCTGGATTGCGTAACGGACACAATTGTCGCACGAACACAGAACTTTCTTCGTCTGCACTCCCTTGATATCAGCGCATCGCAGAGCCCCTACCCGCTCTTTGAACTCAGCGCTCATCGCCCTGGTCTTAAGCACCGTAGAAATCTTTCCGTCAGACAGCATCCCCGCAACCATACCGGCACCGACAAGTGCCCCGCAGGTAGCCTCCATACTCCCCATTCCAGCCCCGAACCCGGAACCCAGTGCCATCAGCGCCTCTTCATCCAGATTCATCTTCTCCCCAATTTCCTTCTCAAACGCGAGCAGCACCGCCTGACAGCAATTGCACCCCAGCTGATGCTTTCTTTCAACCGCCAAATCACATCTTTCCATAAATAAACTATTTCACCACAAGCTTTGTTTCATAAATCGTCCTGCCCCGGAACTCCCTATAATCGACATCCGTGAGCGTCAAAGTAAAAGCCGGCACCTCAACTGCTTCCACTATCCTCTTCAAGCCACCAAGCCCAATCTTCGCCTCTCTCCCCACCCTGCCCAGAGTAACGTGCAGCTTGAACTCCGACTCAATCACGCACCCCATCTTTTCCATATCCTCCCTGATTCTTTTCGTCAGAGTCAGAAAACTCTCTGGCACATTACTGGCAGTCAAATAGATAACACCTCCACCTGAACGCTTCCCGAAGACATCCACCTTGTCAAATGTCAGCGCTGGAGCCGAGAATCCTTTCAGATGTTTCTCCAGCATCGGCCTCAGATCAACCCCAACCGGCGTCTCATCCAAAAACGCAATTGTAATATGATGGAACCCGTTCTGCCACCTTACCGGCACATCCCACAACACATCCTTCAGCTCGGTAAACCAGCCCGCATTCATCCTGAGCGGAACCCGTATCTCCAAATATGATTGCATAATACTTTTCCTCAGCGAAAAAAACTAAGCCTTTAGATTAATCACAGACTTGAAATAATCACGGAGAGCCTCATCCTCACAAAAGACATAGCAACCCTTTTGTCCTCTGGTTAACAGTGTCTTATATGTATTTAAAATAAGATGTCGAGCTTCATCATCATTTGCTTTTCTAATTCCAGAGGATTTGTCATCCTTGGAAATAGCCTCCTTGACGGTTTTTACTCTTCCTGAAGCTTTGTCAAATATCAAATCCTTACCAATCAAAACTCCTACGTAATCAAACTCCAATCCTTGGGCAGTATGGATACAACCTACTTGCTCAAATGAGTTCGGATTAATTGCCCAGATGCTATCATTTTCAAGGTTCCATTTAGCTTTAAAGTCATCACCAATCACAATATCATACTCTCCCCTGTGGAACTTCACATCCCAATCATAACAATAGCCGGCCACCATTCTGGCTTTATTGTTAATCTCGTTTCTCTTTCTGAGAGCTTCTCGCATCTCAACAGGGTTATCGAAGATTTTGAAGTCGTAATTCAATTCCGTCAGATTCACCGGAATTGTTTCTTCCCCACGCTGTAAAAGATTATCAACGAATTGAATATAAGCATCGCTTCCATTGCATCTGAACTGAGAGACCAGCTTGGTTTCATCGTTCATGACCAATCTGGAATTAAGGGCAACACACCACTTCTTTATTTCCTCGACAGAGCCAATATCTTTTGTCGTTACAGCCTGGTTTTCGTCAAGCAAAAAGATGGAAAGCAGGGAAGACTGTATGCACTCTTTCACCTGATTCTCGCCACCCCAATCACGATACATCTGTTTCACAAGGCGATGAGCCTCATCGACGATTAAGCAGTCATACATTTTTGCGGGACAGTGGGAGAGCCCGAATGGAGATCTGAACAATGATTTGATTTCAACGGCAGATTTGGCTTTCCCTTTTGACAACAAAGACAAGAAAGCATTGCGGGGAGCACTGTTCTTTGTTACATAACTTGCGTTATATCCCGACTTTATGAATGACATTAGAAGATTGACAGCCAATACAGATTTGCCCGTCCCAGGACCTCCTTGAATAACAATTGTCCTTCTCTTTCTGTCGGCTTGACATTGAGACATAACCTTTAAGCACATGTCAAAGCAAACAACCTGTTCATCTAATAAAAGAAACTCATCGTTCCCCTTAACCATAGAGACCAATGAATCCTGCAAAGATTTCGAAGGACGTATTCTTCCTTGCTCTATCAAATACAATAAATCCCCACGGGAAGATCTTTTCCTAACAAACTTTTTGATGAAATCGGAAAAAGCAGCAACATCACTTTTGATAAAGAAGGGTGCTTCTTTATACCATTCTTTATATATTGGATTTGAAAGAGTTGAGCGATATTCGGGTAAGTAATTGTGCAAATAAGCACAAGGAACCAAGCTTATGCTTTGGTCTGAGACAACTTGGGAATAATTGCTTATAAAACGGGCATAAGAATAAGCCTGGTACGACGGGTGACAGACAATGCGATTATCCTTAGCAACAAAGGTCCTGACACTATACCGCATTTCATCATCAACGACCTCTGCTTTTTCCCACTGCTTCAGTTCAACAATAACTATATGATTCCTATCTCTTTCATCAGCACCGGAAATGATAAAATCAACACGTTTGGATGTCAGAGGAATATTGTACTCGATTGCAATCTGCACATTATCATCAATCTCCTTGCAATCAACAACATTTCGCATAAACTGCATCGAATTATGCCAAGAAATATACTCTCTAGAATGGCCAGCATTCAATCCATGCCTATAAATTTCCTCGAGAATAATATCCTCTATTCGGCTAAGCCTTACATCCTCAACAAACTGATGCTTCGTGTTATTGTAAACTATCATATAATGGTCTATGTCACAAAGAAATTATCGCGATAAAAAAGTGCCTTTTCATTGTCTTTATTTCCTTCATTGGGTTATGGTGGTAGAGGTGGAGTCTGTTGGTTTTGTAGAGTTTGAGGTATTTGTGGTAATTGTTGAGTCTGTGGAATCTGTGGGATATTCAAGGGTATCGGGGTCTTTTTGGCCGGTCTCTATGTCGTAGATTTCATCGTTGTGGGAATCAATGTAGAGGAGATATACCTGGGCGGTGCTGTCTTCGTCTCCAGGGTCGATGCTCAGGATAATGCAGCCAAGCGGGGCGGCGCCATAATAGATGAAATAGTCTGACTGGTACTTGCACATCTCTTTCTCTATGGCTTTTATTTCATAGCCGTCGCCCTTTTTGAAAGGAGGCTCAAAGAGTTCCACGGTATCAGGAGGGCCGTAGAGGGTGGTGAGGCTGTCTTTGACGCGGAAGTATTCAGATTCCACCTCTGCCCAGGAAGTGCGGTCCGGGAAGGAAAGTGATACTCGGCGAACAAGTCTGCTCCGTGGGGTGCCGCCAACAGTAATCTTAACAGGTTTGTCCTGGTAAGTGCCGCTCAAAAAGATGAAGTTCCCGTCTCTTTGGAATTCTTCAAATCCCAATGACTTGAGAGTGTCTGCATAAGAAATGTAGTTGCCGGCTATGGGGATGCCCAGGAAAGGCAGGTGCATTAGCTGCTTGTTCTTTTCAGCTATATTTTTGATGTCTTGGGAGTAAGTTAGAAGCTTCTTTACGGAACGGCAGGACTGGCAAGACTGCAGGGCAGAGCACAGGAGAAGTGCGGACAATAATACTGCAGTTATGCAAGCGAGCCGTTTCATTTTTGGGCGGATCTTAAGATTGTAAGTGCGTTTCTGGAATTGTTCCTTGCTGGAGAACACTCAAATTTACGAAATTTTACAATCGGGGGCAAATACGATTACAGGATTGACAAGAAGTGAAGGGGTTTTTGAGGCGGGGGTGTATAAAATAAGCATCGAGGCCGTACTTTTGACGAAGTTACTGAAGTTGCTATGGAGAATAAGGGGTTAAAGCCGGTTGGAATAATCGATGATGATTATTTGCGTTGGGTGAAAGAGATTAGTTCCAGGTACAGGAAGGGACAGATTAAGGCTGCGATGAAGGTCAATCAGGAAATGTTGAGATTCTACTGGGAACTTGGACGGGATATTGTGGAGAGGAATGCGGAGAACAAATATGGAAGCAGGTTCTATGCGGCTTTAAGTAAAGATCTAAAGAACTTAATTGGTAATGAGAAGGGTCTATCAGCGAGGAATCTAATGTATGCTAAGAATTTATACCTATTATATTACTCCTCTTCAAAGAATTTGCAGCAAGTTGCTGCAAATTCTTTGAACAACATATTCTGTATACCTTGGGGACATCATATATTGTTAATTGACAAATGCCATAGTGATTGCACCAAAGCCTTGTTTTACGTTCAGAAAACTCTAGATAATGGATGGAGCAGAAATACCTTATTGAATTATATAGACGCTGACCTTTATGAACGGTCGCAGAACGCGTTGACAAATTTCAGACGGACTCTGCCGGAAGTAAGCAGTGACTTAGCACTTGAACTGGCGAAAGACCCATATAATTTCTCTTTTACCGGAATATCCGGCATATATAATGAGCGTAAGTTGAAGGATGCTCTTGTGGATAACATATCCCAACTACTGCTGGAACTGGGCACTGGATTCGCTTACGTTGGAAAAGAGTATTGCCTGCATATCGGAGATAATGAAAAGTTTATAGACCTTCTGTTCTATAATCTAAAGCTGTCTTGCTATGTTGTCGTGGAGGTTAAAATTGGTAAGCTGGATTTTGCTGATATTGGTCAATTGAGCGGATATGTGGTTGCTTGTAACCATTTGCTAAGAAAGGACGGGCGGGATAATCCAACTATAGGACTTCTTATATGCAAGGAAAAGGACTATCTTATAGCTCAATATGCACTTGAGGCGAGCAATCAACCAATTGGAATATCAGAGTATGAACTGGCAAAACTTTATCCGGAAAGAGTTGAGGGTACTATTCCTTCTATCGATGAGATAAAAACCAAACTGAAGTAAACAAGAATAGCATTTGTAAAATCGTCCCCAAGTTGGGGACAATTTTAAATAGCTACATTAACTAACTGATCACCAATGTTTTGAATTTATCCACAACTTGTGGATAAATTCAAGAAAACCACCTGGGTGGGGTGCCCGGGTGGTTTCAAGAATGGGAGAGGAAGAATAACGCGGATAGTTTCCTGCTTTAGCAGATTACCTGTAGTTTTCCACGTAATCAATCAGGCCGATTCCAAAGAAGGCCAGAATCATTCTAAATGTGCGTTTCATAACCACTAACTCTTTAATACAATGTGTAACACTTAATACACTGCAAAAGTATAGTGGCGGTTTGACAAGTTTTGTCAAGAAAAAAAATTACCTGATTACCTGGGTGAATTCCGGTTGCTGGCCGTCAAGGACGGTTACGTAGACCTTTACAGGGCCCATTGGAGGGAGCTTGGCGTCCGGGTTGTCTTCCCGTGGAAGTGGAACGGCGGTGAAGAGGTACTCGGTTCCGCCCGGGATGGTGCGCTGAGCAACGGATTCTGCCTTGGCATTGAGCATCGGGTAGCCGTTGACGGCAGCGTCGAAGATAGCGGCCTCTTCTTCGGTGGCTGGATGGTTATTTTGGAAGTCTTCCAGTTTGGTGAATTCTCCTTCAATGAAGCCGTTTTCCTTGAGGAAGCGGTCTATTTCATCCTTGATCTTGCTTATTCTGGCGGCACGGACTCCGTAGCCAGGTAGGATTTCTGCGTTTGGCTGCTTGGCCTTAAGATCCTTGACACTGGAATCAAGGCCACCGCTGCCGAAGGTGCAGAAAGGAACAACCTTCTTGCCGGAAAGGTCGGCCTGGCCCAGGAAGGTGGCAACAGGAGGAGCGTAGGTGCCGAACCAAACAGGATATCCCAGGAAGATTACATCATACTCCGCGATGTTGCGGGTTAAAGGCTTGATTTCCGGAAGGATCCCCTCTTCCCTCTCCTTGCCGCTGCGCTCGATGGTGGCCTGGAAGTCTCCGTCGTAAGGGACGGTTGCCTCGATGGCCTCGATGTCCGCGTTAAGACGGGCCTGGATCTCTTCAGCCACGGCCTTGGTGTTGGAGGTCTGGGAATAATACAGAACCAGATACTTCGGTTCAGGTTTCTTTTCCGTGCAGGATGCCGCGAATATCATTGCTGCAAGTACTATCAATAACCGTTTCATACGTTTTGTTTGTTATGTCTTTGTTAGTACTCGCGCATAGACTCAAACTTGACGGCAGTGTCTTCTCCGGCTTTCTTGTAGTCTCCATTGAAACCGTCTCCACGGCCCTCTACGATACCCTCGAAGGTGCCGAGAACGTCTCCGTTAGGGGAAAGTTCCTCAAAGACAACCTTGTTGAAACCGTTAGGATTAGGTTCGTTCTTTTTTATCAGGAGGCCGGTGACAGGATGGTCTATCTCATAAGCAGAGTCATATTCAACGTAACCGCAGATCTGGCCGTCGCTGACCTTGTCCCATTCAATGGTAAAGTGGAAAATGGCGGGTACATCACCTACTTTTCCCGGGTATTTCCAGAGATCATCATCGTTGATGAGAAGTTCCATATCTCCAAAAGAAGAAGGGATAACTGCCTCCATAGGCGGTTCCATAGGTCTGGATTCCAGGCAGAGGGCATCTGTCAGATCCTGGGCATAGAGAGTACGGTCTGAGTTTTCCATCTTGCTTTTGTCTCTGCAGGAAACAAAGCAAACCGCAATGATCAGGGTGGCGGTCAAGAGTAAAAGCTTTTTCATAAGTGTATGTGTTTGTGATTTATTACTTGTGGGTTAAGTTTATCCTAATAATTTGCTGACGGCAGCGGCATCGAGAGCCCAGTTGTAGGTGAACCTTAGTGTCGGGTCAGCCTCGTCTTGCTTTTCAACGATGGTCAGGTTCTGGGCCTCGGCCTTGAGCTGGAGAAGCTCCCCTACTGAAAGCTTGCCGGAGAGGCGGCGAAGGAGGGTATCCAGGGCCGCTGTGTCCAGCTTGCCGACAACCTGGGCTGTGTAAGGCATTTCCAGCCAGACGATTTCTCTCTTGTCTACATCCAGGACACCGAATACAAGGCCCTTGTCGAGGTTGCCCTCGGAGATGCGCACGATGTGCTGGACGGTGGAAGGATCGTAGGCAACGCCGGTCTCGTTGGAGATAGCCATAGGGAAGGCGGAATTCATCCAGCCGACCATGAGGTTTGGAGAAATGGCCCCGTGTGAGTAGGCATTGCAGGAAAAGGCTACGTACTTTGCGCCGGTTTCCTGGAGTTCCGGGATGGTGAGTTCGATGTATTCAGCAGTACCAACCTGGTCCGGTATGTTGCGGATGTCTCCGGAATGCTTCGCTCCCGGAAGGGCAAGGTTGAAATAACCGCAATCCTCGCGATGGCCGTCCTTGTAGCAGATGGCGACGCTGAGGTCCATATCCAGATGCTGGGCCTTGAGGCCGACACCCCACTGCATGAACAGGCGGACGGCATCTCCCTCAACCTGGAAGCGCGTGCCCTGAAGGGCGGCGGAAGCATCCTGAATGGAGGAAGACCTGTCGCCGACACTGACAGGAATGTCGTAAAGGGCTTTGTCGATAAAGATTCTGCCGCTTGTGGAAGAAAGGTCTTCTGCTTTGAAACGTTTTGTCATGGCATCCTTGTAAAGGGTCCAGACGGAACGCTTGAGCTCATCTCTCTGCTCCGGTGTGAAGTTATCCAGCCTTTTGTTGTAAGGTATTGTCTTGGTGCTTCCCGTAAGCGGACGGGCAATGCGGGTTGCATCGGTATCGAAGTAAAGGTCCGCAGCGTTTGCCAGGGAGAGGACCAGACGTGGCGGAACCTTGTCCAGGATTTCCCGGAAAGCCTGGATTGCCTGTTTCGGTCCCATCCTCAGCATAACGGAGAACAGGCTGCGGGCAAAGGTGCCGGGCCTCTGCTTCAGGAGAGCCAGGGCCTTGATGTAATCCACGCAGCCGCAGTTGATGCCCAGAGCCTTGTCCAGCTGGCCTTTCCAGACAGGATAATCGTCCTTGTAGAAAGCGTCCAGAAGCTTGGCAAGACGATCGTAGCCAGGTTTGCGGGAATATTCGCCGAGCCTAAGTTCGCGTATCATCCTGACCCACATTCCCCTCTTCGGGTGCATGATCTCGCAGGCCTCGTCCGCCTCCATTTCCAAGGCATTGAGCCAGTTGGCAACCATTCGGCAGGTCTGGCGGTTGTACTTGAGCTTGAGGTTCTGCTTCATCACCGCTTCCGCCTCCTGGCTTTTGTCCAGGGACGGCCACATATGGGAATTAAGCTTGCCGGCGTGCTTTACAAGAACCTTAGGCTCAATTATCTGGATTTTCTTTGTCTTCTTGTACCAAAGGTAGCGGAGAATATCGTTTGGACTTGTAAGGAATGGGGTGGCGGCGTCTTCATTGCCGGCCTGGACAAGAGCGTCCACCACATACATCCGGGTTTCCTTCATACCGATCTCCACGCCTTCCGGAATACCGAGGGCAACAATCATCGTCTTGAGGCTCTCCGCCTGTGTGCCGTCCAGCGGAACGGTGGATTCCAGAAGGGACTGCTCAAGCTTTTCCATATCGCTGAGAGTCATCAGCCTCAGCGATTTTTTCTTTGAACCCTGGCCCGTGTAGACGAAGCCTGAAGTCTTGAATGGAGTGCCGCAGAACGGGCAGCCGTTGTATCTCTCTATAGGGAAGGTGCCGTCCGGAATGAAGTGCCCGCACTGGAGAGTGGTGCCCCTCATCAGTTCCTTGCCGCCAAGATAATTTGCATAGAAGGTTATGCAGTGGTCTATGAAAGATTCTCCGGTCGGAGTGTCCCAGCCCTTTACCAGCGGAGTCCAGTTGAGCTTGATTCCAAGGGCAGTGTTAATAGCATCTGAAATCAGGCCGAGATAAGATACAGGAGCCGCCTTGAGGGCACCCAGCAGGTCTTCCTCTACCACAAAACCTTTTTCTGAAAGGTCCAGAAGGAATGCGGCTACTTCTTTGGATATCTGATGGGAATTTGTAAGAGTCTTGCGGTCAGAGTCCACAAATACGGCATTATACCGCAGGGCTACCGCCAGAAGCATCTTGTTTCTGAGTATCGTTTCCATATTTGAAAACAACGGAAATTGCCGGTCTGAAAATGAAACCCGAGGGTCTCGCAAAGTGAAGTAAGACCGGCTTGGTCCGTTGTATTGCAAATATAATGAAAAATCGTCTAAATGTCTGTTGGAGCGCTGTCGTCCTCAGGATTAAACGGGTTGTCTATCGGAGACTCGATATCTTCCGGCGTAAATTCCGGAGGGCCGGAAACCGTTTTAGGTGTCTGGGTCGGACGAACGATGTACCTCTGGTAGTAGGTAAGAAGCAGCGTGGTCAGAGGCAGGGCGATGATCATTCCCAGGATGCCCAGAAGGCTTCCCCAGATGGAAAGGGAGAGCAGGATGATCGCGGAGTTGAGTCCTGTCACCTTGCCCATGATCTTAGGGGTGAGGATGGTGTCCTGGATAGTCTGTACAATTGCATAGACAGCAAGAACGGAAATCATTATCAGCCAGAAACTTTCCCCGGTGTTTGCAGCCTTGACCGCAGCCAGCAGGGTAACAGGGATGAAGCTGGCCAGCTGAAGGTAAGGCACCATGTTCAGAATGCCGATGAAAACGCCCAGGGCCACGGCCATCGGGAATCCTATGATCAGGAATCCTATGCAGAACAATATTCCCACGCAAAGAGCCACACAGCCCTGTCCGCGGAAATACTTGTTCATACCCAATTCTATGTCGGAGACAACATTCCTTACCGGCCTGCGCCATTTTTCCGGAAGAATTGTCAGCCATCCGCCCATAAGCCTTTCATAATCCAGCAATATGAACAGCAGATAAAGCAGTGTCATCGTTACTGAGACAAGTCCCGACAAGGCTCTCAGGGAACCTGTGAGAACACTCCAGATCTTTGGCATGGATTCCTGGATTACACTCAGCAGACCGTCTATTGTAAGGGCGGCTTTCAGATGATCCACGTTCAGGTGGCTGCGGAGAAATTCTTTAACCGAAGCTGAGAAGCCTCCGGATGCATAGTCGTTCTGAAGATAGCCGACAAGCATATTCTTCACCTTCATAACTTCCTGGATCATAGGAGGGAAAATAAGCAAAAACAGTCCGTACAGCAATCCGCCCACCACGATAAAGGATGCCAGAACTGCCACAACGCGGTACTTGAACCGGCATCTGTACTGGAAGAAATTAACCAGCGGATGCATCAGGTATGCCAGCAGCCAGGCCACGACAAAAGGCAAGAGCACCCCGCTCAGCCTCCTCAGCAAAAATATCATCCCGATAACAGCCAGAATGATAACGCACCACCTTATGAAGCGGTCGAAGGTTATCTCCCTATTCCAAAAATTATCCATACTACTCTATCTCAGCGATTGAACTTTGCAAAGTTAAAATACTTTTCATATCTTTGAAAGCATTAGAAACACACTAAATTGACAAGCTATGAAATTCAGGTGGTTCAGAAATTTTCTAAAAGGCTGCTCTCTCACGACTGCTCTGTTCATTTTCCAGGCTTGCTACGGTACCGGTCCCGGCTATAATATTCAGAACGCCGAGCAGGAGTATACCTTTGAAGTGAAGGATGGTGACGGAAATCCTATCAGCAATGCCAAAATATACGCAAAGCTGGATGAGAATGAGGTCTACTGGTCAGACAGCACCTTTACAGAGGACAACGGAACCGCAACTTTGTTCCTCTATAACCCTGACATGGTCGATCCTGTATTCAGCGTTGAGGCTGAAGGTTATAAGGCCAATGTTGCCCTTCCTAATCCTAACGGCAAAGCAAATGTAGTCCTTGACAAGGCTGAATAATGCTTCCTTTCCTTTTCCGCTCTTTCCGCAGGCTCGAGACCAAGGTCCACGAGCTGAATTATCTTTTCTGGGAATGTACTCTGCGGTGTAATCTGGCTTGCCGTCATTGCGGCAGCGACTGCTTTGTTTCTTCCAAAGACCAGGATATGCCCCTGGAGGATTTCCTCAAGGCCCTTGACACCATTCCAAAACAGGACCGCCTTACCGTAGTTCTTACCGGCGGAGAGCCTCTTCTAAGGCCGGATATAGACAAGATCGGAAAAGAAATCCGCCACCGCGGCTATAACTGGAGCATGGTTTCCAACGGCTTCTTCTACACGGAAGAAATGCACCGCCGCCTGATGGGCTCCGGAATGAACGCCCTTACCATCAGCCTGGACGGTATCGGAGATTCCCACAACTGGATGAGAGGCACTCCCAAAAGCTTTGAACGTGCCCTTAATGCCATAAGCATCGCAGCCAAGGAAAAACGGCTGGATTTTGACGTTGTAAGCTGCATAAACAAGCGCAACCTTCCCCAGCTGGAAGAAATCTACACCACCCTCCTGGGCCTTGGCGTCAAACGATGGAGAATCTTCACCATCATCCCTATCGGAAGGGCTGTCCAGGAACCGGACCTCCACCTGTCCAACGAAGAGATGGTCCGCCTGATGGATTTCATAGCCGAAAAACGCAAAAAGTCCTCCCCGATGGAGGTTACCTTCAGTTGCGAGGGATATCTCGGAAAATACGAGGAAAAAGTGCGTCCTGTGCGTTACTTCTGCCATGCCGGAATCAACATAGCCTCAGTTCTGATAGACGGCCGTATCTGCGCCTGCCCAAACATAGACCGCGATGTCTTCTCCCAGGGCAACATCTATAAGGACAACCTCTACGAAGTCTGGGAAAACAAGTTCCAGCCATTCCGAAACCGCGACTGGACCCGCAAGGGCATCTGCAAGGACTGCCGCCAGTTCAAGAACTGCCTCGGCGGAGGAATGCACAACTGGCACGGAGACTGCTCCCAGGTCCTCAGCTGCCACTACCGCCGCACCGGAAACCCATAAGGGCGATGGTGCTTTGCAAATCACTGAGGTACAGACACATACAAAATAACCCTTCTCGTCAAAGAAGGGTTATTTTAGTTTACGCTGATTATCAGTGCATTACGGAGTACCATCGCCCTAATTACTCCGGCTTTTCCTCAGGGCAAGGGGCGCCGTGATGAGGATGATGCTTAGGGCCCTTAGGACCGAAGAAGCAAGGAACAGCCTTGGTTGCAGGGAAGGCCTTGCTCCAAGCCTTCAGTGCTGATCCGTCTGCTGCCTTGATTTCCTTAACCTGCTTTACGCTGATTTCAGGAACTGCAATCTCAGGGCACTTCTCAGGTTTTCCTTCCTTGCACTCAGGCTTTCCAGCCTTGTCGCACTCAGCCTTGGTGGAATCGCAAGCTGCTTTCTCGCACTCAGGTTTTGGCTCTTTGCACTCTGGCTTTGCCTCTGGGCATGCCTTGGTTGAGTCGCACTGCTCGCCTTCGCAAGCTGGCTTCTCTGGGCAAGCCTTCTTGAGAACGATAACTACAAACTGTCCGTCTACGCTCTTAGGGCCTTCGCACTCAGGCTTTGGAGCAACCTTTGTAGAATCGCAGCACTCGTGCTTTGCTTCCTCGCACTCCTTTGGATCCATTCCGCAGTCGTGAACCTTTTCAGCCTTGTCGCACTCTGGCTTTCCCTCCGGGCACTCTGGTTTTCCTTCAGGGCAAGCCTTTGTGGAATCACACTCAGGTTTTGGCTCCTTGCACTCTGGTTTCTCAGGAGCGGCGGTGATGTCCTTGTCAGTTACGAAAACCTTTTCGATTTCCTGTCCCTCGATCTGGAAAGCGTCTGCTGTTACGCTCTCTGCAGATACTGCCTTTGCATACTTTACAACAACTGCTGCAGGCTGTCCGTCAGGACCTGCAACAACGGCGGTAACGCTCTCAGGCTTTGCTGAGCAAGATGAAAGGAGAAGTCCGGCAGCGGCTACTCCGATCACTGATACGATAATGTTCTTTTTCATAACGCTTATGTTTTATTGTATTAACGATATCTCGCTGGTTTTTCATTGGTAAAATTAGTGCTATGTCCAGCCAAATGGTTACATTTGCACTGAATCTTAACACTTTTGAAACACAGCGATATGAGCAAGGGCAAAATACTTCTGACCGGAGCCGCCGGATATATCGGTTCACATACCTGGGTGGAACTCTGCCAGGCAGGATACGAAGTTGTGGGAGTGGACAACTTCTACAATTCAGAAAGGGATGTGGTCTCCCGCATCGGTAAAATCCTCGGAAGGGAAGTTCTGTTTGAAGAAGCGGACTGCTCTGACCTGCAGGCTTTTGGAAAGGTATTCGAGAAGCATCCTGACATTGTGGGAGCTGTGCATTTTGCAGCTTGCAAGGCTGTTGGAGAGAGCATAGACAAGCCTCTGATGTATTACCGCAACAACATCGTTTCCCTGCTCAATCTGATTACACTGATGACGGAAAAAGCCAAGTCTGCCAACATAGTTTTCTCATCTTCCTGCACGGTTTACGGGCAGCCGGATGAAGACCATCTTCCGATCGCTGAGGATGCTCCGCTTAAAAGGAGCCTCTCCCCTTACGGAAAGAGCAAGCAGATGGCAGAAGAAATCCTTTCAGATAGCGTAATAGCATTCCCTCATCTTAAGGTTTGCGCTCTGCGATATTTCAATCCGATTGGAGCGCATCCGTCTGCTCTTATCGGAGAACTTCCTCGTGGAGTTCCTCAGAACCTTGTTCCGTTTGTCACTCAGACCGCTGCCGGAATCAGAGACCATCTGAATGTTTTCGGAGACGATTACAACACTCCTGACGGCAGCTGCATAAGGGATTACATCTATGTTGTCGATCTTGCAAAGGCCCACGTCAAGGCTATCGACAAACTTGTTGGAGAGACTGATGTCCATCCGGTTGAGGAAACAGACGAGCCTACATACGTGGATGCCGCAAAGACCGGCAGATGGTATATCTACAACCTTGGAACAGGACGTGGATTGTCCGTTCTGGAACTTGTTCACGGCTTCATGAAAGCCACTGGCGTAAACCTCCCGTACGAGATTGCTCCAAGACGCCACGGAGATATCGAGCAGGTGTGGGCTGATCCGCACAAGGCGGAAAGGGAACTGGGCTGGAAGGCAGACACCCCTATCGAGGATGTCCTCCTCTCCGCCTGGAACTGGCAGAAATCATTAAAATAGCACTTACCTCAAAAAGAGCTAATAAGCCACTTCAGTGGCCGGCACGAAGTGCCGAAATCCCCCTTGAGGGGGTGCAGGGGGTGAGTATAACTTACAGATTTATTGTGCAATAAATCTGTAAGTTATTTGACCGAGTTGTGGATCCGGAGCGGTATCGCTGCTGGAGAAGCGGGAGCGTTTTGCGGCGTTTAGGGCTGCGTTCCTTATGCACTCGTCAGGAACTGAAGCATCGGCGACAACCTGGGCCCTCTGGACATAGCCGTTTTTCCCCACATAGATCTGGATCGTGACATCTCCCCCGCCACGGCATTTATAGACCGGAATAGGCAGGGAAAAAGCCCTGCGCCCTTCCAGTATCCAGTAGAGTACCGAAGGGCCCTTATATGCGGGTGTTTCTTCCTTTTTCTCCTCGTATTTGGCGGCGGAAGGAACTTCATCCACACCGTCTGTCTGGATTTTGGCAGCATCCTTGATCCTCTGCTGAAGGTCTTCCGCATCCTTGTAGAGTTTATCCGCGTCCGTGTTGCGGTCGTCCTTGAGCTGGGTGTTTCTTGAAACGGCCACTGCCCGGTAGGTTGTAACGGGGCGTCCGGCAATCTGGTCTTCCAGCTGGGCCTTGGCGATTGCCTTGATTTCCTCCTGGAGCCTTTCCTCTTCTTCCTGGCGGCTTTTGGCTATCTGGCCTTCCGAATCGGTGACAAAGGAAATCTCCCCTTTCCTTACGGTGGAAATGGAAACGATCAAAAGTATGATTACGAGAACCAGATGAAAGATGATGGTAAGATAAAGACCCGCACGCCGGCTCAGCTTGTCAGATTTGGCGAACCGGTCCAGGTCTTCATCCGATATCATCTTTTTATTCTCCACGTGTCAGCAGAGCCTTTTCTATTGTCGCGATAATGATGCTGATAGCTACCCTGTTATGGCCGCCCTGAGGAACTATGATGTCTGCATACCTCTTGCTCGGCTCGATGAACTGAAGGTGCATCGGCTTTACGGTCTCCTGATAGCGCTTGAGTACCTGCTGGATGGTCTTGCCGCGCTCTTCGATGTCTCTCTGGATAACCCTTCCGAGGCGGTCGTCGGCATCAGCATCGACGAAGATGGAGATATCGAACAACTTTCTCAGCTCTTCATTTGTAAAGACCAGAATACCCTCAACGATGATGATGGTGGCCGGCTCCACGTGAACTGTCTCAGTGGTTGAACGCGAGCAGGTTATGTAGGAATAAACCGGAGACTCGATTGCCTGTCCGTTGCGGAGTTTCTTAAGGTCCGACACCAGAAGTTCCCAGTCTATGGAGTTAGGATGGTCGAAGTTGTTTGCCGCCTTCTGCTCCGGAGTCAGATGGCTGCTGTCCTTGTAGTAGGAATCCTGGGAGATTACCGCTACGTCTTCATCCTTGAGGAGGTTCTTGATCTTTCTTACGACCGTTGTCTTGCCGGATCCAGTTCCGCCGGCTATTCCTATGATCAGCATACGTATGTTGTTTTAGTATTTGTTCTTTTAAAACTCAGCGTTTTTCGGAGTTCTAGGGAACGGAATCACATCGCGGATGTTCTGCATACCGGTGACAAACAGAAGCAGGCGCTCGAATCCCAGTCCGAATCCGGCGTGAGGGCAGGTTCCCCACCTTCTGGTATCAAGATACCACCAGAGATTCTTAGTGTCCATGTTGAGTTCGTTGATGCGGACCATGATCTTCTCGTATGAAGACTCTCTTTCGCTTCCTCCGATGATTTCTCCGATCTTCGGGAAGAGAACGTCCATTCCGCGGACAGTCTTGCCGTCTTCGTTCTGCTTCATGTAGAAGGCCTTGATCTCCTTAGGGAAATCGGTGAGGATAACAGGCTTTCCGAAATGCTTTTCAACGAGGAATCTCTCGTGCTCGCTCTGGAGGTCGGTACCCCAGTGAACAGGGAACTCGAACTTCTCGCCGCTCTTTTCCAGGATATCCACAGCCTCGGTATAAGTCACTCTCTGGAAGGTAATTCCAACCACACTCTTCAGGCGCTCGATCAACCCCTTGTCGAACATATCGTTGAGGAACTGGAGGTCTTCCGCACAGTTGTCCAGAGCATACTGAACGAGATATTTTATGAAGTCCTCGGCGAGTTCCATATTGTCGAAGTTGTCATAGAAAGCCATCTCAGGCTCGATCATCCAGAACTCTGCAAGGTGACGCGGAGTGTTGGAGTTTTCTGCCCTGAATGTAGGACCGAAAGTGTAGATCTTGCCAAGGGCGGTTGCTCCGAGCTCGCCTTCCAGCTGGCCGCTTACGGTAAGGGCGGTCTGCTTGCCGAAGAAGTCTGTGGTGAAGTCTACCTCGCCTGTTTCCTTGTCCAGAGGAATGTTCTTGAGGTCCATGGTAGTAACCTGGAACATCTCTCCCGCACCCTCGCAGTCGCTCTCCGTAATCAGCGGAGTATGAAGGTAGAAGAAGCCGTGCTCGTTAAAGTATTTGTGGATGGCGAAAGCCATGGCGTTACGGATTCTCATCACGCATCCGAAGGTGTTGGTCCTCATCCTGATGTGCGCTATCTCGCGGAGGAATTCCATTGAATGGCCCTTCTTCTGGAGAGGATAGTCTGCAGGATCAGCCTTGCCGTAAACCTCTATGCTGTCTGCCTGGACTTCCACGCTCTGGCCTTTTCCCATACTCTCCACCAGCTGTCCCTTAACGCAGAGGCAGGCTCCTGTGGTAACGTCCTTAAGCTGGTCTTCGGTAAACTTGTCCCCGGCGCAGACAATCTGCATGTTGCGGATTGTGCTGCCGTCGTTGAGGGCGATGAAGCTAACGTTCTTGTTGCCTCTCTTGGTCCTTACCCAACCCTTGACAATTACCTCTGAGCCAGGCTGCTGGCTGAAAAGTTCCTTTATGCTTTTACGTGTAAATTCTCCCATAATAAATTCTCTTATATATCAACTGTTATTCTTTCTTTTTTCTTCTTTTAAATAACCCTAATGCAGACTTACCGGTTATCTTTTCATAAGCATCCATTATACCGGCAACTGCTCCAATAGCAAGACATGTAATCCAACTGAAAGCAGACATTTCTATTTGACATATTTGCGTATAGCGTCTGCCCAGATCTTGTAGCCTTCCTGGGTAATGTGCAGGCCGTCCCTTGTAATCTCTGGCCTGAGAACCTGCTCGGAAGCCGGAAGGGCCAGGTCTGCAGGACCGTTGGTCAGCATCAGAGGATAGAGGTTGATGAAAGTGACCTTCTCCTCCTTTGCCATCTTCTCCAGCTTGGCGTTTATCTCCGAGAACATTGCGGTCTTGCCG
>JAGCXV010000023.1 GCA_017961175.1 Bacteroidales bacterium
GACAATAACTTTTTTTGGCATTTGACAAAAATCAGTTATTTTTGCAGCCCAATCAGGAGAGATGGCAGAGTGGTCGATTGCGGCAGTCTTGAAAACTGTTGAGGTGAAAGCCTCCCGGGGTTCGAATCCCTGTCTCTCCGCTGAAGTCAGAAAAAAGCGCATCAAGTTTCCTTGAATGCGCTTTTTTAAACTTAATCCTGTAGATTATTACTTCTTGTAGCCGATAAGCTCCACGCCATCATCTGCCATCGCCAAGCTGATTTTCTGGTTATTGGTCAGATTCACTTTAGTAAGTTTGTTTCTCTGGCACATCAGCCATGACAGTTTAGGGTTCTTGCTCACATCCAGAGAAGTAAGCTGGTTTCCTTCGCAATTCAGAGTCTCCAGTTCCGGAAGGTTGCTTACGTCCAGAGAAGTAAGCAGATTGTTGACGCAATACAACTGTTCCAGCTTAGGGTTCTTGCTTACATCCAGGCTTGAGACCTGATTAGTAGATAATGCAAGAGTGGAAAGATCCGTACACTTGGTTACATCCAGGCTCGGGATTTGGTTATCGTTGCATGAAAGATTAAACAGTTGGGTGTTCTTGCTTACATCCAGGCCGGTCAAACCGCAGGAGGAGCAGACCAGTTCCCTAAGATGTGTATTCCTTCTAACATCCAGATTGCCGATATTATTGCTGGAACAATACAACTGCCTGAGTTTGGTGTTATTGCGTATGTCAAGGCTGGTAACCTGATGATATTCGAAAACCAGTATTTCCAGATTCGGAAAGTATTCTATGCCCTTTAAAGAATGTAGCGGCTCGTCATATTCCCATCTTGATTCGGATTCTTCACTCGCATAAGGGGACTCGAACACAAGTTCAGTAACGGCTTCGGCTTCAGCCATGGAAATCTTGCCGTCTTTGTCGGTGTCAAAATTCTTCTTGCAGAATGCTATGAATGAAGGGTCATCCATTACGGAGCACACATCTTCAACTTCCGGAAGGACAATTGCTTCCTCAACCGGTTCTGTAATCTCAGGAGTCTCGGGATTCTCAGGATTCTCTGTGTTCCCTGTATTCTCTCCGCCATTCTTGCAGGAGAAGACAAAGCACATCAGTGCAATGGACAGTGATGCAAATACTAACTTTTTCATATTCTGTTCTTTTATGGATTCTCAACGATTATTTATAGTCAAATATAAGCAAAAAATTGCTTAAATTTGTGATATGGCAGACATTTACGAAACGAGTTCTATTATTTCCGAGATCTACGGAAGCCACCGCTCGTTCTTCTGCTTTTATGCAATGGGCTATGTGGATTCTTACGCTGAGGCGGAAGATATAGTCCATTCTGTCTTTGAAAAGGTGCTTTCCGGGAATATTGCCCTCAAGGATCCTGATGCACTGCGTTCCTATCTTCTTGCCGCCGTAAGGAACAGTTGCCTCAACCATATTACACACCAGAAAGTTCACGGCAAATATGCTTCTCATATACTCTCTGAAAATGAGCATTATGAAGACAAGGGCTATATAAATTCCAGGATCGAGGCGGAGATTCTGTGGGAGGTGTTTTCCAAGATAGAGCAGCTTCCGGACGGCTGCCGCCAGATATTCAAGCTCAGTTACCTGGAAGACATGAGCAACCAGGAAATTGCGGACAGGCTGGGCATCTCCGTCAATACGGTCAAGAGCCAGAAGGCCCGTTCCAGGGAGCTTCTCAAAGAGTCTTTGAAAGACCTGTTTACTATAGCCGCGATTATTTTCGGTCTCTGATTCCATCCTTTTCAGCTTCTTGCTTGTCTATATAGTAGCAGGACATATTGTGCCTGTTACCGACCTATGGATAACATCAGCGAAGAAAGGCTCAGGCATCTTCTTGTAAAACACATGCTTGAGGATCTGGATGACGGTGAAAGGGAAGAACTTGAAACCTGGAAAACCGTTTCCAAGGAAAACAGCCAGCTGTACGAAAGGCTGTCAGACCATTCACACATCAAAAAGCGTTATAAAGATTTTATGACTGCCGTTTCGGGCAGGGAATCTTCAGCGAGAACTCATAGGAGACGAATTTATTGGGGCATTGCCGCGGCATTGGCGGCAGCGGCCGTCTTGCTGCTGTTCCTGCTGGTTCCGGGAATCAGGGGGGAAAGGATGAAAACCTTTACCGCACCTCAGAAGGGAGTGGCAAGCCTGGTGCTCCCGGACGGATCCAAGGTCTGGATGAAATCATCTTCAACGATAACCTATCCGGAGAAATTCAGGAAAGGCTCCAGGGAGGTTTCCTTTGTGGGAGAAGGTTATTTTGAAGTATCCCCGGATCCTTCCGCTCCGTTTGTGGTATCTTCAGACGCAATCAAGATAACGGTTAGGGGGACCAAATTCGACCTTAAATCCTATCGCGATGAAAAACAGGCTCTTGCCGCCCTTATAGAGGGTGCGGTTTCCATCTCCTATACAGACAGTCTCGGAGTGGAGAGAGTGGAAGAGATGGTAGGTGGAGACCTTTCCGTATTTGACAAGAAATCCAGATGCAACACCATCGTAAAGACCAATACCTCAATCTATTCTTCGTGGATCGGGGGTGTATATTACTTTGAATCCGAGAAGCTGGAGAATATCTTCAGGGAAGTGGCCAGATATTATGGCTATAACCTGATTTGTTCGGAAAGCAGCATAAATGACAAGGTAATGTCCGGAAGGCTCAAGATGGGAGACGACGCCTCTGCTATCATCGAGGCATTCCAGGAGTTTTATCCTGGACACATAATGCTGGAATCAGACACCATAATCATTAAATAAATACTGTTGACCTATGAACAAAAGAGATTCAAAATCCCTTTTTATGCTTCTGGTGGTTGGCTTTGGATTGCTGATGGCTACGGTAACCAATGCTCAATCCAGGAAAGGGCAGTACGATGTCAGCATCGATAACCTTTCCCTCAAGGAAGCATTAATGAAGATCTCCACGCAATGTGGGTACTACTTTGTTTATGAGGATGCAGATTTGGTTGGAGTCCCTAAGATAAAGAAGGACTTCAAGTCC
The DNA here is from genome assembly GCA_017961175.1 of Bacteroidales bacterium. Classification (GTDB taxonomy): domain Bacteria; phylum Bacteroidota; class Bacteroidia; order Bacteroidales; family UBA932; genus Egerieousia. The sequence goes on from JAGCXV010000023.1 coordinate 3,030, forward strand.
AGTACAATCGAGCAGATAATCGCCGGTTGTCTGGAAGGAACCCAACTCACATTCCAGGTAAGCAAGAAGAATGTCTACATCAGGCGGGCGGCAAAACCAGACAGCCCATCTGACAAGACTCAATCAAGACAGTCTCAGCAGGCAAAGCAAGGCTATGTCACCGGAAAGGTCACCGACATTAACGGAGACCCGCTTCCGGGAACTTATGTAAAGGTAAAGGAAGAAGCAACGGCTGGTACATCAGCAGACGCTGACGGAAACTACCGGGTTAGAGTTTCTGACCTTTCTACAGACAAGACTCTGGTATTCAGCTTTGTCGGAATGCAGGAGCAGGAAATTTCAATCGGAGGGCGTTCCGTAATCGATGTCACGATGAGGGAAGAGTACAACAAGCTCGACCAGATCGTCGTGGTAGGATACGGTACTGTCAGAAAGAAAGACATCGCCGGTTCCGTACAGAATGTTACTTCTGACCAGATCTCCGAGACCAACAATCCAACCTTCGAGAAAGCTCTCCAGGGAAGGGTTTCCGGTGTCCAGATTATTTCATCTTCAGGTATTCCTGGCGGTACGGTTTCCATCAACATCCGCGGTAGGGGATCCATCAATGCCGGCACCCAGCCTCTGTATATCATAGACGGTGTGCAGATGACAAACGGCGGACAGTCTACCAGCGTAGTCGAGAGCGCCAACGTTATGGGCGGTATCAACCCTAACGACATCGAGTCCATCACAGTCCTGAAAGACGGTGCTTCAGCATCCATCTATGGAGCCCAGGCAGCCAACGGTGTAGTTATCATCACTACAAAGAGGGGTGCAGCAGGCAAGACCCGCGTTTCTTTCAGCGCTTCTGTCGGAGCCCAGAAACTGGCCCGCAAGATTAAGCTGATGACCGGACCTCAGTGGGCTGAGTTCGCTTTGGAGGAGTACAAGAACTACGACAAGGTTTACGGCACCAACTATTATGACCAGCACAAGGAACTCTTCAAGAGTTTCGGATGGGGAGACGACGGATATTCCGAAGCCCAGACAACAGACTGGTACAAGGAGATTTTCCGCACTGCTATCTCCCACAACTACGAGTTGGGCGTTTCCGGCGGAAACGAGAAGACACGCTTCTATATCTCCGGCAACTACAACAAGACAGACGGTGTAATAAGGCATACCGGCTACACAAGAGCCACTGGCAGGGTGAACCTTGCTCACGATTTGACCAAGTGGCTGAACTTCAGCACCAAGAACACATTCAGCCGCAACAACTACGATCAGGCTTCAACGGTGGCTGCAGCCAATCCTTCCAGAGCGGCAATGTTCCTCAACCCTGGAGTTTCTCCAAGAGACGAGGACGGCAACTGGGTAATGGACCTTCCATACGGATATCCTTTGTATAATATTCCTCAGATGCTGGAACTCAACGAGTACAACGCAAAGGTCAATAACCTGATTTCTTCAAATGACCTTACGTTCAAATTCATGGAAGGCCTTGAATTCAAGAGCAGCTACAATGTTAACTACACCTGGATCAACGAGCACCAGTACAGCGACCCTCGCACAAGGCTCGGTAACCGCCAGAACGGTGTGGTAACAGCTCACGATACAGACGAGAGCATTTTCCAGACAGACCAGGTTCTGACTTACAACACTGAATTCGGAAGAGACCGCTTCACTGCTGTTGCTGGTTTCTCCTACAGGGATTCCCGCTTCCACAGCATTACCGCTTCCGCTATCGGAGCCGCAACCCCAGGCCTCCATTTGCTCGACAGCGCTCCAACTCCACAGGAGACAAGCGAGAGTTTCTCTGAGAGCAAGATGGCCGGTTTCTTCACAAGATTAAGCTACACACTCAGAGATAAATACATCTTTACCGGAACTCTCCGTTATGACGGATCCTCAAGATTCGGAAAGGACAACCGCTGGGGCTGGTTCCCTTCATTCTCATTTGCATGGAGAGCCAAGGAAGAGGATTTCCTGAAGAATGTTGACTGGCTCAGCGACCTCAAGCTCAGGGCAAGCTACGGAGTAACCGGAAACTCAAGCATATCCAACTATGGAGCAGTAAGACTGTATTCCGGCGGATATGCATACGACGGAATGACCGGACTGGTTGCTTCTTCTATCGGAAACCCTAAACTCTCCTGGGAAAAGAAGCACTCAAAGAATGTGGGTGTTACCGCCGGCTTCTTCAAAGGCAGAATAACTTTCGACTTTGATGTATATCGCGATGATACCAAGAATCTGCTTTATTCCAGAAGTATTCCAGTAACTACCGGATTCGGCTCCATTTCATCCAATATGGGTGGCGTCAAGAACGAGGGATTCGACTTCCAGTTGAATACCGTCAATATCGACATGGAAAACTTCAGGTGGGAGACTAATTTCAACATCTCCTATACCAGGAACGCCATCACCAAGCTTCAGGATGGTCTTGACCAGATCGGGGACCTGAAGGTAGGAAAGCCTATCACGGCTGAATATATATACAAGTGGGCTGGTGTCAATGCTTCTGATGGCCGTCCGATGTATTATGACAAGGATGGTTACATAACCTATAATCCAAACCTGGCAGACAGATACTGGGTAAGGGGAAGAGATCCTAAATGGTATGGCGGTATGCTCAATACCATTACCTGGAAAAACTTCACCCTGTCCTTCTTCTTCCAGTTCCAGGCAGGAGCCGTCAAGTACTGGAGCGACAAGACCGTGCTTATCGGTCAGGCCGCAGACAACAACCTCTTCCAGGAAATGTACTATAACTACTGGAGAAATCCGGGTGACGTTACCTGGGTTCCGCTTCCATTCTACAACGGAAGCTATCCTGGAAGCCCTAGGGCATACGACTCCAACACAGATCCGGGTATGAGCCTGATTTACGAGAAAACAGACTTCATCAAGCTGAAGAATATCAACCTGAGCTATGACTTCCCTAAGGCTACGATCCGCAAGATCGGTCTCGAGGGACTCCAGCTGTTCGTAAATGCATACAATATCTGGACATCAACACCATACCAGGGCTATGACCCTGAGTCGATCGGTAACGACAGAGGTCTTTACCCTCAATCCAAGAGCATTAGTTTCGGTCTGAAGTTGAACTTCTAAAAACGAGAGAGAAATGAAAACATTAAAGAACATATCAATTATACTGCTTCTGGCCTTTGGCTTTTGCGCATGTGATTCTCTCCTTGATGTAGAGACCAAGCACGCTCTTCCTCAGGATGATATGGAAAACGAGGATGGAGCAAGGAGCCTTATCATAGGCGTTTATGACCGTATGCAGGAACCGACTTATGCAGGCAGGGACTTCTTGACTCTTCCTGACGTTCTCGGAGACAACGTGAAACTCAATCCGGGTGCAACCAGATACACACGCCAGTATCAGTTCACTCCGTACTACAACATAGATATCTGGAGTGATGCATATCGCCAGATAGTATCACTGAATGAGGCCTTGTATTACCTTGGCAAGCTGGAAGAAACAGCCTCAGTCAAGGCTCTCAAGGGCGAGGCTCTCTTCCTCAGGGCTTATGACTATTTCTATCTTGCAAGCATTTACGGCCGCATGCCTGGCCATCTGGTAGACGGTTTCGACCTCTGCGTTCCTCTTGTTCTGGAACCGTTCTTCAACAATGGTGGAAACATCACAGAACAGGCTTCCGTGCCAAGAGACAAGGTTGACGTTGTTTGGGCCCAGATAGTGAAGGATCTCAACGACGCGTTCGAATATATGAACGGAAACGACAAGGGCAACTTCCCTAACAGAGGCTCTGCAATTGCAGCAAAGGCCTTGCTCTCAAGAGTATATCTC
>JAGCXV010000001.1 GCA_017961175.1 Bacteroidales bacterium
AGTAGCGCGATACGATATAATTCAGGTGGTAACAGCAACGGGGATCCACCTCTTCCCATTCCGAACAGAGAAGTTAAGCCCGTTCACGCCTATGATACTGCTATACCAAGTGGGAAAGTGGGTAGCCGCCAACTTCAAAAGGCCTCAGGACAAAAGTCCCGAGGCCTTTTTTCATTTTCACCCCTATAATCCCCTCAAGGGGATATACGGCACTTCATGCCGGGCGCTGGCGCGCCTTTCTACCCACCGCACGAGTCGAATACTGTGCAGGTGTCAGGCAGTTCCTCGTGAGCCTGTGGCCGCCCATGGCCACATGAATGGGTGGACTGCCGTAAGGCAGGACGGGATGAGCGAAGCGAAGGCTTTAGAGAACTGCCTGACACTGCTTCTATTTTTCGAGGAGTTCCGGACGGAGGAGTTTGGTGCGCTCTATGGCTTGAGAGTCAAGCCATCTGGAGATTTTCTCATGGTCTCCGCAAAGAAGGATATCCGGAACTTTCCAGCCCTTGAAATCAGCAGGGCGTGTATAAACCGGAGGAGACAGTAGAGAGTTCTGGAAACTGTCGCTAAGAGCCGAAGTCTCGTCTGACAGGGCTCCCGGAAGAAGCCTTACGATTGTGTCTGTAACTGCCGCGGCAGCAATTTCTCCCCCGCTAAGGACATAGTTTCCTATAGAAATTTCCTTTGTGATAAGATGGTCTCTGATTCTCTGGTCGATGCCCTTGTAATGCCCGCACAGGATGATGATGTTCTTCATCAGGCTCATCTTGTTTGCCATTGGCTGGTCGAATAGTTCCCCGTCGGGAGACATATAGACTATCTCGTCGTATTTCCTCTGCCTGGTAAGCTTCTTTATAATCTTGTAGACAGGCTCCACCATCATAACCATTCCGGCACTTCCGCCATAACTGTAATCGTCTGTCTTCTTGTGCTTTCCTGAAGCATAATCCCTTAAGTCGTGGATGAAGATGGAAACTATTCCCTTTTCTTTAGCCCGCTTGACAATGGAATAGTCCAGAGGACTTTCCAGAAGCTGCGGAACACAACTGATTATATCTATCCTCAGAGATCCCTTTTTCCGGATCTGTCTTTTGGCAGTTTTTGGCATTGGCTGATTCATTTTTCTCTTAAAGACAAAGATAGCGTTTTGAGAGCTATGTATTGCAAATTTTAGTATATTTGTCGTCCATCAAAATATTAATACAGATCCCATGGAAGAGAACACCACCGCTTTGAATGATCAGCAGGAAGTTGAGCCAAAGCAGGAATTTGCACAGGCCGGTCCTCAGGAACCGGTTACTGAACAAGGAAAGGAAGTAGAAAACCCAGCTCCGCAAGAACCTGACCTTGATAATCCTAAAGTTGAAGAAGGAGAGATAGACTTGTCTGACAAGTCGTTGAACGAGATTCTCTCTTTGTTCGGCCAGATGATTGATGAGGGAGAGCAGCAGAAGCTTTACAAGTATGCAGAGCCTATAAAGGCCGCATTCTACAAGGTTTTGCGCAAGGAGAAGATTGCCTCAGGCAATTTTGTGGAAGTTGGCAAGGAACCTCAGGACAATCCATTTGAGGAGGTGGAGAAAGTGTTCAAGGATATGTATGCCCGCTACAAGTCTTCAAGGGCTAATTTCAATCAGGAAATACAGGCTCACAAGGAGGAAAATCTCGCTGAGAAACAGGCTATTATAGATGCCATCAATGGCCTTATGGAAAAGGCGGAGGACATGAACCACACTATGCCTGCATTCCGTGAACTTCAGGCAAAGTGGAAGGCTACAGGAAATGTTCCTCAGGAAAAGGCCCGCGAGATTTGGGACCAGTATAACCGTTCAGTAGAGAGATTCTACGATTTCCTCAAGATAAACAAGGAGTTCCGCGATCTGGACTTCAAGAAGAACTATGAACTCAAGACAGAGCTTTGCCAGAAGGCAGAGCTTCTGGTAGAGGATAAGGATCCTATCAGAGCATTCAACGAACTGCAGAAACTCCATGAGGAATGGAAGGAAATAGGTCCGGTTTCCAAGGAGCAGAGAGAGGAAATCTGGGAGAGGTTCAAGGCAGCCACTTCCAAGATAAACAAGCGCCACCAGGACTTCTTCACTAATCTCAAGGAGGAACAGAAAGCCAATCTCAAGGCCAAGACCGAGCTCTGCGAGCTTGCAGAAGAAATAGCTAATAACCAGGCCGTTGAGTCTAACCAGTGGAACTCGCTTTCCAAGAAGATGGAGAATCTCCAGGCCAGGTGGAAGTCTATCGGTTTCGCATCCAGAAAGGATAACCAGAAGATTTACGAAAGGTTCCGTGCGGCTTGCGACAAGTTCTACAATTCCAAGAGAGAATTCTACTCCAAGTTCAAGGACGTGATGCAGGAGAATCTCAAGAAGAAGGAAGATTTGTGCGAACAGGCAGAGAAGATCAAGGACAGTGAAGACTGGAAGAAGGCTACAGACCAGCTGATCAACCTCCAGAACGTATGGAAGACGATCGGTCCTGTTGCCCGCAAGCAGTCCGATGCAGTATGGAAGAGATTCCGCGCTGCCTGCGACGAGTTCTTTGCAAGAAAGGCAAAGCACTTTGGAGACGAGGGAGAGAAGTTTGAGGAGAACCTCACTGCCAAGAAGGCTATCCTTGAGGAGATTAAGGCTTATCAGCCTAAGGGCGGAGATGCAGACAAGGATGCTTTGAACGAGTTCATTTCCAAGTGGAATTCCATTGGATTCGTTCCGTTCAAGGAGAAGGAATCCCTTCAGAAAGAGTATGATGCCGCTCTTAATCTGCACTTTGCAGATATCCGCGACCTTGATGCCGAAAGGAAGATGGGAAGAATCCGCCGCCTGATTTCAGACGCCAAGAATCCTGGAAAGAGCGACCGTGGTATACGCACTGAAAGAGAGAAACTTCTGAACAAGTTCCGCAAACTGGAGACGGATATCGCAACCCTGGAAAACAATATGGGATTCTTTGCAAAGAGCAAGAATGCGGACAAACTTATAGAGGATATTAAATCAAAGATCGCTGCCGGAAAGGAAGAGCTCAAGTCTCTGGAGCAGAAGATCAAGATGATTGATAAAGAGTTTTAGAAATGCAGAAGAACACTATCTTGGGATTTGTCCTGATTGGACTGATCCTCATAGGTTTCAGCTGGTACAATTCATATAATTACAAAAAACAGGTAAGGGCTGCTTTCGTAAAGGATTCCCTGGCAAGGGTAGAGGCCCTGACAAATCCAAGGATTGCCGATTCCATCAGAATTGCGGACTCTATCCGCAATGCCGCATTGGGTATAGTGGAGCCTGCCAAGGCAGACACATCAGCCACTGCTGCGGTAATCCCTGCAGATTCTCTCCAGGAAGAAGCCGCATTTTTCTCAGACTCTCTGCTGGAGACAGCCAGAGTTTCTGAAGGAGAATTGTATACTCTTGAGAACGAGAAACTTAAATTGACATTCTCTTCAAAGGGAGCACAGATCAGGGAGGCTCTTGTAAAGGAGTATTACACCTATGACAGCTCGGCTCTCTATATGGTGAAGGAGAATTACTCCGAGATGTCTCTCCTGTTTTTCACATCGCAGAGGATCAATACGGCAGAACTTAACTTCAGCCTTACGGAGCAGACAGATTCTTCCCTGACATTCCGCCTTCCTTTCTCCGGCGGCGGTTCCCTGGACTTTGTATATACCCTTCCGAAAGACAGCTACATGCTGGATTTCAATATCGTGACAAACAACCTCGCATCTCAGATGAGCAACAATGCGAGCCTGTTTGACTTTAACTGGAACCTGAGGGTATCCCGCTTCGAGAAGGGATTCGACAACGAGAAGAACTATTCCACGGTTAATTACAAGTTCCCTGATGAGAAATCTGTAGAAGACCTCGGAATGAGGAAGAATGAAAGCGAGAAGAAGATTCCGACAAAGGTTTCATGGTTTGCTTTCCACCAGCAGTTCTTCTCAGCGATTATGCTCTGCGACGACAGCTTCACTTCAGGAAACCTGTCTTACAAGTTCCTTGCTCCGGACAATCCTGAAAAGGCCCTGTTCGACTGCAGCGCATCCATGCAGATGGATTACGGCAGGGGAGAGGATGTGAACATTCCTCTTCACCTGTATATCGGCCCTAACCTCTACAAGACACTGAAGAGCTACGGCAACGGATTCGAGAAGATAATCCCGATGGGAGGAAGCATAATCGGATGGATCAACAGAGTGGTGATTATCAACACGTTCGATTTCCTGCGCCGTTTCATTTCAAACTACGGAATCATCATCCTGATAATGACTCTGCTGATCAAGCTGGTGCTTTCTCCTCTTACCTACAAGTCTTATCTTTCATCGGCAAAGATGAGGGTTCTCAAGCCTGAGATCGAGAAGATAAACAAGAAGTATCCGAGGAAGGAGGATGCTCTCAAGAAACAGCAGGAAACGATGGCCCTGTACCGTAAGACGGGAGTGAACATGATGGGAGGATGTCTCCCTATGCTGCTGCAGATTCCTATACTGTTTGCGATGTTCCGCTTCTTCCCGGTATCATTCGAACTCAGGCAGCATCCGTTCCTCTGGGCTCAGGATTTGAGCGGATACGATTCCATACTGGATCTGGGATTCAATATCCCTATGTACGGTAACCACGTGAGTCTTTTCGCCCTCCTTATGGCAATATCCATGTACCTGTATTCCAAGATGAACATGCAGCAGATGCCGGATACAGGCAACATGCCTGGCATGAAGGGGATGCAGCTTTATTTCATGCCGATTTTCATGCTGGTCCTCTGTAACAATTTCTCCGCGGGACTCAGCTACTACTATATGCTTTCCAACTTCATTTCGATAGGTCAGAACTGGGCAATCCGCAAGTATGCGGTTGACGAGGAGAAGCTGTACCAGCAGCTTAAGAGCAAGGCTGAAAGCAATAGCGCAAAACCACAGAAAAAATCCAAATGGCGCGAGAGGATGGAGCAGATGATGAAGGAGCAGGAGAGACTTCAGCGCGAAAGACAAAAGAGAAAATGAGCATTCAGGAAGAATTATCCCAACTGAGAAAAGAACTGGCTCCTTCAGGAGCAAGGCTGGCCCTGGTATCCAAATTCCAGAGCAACGAGAAGATAATGGAGGCCTATGAGGCCGGGCAGCGTATTTTTGCTGAAAGCCGTCCTCAGGAACTTGAGCAGAAGGCTGCCTCTCTTCCAAAGGATATCCAGTGGCACTTCATAGGTCATCTCCAGTCAAACAAGATAAAGATGGTGGTTCCTCACGCATCCCTTATACATTCCGTGGATTCCGAGAAACTTCTCTACGAGATTGAGGATTACTGCATCAAGAACGGCTGCACTGCTAAGGTCCTTCTCGAGATGCATATTGCCCAGGAGGAAACAAAGCAGGGCTTTTCCATGCAGGAGTGTGAAGATCTTCTGGAAAGGATAATGAAGGAACCTCTCAAGTGCGTTACTATCTGCGGCCTTATGGGAATGGCAACCTTTACGGATGACGACATTCAGGTTCAGAAGGAGTTTACCCTTCTTTACAGCTTCTTTGCAAGAATGAAGCAGCGTCACCTGGAAATGGGTGAATTCCGCGAGCTCTCAATGGGTATGAGCCAGGATTATATCTATGCTCTGCGATTGGGAAGCACAATCGTCAGAATCGGCACAAAAGTATTCGGGGAAAGGCAGGAAGGCTAACCCTAGATTTCGATGTCACATTCAAAGACCAGCGTTGCGGGACCTGTAAGATAGATCTCGCTGAAGGCCTTTTTGTCAGGATCGAATGTGGCTTTGACGCTCAGGTTTCCGCCTCTTGCCTTGAGATTGTAGCTGAAGGTGTTTCCCTTGAGGGAGTTAGGCTTGACCTTTGAGGTAAAGGCTGCTATCGCAGAAGCTGTCGCACCGGTACCGCAGGCGAATGTTTCAGCCTCGACGCCTCTTTCCCAGGTTCTTATCTTGAGGAAGGATGGGCATACTTCGACAAAGTTCACGTTTGTCCCGCCTTCGAAATAATATCTCCAGTATTTGCCCTTGGTTTCCACAGGATAGTTGTCAACATCCTTTACGAATTCCACGTAATGAGGGCTTCCCGTGTCAAGGAAATAAGACTTGCGTCCAAACTTCGGGCAGGTGGACACATCGGTCATCTTGAGCTTGACTTTCCACTGGTTGTTCTTCCTGGAGATAATCTCGGCATTGTGGTAACCGTCTATGGCCTCAAATTCCAGATGCTTGATTCCCAGAAAGTCTGCAAACGCGGATATGCATCTTCCTCCGTTTCCGCACATCGATCCTTCCCGTCCGTCGGCATTGAAATACCTCATCGAGAAATCATATTTTCCGCTTTTGCCCAGAAGCATCATTCCGTCGCTTCCGACTCCGAAACGGCGGTCGCAGAGCCTGTTTATCTGTTTGGTTGTAAGACGGATGTCTCCCTTGCGGTTATCTATGCAGACAAAATCGTTGCCCGCTCCCTGGAATTTGTAGACGTGAAGTTTCATATTATGATTCTTTTAGTTTTCCGTATTCTTCTACCATAGCCTCGGCAACAGCCTTGGACGCTCCGCCGCCTCCCAGGAGCTGATGAACCTTGGCGTAATCTGCCTTCATTGCTTCTATGTAAGGCTTGTCTTCAAGCAGTCTGTGAAGTTCTGCCGATACATTCTCCAGGTTGGCATCATGCTGGATGAATTCCTTGAAGATCAGTTTGTCCAGTATCAGGTTGGCCAGACTGATGTATTTTATTCCCTTAATCAGATGCTTGGCGATTATGTAGGAAATCTCGCTTCCAAGATAACTTACCATCTGCGGCACTCCGATAAGTGCGGCCTCCAGGGATGCTGTTCCGGAATTGACTATCGCAGCCTGCGAGTTTTTCATTATCGGGTATGTCTGCCCATAAACGGCAGGAAGAGAGATTTCAGACGGGTTTATGCCTTTTTTAGCGCAATATTTCTGTATTTGCTTGCGGTAGAAATCTTCAGGTATAGAAGGTGCTGCAGCCAGGATAAATTTGTACTCCGGAAATGCCCTTACCGTATCGAGCATAATCGGAAGCTGGTATGAAATTTCCGTGCGGCGGCTTCCGGCAAGCAGGGCTATGAATTTTTCATCAGGGGAATACTTTTCTCCGGTTATCTCAGACAGACGCTTGACAAACGTCTGCCTGTCTTCCTTCATGTATGGGTTGGCCTCAATGCTGTCCAGCAGGGGATTACCCTTGTAGATCGCATCTATCTGCCATCTGTTCCTGAAATACTCTATCTCGAACGGGAATATGATGAAGAGCCTGTCCACATACTTTTGGATTCTCTTTCCTCTGCTTTCCTTCCAGGCCCAGATCTTCGGGGCAATGTAGTAGAATACCTTGAAGCCTTTCTTCTTGGCGAATTTGGCTATCCTGAAGTTAAATCCGGGATAATCAATAAGCACCACCACATCGGGATTAAACTCCAGGATGTCCTTGTGGCATTTCCTGAAGTTGCGGAAAATCTTGCCGATTTTGGTAAGCACCTCGAAAAACCCCATAACCGCAGTGTCCTTGTAATGGCTTACAAGTTCTCCTCCCGCTTCTTTCATAAGGTCTCCGCCCCAGCATCTTATCTGGCACTGGGGATCGGCCTGTTTCAGGCCTTTTATCAGATTTGAACCGTGGAGATCACCGGAAGCCTCTCCGGCTATGATGAAGTATTTCATTAGGTCAGAATTTCCAAAGAGTTTTCAAACGGTTCATTTCCGCGTAAGAAGTGGAATCCACCATATGAGGAACAATGGTTATGTAACCCTTGTCCATCAGGGTGTGGTCTCCCTCGAGATCTTCCGCCTTGTCCAGGAACTCGCCGCAAATCCAGTAGAAAGGCTCTCCGTGCGGAGTTGTGTAGCTTTCGAATTCGTTTATCCACATTCCGTTTCCCTGATGGGCGAATCTGATCCCCTTGATTTTTTCCACTGATATATCGGGGAAGTTGATATTGAGGTAGACGCCTTTTTTAGGCGGATTGGCGATGAAGTTGTCTACGATCTTACGGAACCAGGCCTTGACTGCAGTAAAGTCGGCATCAGGGTCGTGGGTGTTTACACTCAGGGCAATGGCAGGGATTTCATATATGGCAGCCTCCGCGGTTGCACCCAGGGTTCCGGAATAGACAGCCGCTGTAGAGGCGTTTGAACCGTGGTTTATGCCAGAGAACATAATGTCCGGCTTGTTCTCCCTGCTGAAGAACCTGTTCATCGCCATTTTAACGCAATCTGCAGGAGTACCTGTAAAACTGTATATGGATATCCTGTTCCCCGATGCTGTGGTTCTCTCGTCTTCTAGATTGAGAAACAGCGGTTTACCCATACTCAGCGCTGCGCTCATCCCGCTCTGTGCATACTTGGGAGCGACAGCCGTGACATTGCCGATATTGGCGCAAAGTGAAACCAGGGTGTTGAATCCCTTGGATATATAAGAATCGTCGTTGGTAATTAGTATTTCCATTTTTTTCGCCATAACGAGACAAATTTAGGTAAAATGCAAAAAAGTTGTAAATTTGCCGGGTTGAAAATTCAAACATAACAAATATTGATATGAGTAAAATTAAAGTAGGTATCAACGGTTTCGGCCGTATCGGCCGCCTGGTTTTCAGAGCCGCACAGGAAAGGGATGATATTGAGATCGTGGGAATCAACGATCTTCTGGATGTTGACTACATGGCCTATATGCTTAAGTATGACACTATGCACGGCCAGTTCAACGGAACTATCGAGATTGCAGACGGTGCTTTGGTTGTAAACGGAAAGTCAATCAGAGTAACTGCAGAAATGGATCCTGCAAACCTGAAGTGGGACGAAGTAGGCGCTGAGTACGTAGTTGAGTCCACCGGCCTGTTCCTGACAAGGGAGAAGGCTGAGGCCCACATCAAGGCCGGAGCCAAGAGAGTCGTTATGAGCGCTCCTTCAAAGGATGCTACTCCAATGTTCGTATGCGGTGTCAATACTGACACTTACGCAGGCCAGGACATCGTTTCCAACGCATCCTGCACCACCAACTGCCTTGCTCCTATAGTTAAGGTTCTCAACGACAACTGGGGCGTAAAGGAAGGTCTGATGACCACCGTTCACGCTACAACAGCAACCCAGAAGACAGTCGACGGACCTTCTAAGAAGGACTGGAGAGGCGGTCGCGCTGCTGGCGGAAACATCATACCTTCATCCACAGGTGCCGCAAAGGCAGTGGGCAAGGTGATTCCTGAACTCAACGGAAAGCTGACCGGTATGTCAATGAGAGTTCCTACCCTGGACGTCTCTGTAGTTGACCTTACCGTAAACCTTGAGAAGCCTGCAACTTACGAAGAGATCTGCGCAGCAATGAAGAAAGCTTCCGAGACCAACCTCAAGGGTATCCTCGGATACACTGAGGACGCAGTGGTTTCTTCTGACTTCCTCGGCGACAAGCGCACTTCAATCTTCGACGCAAAGGCCGGTATCCAGATTACCCCTACATTCGTAAAGGTGGTTTCCTGGTACGACAACGAGGTTGGTTATTCCAACAAGGTTCTCGACCTTATCAAGGTTATGAGCGCCAAGTAAACCCGCCTGAAACAAAAGGCCAAAGGGGAGGATGCATCATATCCTCCCTTTTTTTGTACATTTGTACGATTATATTGTTTTGGCAATGTTGCTTAAAAGTAAAATATCAGTAGGTTTTGTGATACTGGGCTTCATTCTGCTGCTCAGCAGTCTGATTGCGATATTCGAGTTCATCACAATGAGAAGAACCATTGAAAGGTTCGTGACAGACGATATCATCAGTATCAATACCACACGCCGTCTCCTGGACTTGGCTGATGACTACAATTTCCAGCTGCTCAGTACGATGGGAGATTCTACCTATACCGATGTGAACACTATGCCTACCATCGGGGAGGATGACAAATTCATAGTTGTTCTCAAGAGCATCAGGGATAATTTCACCACCGAAGGGGAGAGGGATATGGCAGACTCCATCCGTTACGCTTACGTTTCTTACGCGCATATGCTCGAAGAGGCCAAGGGGGTGTGGAACCTGCCGCGTTACCAGCAGAAGAAGGACTGGTACTTTGAAAGGATGTATCCGGTCTACTCCAGGCTGAGGGTTTACATCAAGGATCTCAACATGTCTTCCCAGAAGGCCCTCAAGGAGAATTCTGACCGTCTTTCTGAAGGTTTTTACAGAAGTCTGATGCCTTGCGTGGTTGCCGTGGGAATCGGAATCCTGCTGCTATTCCTTTTCAATTACTTCCTGAACTTCTATTTCTTCGATCCTCTCATCAAGATTAACCGGGCCCTGCGCAATTACAAGCTGACCCGGAAGACCTACGATGTCAACATCGATTCCGATGACGAGATGGAGGAGCTCAACGAGAATGTAAAAGATGTCGTAAGGGAACACAAAAACCTTACAAAGAATCAATAGTAACACTAGCACAATGAATATCAATTACATATCGAGAAATGTGGGAATCGCGCTGGTATTCAACGCGGCCTTTATGTTCTTGGGTGTATTGGTTTCCTTGTTCTACGGAATGGACGCTTCCTTTTCTCCGCTTCTGCTTAGCGGGGTAATTACCCTTGCTGTAGGAATTTTTCCTCTGGTTTTTGTGAGGAAGGCCGGAAGCATTACTGTAAAGGAAGGCTTCTTCACAATCGTGCTGACCTGGCTTCTGGTTTGCGTTTTCGGAGCCTTGCCATATGTCCTGTGGGGAGGGGATTTTGCTGTGATAGATGCCTGGTTTGAGAGCGTGAGCGGCTATACCACAACAGGTTGCACTTCTCTCAGCGATGTCGAGAGCCTGCCTCACGGCCTGCTCTTCTGGAGAAGCAGCACCCATTATCTTGGAGGCTTGGGAGTAGTTGTGTTCATGATACTTGTGCTTCCTTATGCAAGGGCGACTTTCGGCCTCAGGTTAAGTTCTATGGAGATGGGATCCCTCTCCAAGCAGAACTACAAGTTCAAGGTGGCGGAAACGGCCAAGATTATTCTGACCGTATATGTCGGGCTTACAATTCTCCAGACCATTTGTCTCGTGCTGGCGGGAATGGGATTCTTCGATGCCCTTAACCACTCCATGAGCATCTCCGCAACCGGCGGTTTCAGTACAAAGAACAATTCTGCAGCGGCGTTCAATTCTCCTGCAATCGAGATAATAATGATTGTGTTCATGTATCTGTCCGGCCTCCATTTCGGACTGATTTACATGTCTTGCCGTGCCCGTTCGATGAAGATTTTCAAGGATCCGGTTATCAAATTCTACACCTTTGTCCTGATCGGTTCAGTGGCTGTTACAACATTCAGCCTTCTGGCGGGGGGAACTGAGAAGAATTTCCTTACCGCCCTAAGGCACAGCGCATTCATGAACGTGTCGGCGGCCAGTACTACGGGCTTTGCTAATGCCGATGCACAGCATTGGCCTGTGGCGGCATTGCTGATATTCTTCTATCTGGCATTTCAGGGAGCTTGCAGCGGATCCACAACCGGAGGCGCCAAGGTAGACCGTATCTGCGTCAGCTTCAGTTCGCTCAAGGCTAGGCTGAAGCGACAGCTCCATATGAATGCGGTCATTAAGCCGAGAATGGGAAACAGGGTTCTCGATGCAGACCTTACCGGAGAGACGAACCTCTATCTGGTGTTCTTCAGTTCCATAATCTTTGTGGGTGCGATACTGCTTTCAGCAACGGGTCTCGACCTGAAGACCGCAGTGACCACATCCCTTGCCTGCACTGCAAATACCGGCCTTACTTTCAGCAGTTTAAGCTCCTTCGGCAACTACGAGAGCTTCCCTGTCGTGAGCAAGATCATCTTTACGATTGAGATGTTCCTCGGCCGTCTTGAAATCTATCCTGTTCTGGCATTCCTCGTAATAAAAAGGTGGAAGTGATGGGAATGGCGGAATTTCTCTCCGGCAAAATGGAGGAAAGGCTTGCCATGGAGCCAACTGGTGGCCAGAAGGAATTATTCTCCAAACTCGGTAAATTTCTTACGGACAATGCGGACCAGCGCTTTCTGATGATGGTTTCCGGATATGCCGGAACAGGAAAGACATCTGCAATCGCCGCCTGCATAAGTGTTCTCAAGACTCTGGGAATGAAGTATGTGCTGCTTGCTCCGACCGGGCGTGCCGCAAAGGTTCTTGCCGGTTTCACCGGAGAGAAGACCAGCACAATCCACCGCCATATCTACAGGATGAAATCCCAAAGCGATCCGATGGGGGCTTTCTCCCTGAATTTCAATAAGGCCAAAGACACAGTCTATTTTGTGGACGAGGTATCGCTGATAGGTTCAGGAGACGGTTCGGACTCCATCTTCGGCAGTGGGAACCTTCTGGACGACCTTATGGAATTCGTCAGGCAGAGTTCCAGCAACCGCCTGGTTCTCATCGGAGATCCGGCCCAGCTCCCTCCCGTGGGACTGGATGTGAGTCCGGCGCTCGATATAGATTATATGAAGCGCTATTGCCCGAAGATAGAAACCGTAACTCTCCGGGATGTAGTCCGCCAGGCTGAGGGAAGCGGAATACTGGTAAACGCTACACGCCTCCGCCTTGAAATCTCAGACGGGGACATTGATCCGCCGGTCTTTGATGTAAGCTCATTTACAGACATTACCGCCATTACGGGAGCGACTCTTATCGATGATCTTTCCGATGCCATCTCAAGATACGGGGCAGAGGAAGTGGTGGTCCTTTGCCGAAGCAATCAGAGGGCAAACCGCTACAACCAGGGCATACGTTCCCGGGTGCTTTTCCTGGAAGAAGCCCTTTGCAGGGGAGACCGCCTGATGGTGGTTAAGAATTGCTACAAGTTTGACGGCCAGGAAGAAGGATTCGACTTCATCGCCAACGGGGATATGGCCCGCCTGCTCAGTATCCATAACCATCAGGAACGGTACGGGCTGCATTTTGCGGACGCCACCTTGGCGTTCCCGGATTACAATGATTTCGAGGTTGACGCCAAGGTGATACTGGACACCCTGGACAGCAAGACTCCGGCTTTGGACAGAGATGCCCAGACCGCCCTTTTTGGAGGAGTCCTTGCTGATTATGAGGGAATAACCCCCAAGAAAAAACGCTTCCAGTGTGTCCGGGAAGATCCTTATTACAATGCTCTCCAGATAAAGTATTCATCAGCGATTACAGGCCACAAGAGCCAGGGCGGCCAGTGGAGGTGCGTTTTCATAGACAACATCCTCTGGAAGGACGAGATTACCATCGACGACAAGAAGTGGCTTTATACCGCCCTTACCCGTGCCCAGGAGATGGTTTATTTAATTAACTTTGACAAGAAATACCTGAAATAACACAAGACATATATGAAAAGAATAATCCTTGCACTCTCCGCACTGCTTGTTTGCTTGAGCGCTTCCGCCCAGAAGAAGAACTTTACTCTGGAGCAGATTGCAAATGACAAATTCCCGAATGTCGAGAAATACTTGTTGCCTCCGGTCTGGGAATCCGGCGATATCCTCCAGGTAAGTACAATGGAATTTGGAGTCCTCAAGCGTGAAAGAAAGTTCTACAATGTGAAGACAGGAGCTTTCGAAGAGAATTACAAACCTCAGGAAAGCCCTCAGGAATCTCAAAACGATATCAGGGAAGACGCCAAAAAAGCCAATAAACTGATCAAGGGCGACGGAATGATTGCCAATCCTACCTACAGCCCGGATGGCAAACTTATGGCCTTCACCAATAACGGAGATCTTTATGTGTTTGACAAAGAGGGGAACAAGGTAAAGAGAATCACGACCGACGGAAATGCCGTGATTCTCAACGGACGCGCTTCCTGGGTTTACTTTGAGGAAATCCTGGGACGCTCTTCACAGTATAAGGCTTTCTGGTGGAGCCCGGACAGCAGGACAATAGCCTTCTACCGCTTTGACGACAGCCAGGTTCCGATGTTCCCGATTTATGATCCTTCCAAGGCCAAGGACCAGATTCTGGAAAGCCATTATCCTATGAGCGGCGAGAAGAATCCTGAGGTAAGGATAGGGTTCGCCGATGTCCAGACGGGAAGTATCGTATGGGCTGACTTCAACGAGAAGGAAGACCAGTACTTTGGCATACCATTCTGGAATTCAGAATCTTCACGCTTTATCGTTCCGTGGATGCCAAGAGTTCAGCAGGATCTGGTATTCTACTCTGTAGACCCTAAGGACGGAAGCAAGGAGTCTATTTACAAGGAGCATCAGGACACCTGGATCGACTGGCCTGAACAGATGCTCTTCGACCAGAACGGTCTGTATATGGTAAGGGATTTCACCATGTGGGAGCAGATCTACTACCTCTCATTTGACGGAAAGACACAGAAGTGCCTGACAGACGGCCGCAACTGGGATATCAAGCTCCTGAAGATAGACCCTAAGAAGCAGGAGCTCTATTTTACCTCCAAGAAGGAAATAAGCACTCGCGTGGATATCTACAAGGTGTCTATAAAGAAGGCCAAGACTACGAGAATCTCCACCGGGGATTATTCTTACAAGTCTCTGCAGCTCAGCGATGATTTCAAGTATATGGCAGCCATTTGCAGCAATGCCAGGACACCTAACAAGGTTGTGGTTCTCCCGACTGACGGCAGCGGAAAGATGACTGTTCTTGCAGATGCCAAAGGGAAAGACTACGACTCCTACAATATCGCTCTTCCGGAGATGGTCTATATCACCACTCCTGACGGCTATACGATCCCGGGCAAGATCACCCTTCCTCTGAACTTTGATCCTCAGAAGAAATATCCTGTCATCATCTATATGTATGGCGGACCTAACACTCCGGTCGTGGCCGACAGCTGGAGCATAATCTCATCTTCCAACCAGTGGTGGGCTAACCAGGACGTTATCCAGTTCTCGATGGATCACCGCGGAAGCGGCCATTGCGGAAAGGAGGGCTGCAATTTCATGTACCGCAACTTCTTCTCTATCGAACTCAAGGACTTCATAGAGTGGGCCAAATACCTCAGGAGCCTTCCTTACGTGGATGCCGACAAGATCGGAATCTACGGGTTCTCTTACGGCGGAAGTATGGCAACTCTCTGCGTGACAGAAGGATGCGAATACTTCAAGTATGGAATCGCCGGCGGTGGAGTGTATGACTATATGCTTTACGACACCCATTATACCGAGAGGTTTATGGATACTCCACAGCGTAATCCTGAAGGTTTCAAGCGCACCATCATGGCAGACAGGATAAGAAAGTCCGGCTACAAGGGAGATGCCACCAACTACCTGATGCTCACCCACGGAGCCGCAGATGATAACGTCCATATCCAGAACACAATGAGCCTGGTTCTGGAACTCCAGAAGATGGGCCGGCAGTTTGACCTTATGATCTATCCTAGGCAGCTTCACGGATATCGCGGAGTACAGGGAGCCTTCTCAGACTTCAACGACTACCGCTTCTGGTACCGTCATCTGTTTGGAAAAGAGGTCCCTAAGGAACTCTCTGACGCATACTCGAAATAGTCAGCTTCCCAGAAACAGCACGACCTGCCTGAGGGCTTCAATAATCGCTGAGGAGATTTCAGATATTATTCCTCCGATGGCAGGGATGCCGCCTAAAAGAGCAGAGGCCGCGCTCCCATAGACGGACAGTGTTACAAGTGGAGCGCTGACAATATTGGAAATAAGGAAATTCCCGCTTACTCTCCCAAAATACAGGAGGATGAGCGGGAATGTCGCTATCTGGCAGGTCATTGTGATTCCCATAAGGCGGGCTCCAGAAGCCGCAATCCTTCTCCCGATGCTCTGTCTGGACCCGAATACTTTCCTGATGCTTTCTTCAACCGCCGGATAAAGGAAGACGATTCCGGCTACAGCCGCGAATGACAGCTGGAAGCCGATCATCTCCACCGCCATAGGATTGAAAAGGGCAATCACGAATGCCGCTATCAGAAGTGGTCCTGTCCTGTCGTTGCCCTGGCAAAGCAAATCGGCTGTCTTCCAGACGGCTATCATAATGCAGGCTCTGCTCACGGAAGGGGAGAGGCCGGTAATAACGGCATAGAAAAAGATTATCGCGATACTCAGGGTGAAAGAAAAGACCTTTGTCCTGTAATTCCATCTGAAGGCGGCGGTGAGTAAGCAGATGATGCTCCAGATTATTCCCACGTGCATTCCGGAAAGCGCCAGGGCATGGCTGATTCCTGCATTGCGGAATGCGGTCTTGATTTCAGAGTCCAGTCCGCTTCTGTCTCCCAGCAGGAGGGCTGCCGCTATCCCTTTGGATGATTCTCCTTCCAGCCTTTCAGATAGTTTCCCGGATATGTGATTCCTTACCTGAAGTGCTTTATGTTCAATGATTTGTTCGGTATGGGAAACTCTGTCCGAGTAGATAGCCCTTCTTTGTGCTCCAAGAATGAAAAAGCCTGCGCAGCTTAACAGGATAAAGACAAAAGCCCTCTTTCTGCACAGGTAAATGATTCCAATGATAGGTATTATGACAAAAGAAAAATCCAGTCTGGCAAAGAATCCGCCGGATACCGTGCCAAGAAGGAAACTCAATGTTATCGCCACTCCCAACCGCCTCAAAACCATCACTTAGCCTTCCAGTTTCTTCATGAATTTTTCAGGATCGATTATGAATCTCGAGTGGGTGCCTTTTCCGATTTCTCCTTTGCTGTCATAGGCCGTTACCTTGAAGAGGACAGCCCTGCGGTCTATGTTTTCAACTTCCGCTTCCGCCCAGACCTCGGTTCCCGGAAGGCAGGCCCTTAGATGTTGGATATTGACACCAGTTCCCACACTTGCAAGCCCCAGTTTCTTAAGAAGGAGGAAAGATGCTTCTTCCATCATCGCAATCATGGAAGGCGTGGAGAAAACTCCCATTGCTCCCGTTCCGGCTGCGGCTGCGGTATTCTGGTCCGTTACCACGCGCCTTGCTGTGTTCTTCATTCCGATCTTCAGATCTTCAATCATATCCGCATGATTTTTGTTTTCCATTACAAATATAGAAAAACAGAAAAAGATTGCTATATTTGAATTGCACTAAAAAACATTGAGTTATGAAAAAAACCTTCTTTCTTCTAATGGCTGCTTTACTGATTTGCAGTGCGCTATCCGCCCAGAAAACCTATCCTAAAGATTGGGAAACTTACGAAGTTGGGGATCCACAGATGGCTTTCAAGGGGAAGAGCCCGACTATCGTGGATTTCGTCAATAACTTTTTGGCAGAACCCGAGGACGAGCTGTTCGGAGGCCTGAGCGAGATGTGGGAGAAATACCGCAAGGGCAAGCCACAGGATAAGGGAGATACCGTTATTGTGGATATCCGCAACGGCTATGTCTGCTTTAAGGAACACACTGAAGACAGTTATGCAAAGAGTTACAGCAAAACGGAAATTTGTTATTGGAACTGTTCGGACGGAAAGCACAAGCTGGTGGCTTTCTCAAATGACCTTTGGTCTGACGGGAAATGGGTGGACGGCCAGTATACAGGTACATCATTTTACCTTTACAATATCGCCAAACGTGGCTTGACGATGGTTTCCAACACCGGAGAAGAACTGGGCATAGTCGTGAAGACCGGATGGGAAAGTGAGATAAGCGGTTATGACGCCGATAAAAAGACTTATTTTGTGCAACTCAACGGCAAGAGGAAAAACATGACAAAGGAAGAGTATCACAAGTTCATCGACGAGCGTCCTGTCGTTACATATTCCCTTCCAAGGACCGGCAAGAATCTGATAGCCTATATCAACACTCCTTCAAGCCGCAAGAAAGTTATCTTCGAGTGGGACGGAATGTATTTCCATCCTGCAAAGTAAGGTCTGTCCTGAAGATAGTATGGAAACGAAAGAAATTTATCTGGCAGGCGGTTGCTTCTGGGGAGTAGAGCATTTCTTCTCGCTGATCGAGGGTGTGGTTTCCGCAGAGGCAGGCTATGCCAATGGAAATGAAGAGTTTTGCGGCAATCCGGAAGGGGACGGACCTTCCTACAAGGAAGTTTATACGGACAAGACCGGTTTCGCCGAGACTGTAAAGGTAGTCTATGACAGTGAAAAGATTTCCCTTGAAGAACTGATAAGGCTGTATTTCAAGATAATAGACCCATATTCCGTTAACCGTCAGGCTCATGACGTGGGAACAAGGTACAGGACTGGTATCTTTTATACGAATCCTGATGATTTGGGCATCATCAAGCCTGTCTATGATTCTTTGGAAAAAGAGGGCGGAAAGAATTTTGCCGTAGAACTATTACCGCTGAAGAACTTCTTCAAGGCTGAAGAATATCATCAGGAGTATCTGGACAAGAATCCAGGCGGCTACTGCCACCTGCCGTTGGAGATGTTCCGCTTTGCCAAATACTACAAACCGGAAAAACAATAAAAGGCAATAAGTATGAAAAAGGCTATTTTACTGGCAGTTGCAGCACTGTTCTGCTTAACTGCTTTCTCCCAGACCAGGAAAGAACTGTATGACAGCCTGGCCAAGAGCTTCAAGGATAAAGACACCGTACAGAGAGAAAAAATCATCGCAGACTGGGAAAGGCTTTACCCGAAAGACGCTGAATTATACTCCGTTTACGCCAATCTATACCTCAGCAAAGCAATGAAGGAGGTTGTGATTATGTCAAAGGAAAAACCTGAAGACGAAGAATACTTTGTAGCAAAGGATTCTTTAGGAAACGAGATATATATGTACAGCACTGTAGACTATGATTCAGGAATGCTCCAAAAGTCCCTCTCAACTCTTGAAGAAGGTATCGCCAAATTCCCGGACAGGCTGGACTTCAGATTCGGACTTGCAAGTGTCCTGTACGATACAGACAATTACCGTGAGATGGTTAACGTCCTGTGCAATACAGTTGAAAGATCTGGCGCAAACGGTAACAAGTGGCTATGGACTCTTGACGAGAATGTCGATGACGGGAAAGGCGAAATGATGGAGACATTGCAGGGTTACTTCAACGAACTGTTTAATGAAATCGGAGATAAAGCGCTGGCGGAAACCCTGGTGAACAAGGTGCTTCAATTCTACCCTAAGGATATTGTTTTCCTCAACGACAAGGCCATTTTCGCATACGACCGGGGAGATCTTGACGGAGCCCTCAAAGAGTTTTTGAATATACACGTAATGGCCCCGAATGACGCTGTAGTGATAAACAACATCGCTTACCTATACGAGAAAAAGAAAGACAAGGCGAACGCCCTGAAATACTACAGGCTGCTTGAAAAGACCGATGACGAAAACTATGTCCGTCTGGCAAAGAAAGCCATCGCTGAACTGGAAAAATAGAATATGAAATCCTTTATATTGGGTCTTTTCTGTCTGTTTGCCCTCGGCAATTGCTATGCAATGGCTGAGGACGAGGTAATTTACCATGTTGTAACAACCGTTAGCGAAAACCCGGCAAACGCTGTGACTGTCAATTACCATTGTTCAAACAAGGACAGCTATGTGCTCTATACAAAGGCAAAGGACATTGCCTTCAGGAAGGCAGTGAGGGTAGAACCTGTCAGCGTCCTGTGGAGCACCCGGGGAATTGAGAAAACCGCTAAGGAAACAACATTCTACACCAGGCAACGCTATGTCTGCAGCGCTGAGATTTCCGGTCTTGAGAAGAACACGAAATATATCTATAAGATTGTATCTGAAGGAGTCGAGTCCAAGGTTAATTCTTTTGTAACTGCCGGAAAGAAAAGCAAATGGAACTTTGTGGCCTTCACCGATTTCCAGCATAAGGGGAACAAGGAAACCCTGCCGCTGATCAAGAGCATGAAAGAGGTTGCACATCCTGCCCTGGTTATATGCAGCGGAGACATGGTGGATGTGGCCGGAAAGGAAGAAGGATGGAACTGGCTTCTTGACAATGACATCTTCCGCGATTTTGTCTATGCGGCATCTCCGGGAGACCACGAGTACTGGGCGGATGACAGCGGCAGGAAGTATCCGCAGTACGACAAAGCACATACATTCAATCATCTGTTCAAATTCCCAGGGAATGGTGCGCCGATGAGCCTGAACACCACCTACTGGTTCCGCTACAACAATGTTCTGTTCATTTCCCTGGACATGAACAACTCCAATGTGGCAACCGGACCAAGGTTCGAGGATCAGGTTAGATGGTTTGAGAAGACTGTTGAATCCCTAAAGGGAACATTCCAGTATCTTGTTGTATATGAGCACAAATCGATTTACGGATCCAGCAAGATCGATGCGGTTGTGGCAGCAAGGCTGAGGCCTCAGTGGGCCCCTGTCTTCAAGAAATGCGGCGTGGATCTTGTCCTCAGCGGGCACGACCACATCTATTCCAGGACTAGGGAGATAGACGGCACCTATTATCTGGATATGGGATCCAGCGGAGACAAGAGAAGGGCTCTGGATGACTCTGTAGTCGAAGGAGACGGAATCCACGAAAAAGTGCTGGACCTTAAGGGCGATGCCCTGTGCTGCGGCAGCAATATCGAGATAACCAGACACCTGATGAAAGTAACCGTCTACAACCAGAGAAAGGAAGTTGTGGATTCTTTCACAATCAAGGCAAAAAGAAAAAGCTCTCCACGGGAAAATCGCGGAGAGCAGCCTTTCCATCCGAGCACCTTTGTGGGAGCAGGCGCCGGAATAAACTTCTGATATATTCTTTCAAGGCTCAAATAAGAGTAATAAGAGTCGTTTTTTTGATTAAATTTGTACGATTAAGGCATATAATCGCTGAGAATACATTAATAAAACAATAACGTAATAAATATGATTATTCTGGTTTTAAACTGCGGAAGTTCTTCTATCAAGTACCAGGTGCTTGATATGAAGAGCGAAAGTGAACATTCTCTGCTGGCCAAGGGCCTTGTAGAGAGAATTGGAATGGAAGAAAGTGACATAACCCACTCGGTTCCGGGAGCGGACAAGTTCAAGGTGCACAAGAGGGTTGCCGACCATACGGAAGGCATAAAGGACGTGCTGGGACTTCTGGTTGATCCTGAGCACGGAGTTCTCAGGTCCCTGGACGAGATCGAGGCTGTAGGACACAGGGTTGTGCATGGCGGAGAGTATTTCACCCAGAGCTGCATCATAGACCAGAGGGTAAAGGACGGCATTGAGAAATGCGCTCCTCTGGCACCACTTCACAATCCTGCAGGATTGCTGGGAATCAATGCGGTAGAAAGCATTCTGCCAAAGGTTCCGCAGGTAGCTGTGTTCGACACTTCATTCCTGCAGACACTGCCTAATTATGCATATACCTATGGTCTTCCATACGAGTATTACGAGAAGGACAAGATCCGCAGATACGGATTCCACGGAACCAGCCACAGGTTTGTTTCCAAGGTTGGAGCTGAGCTGGCCGGACTGGATTACAACGATTCCAAGATCATTACCTGCCACCTCGGAAACGGCAGCAGCGTAACTGCTGTAAAGAACGGAAGGGCTGTGGATACCTCCCTGGGACTCAAGACTATAGATGGTCTGATCATGGGTACGAGATGCGGATCCCTGGATCCTGGTGTTGTAACCTACATAATGAAGAAATACGACCTTACCGCAGACCAGATGGAAAATATCCTGACCAAGAAGAGCGGCTTTGTAGGAGTTTCCGGAGTATCTTCAGACGCAAGAGACCTGGAGGAAGCAACCGCAAAGGGAGACAAGAGGGCAAAGCTTACCCTGGAGATTTTCCGTTACGGACTTCTGAAGTTTGTGGGAGCCTTCTCCGCTGCAATGGGTGGAGTTGACCTGATAGTCTTCACAGGCGGAATCGGCGAGAACGACCCTCTGACAAGAGCTTATATCGGCGAGAAATGCGCTTATCTGGGAGTTGACTTTGACAATGAGGTCAATAACGGACTCAGGGGCAAGACCGCTATCCTGACAAAGAAGGATTCCAAGGTAAAGGTTGCCGTTGTCTGCACCAACGAGGAGCTGGTAATAGCAACTGACACCATGAAGCTTGTTAAAATGTAAAATCTTAAAATACAATATAATATGAGAACATTTGACGAAGTATACGATCTCCTTAAGGCCAATACCGCCAAGAGGAGGCTGGCAGTAGCCTGGGGTGTGGATGACCACTCAGTCTGTGCAGCAAGCATGGCAGTTGACGCAGGATTCTGCGAGGCTACCCTTTACGGAGACCGCAAGATGATCGAGGCTGTCTGCGCAAAGGAAAACATCGACATCAACAAGTTCAGCATCATGGACGTTCCGGTAGAGCTGAAGGCTATCCAGGCCGCAGTTACCGCCGTTCATAATGGAGAAGCTGACGTTCTGATGAAGGGCCTCTGCTCAACCGACAAGTACATGAGGGGAATCCTCAACAAGGAGTGGGGTCTTCTGCCTCCGAAGGCTGTGCTGAGCCACATTTCAGTGATGCAGCATCCTAACTATCCTAAGTTCCTGACATTCGGCGATATGGCAGTTATTCCGCTGCCGGACTTCAAGCAGAAGCAGGCAATCCTGAGGTATGTTGTTGGAGTATGCCAGTCTCTGGGAGTTGAGAAGCCGAAGATCGCGATGATAGCGGCTACCGAGCAGATGCTGGACGGTATGCCTGCCTGCGTGGAGGCTGCGATGATTTCCAAGATGAGCGACCGTGGTCAGGTTTACGGTCTGGTTGACGGTCCTCTGGCACTGGATGTTGCCCTCAGCAAGGAAGCAGCTGCAATCAAGAAGCTCAAGAGCGAGGTTGCAGGTGATGTAGACGGAATGGTATTCCCTAACATCGAGAGCGGAAACGTATTCTACAAGTCTAACACACAGTTGGTTCCTGGAGTAAGGACAGCTGCCTTCGTGGCTGGTGCAAGCGCTCCTTGCGTACTCTCTTCAAGGGCAGATAGCATAGATACCAAGCTCAACTCCATAGCACTGGCCTGCCTGCAGGTAAAGTAGGGCTATGAAGCGCTCCTGGATTCTTCTGGCCGTTCTCGCACTGGCATCCTGCCGGGGCGGTGAAGGAACGGTAAACGGTAAGGCGGCTGCAGAAAATGCGGTCGCCTTTGCCGATTTCCTGTCTATAAGCGGAGATACCGTAAGGTCTTTCAGCAGCTGGCAGGACAAGAGATCGCAGAGCGAAACTTACCATCTGGTACCTCGGGATTGTACCGGAATTCTTGCTTCCGATCCGATGGCTATAGGCGTACCGGTCAGGAGCGTTATCTGCATGTCCACAACATATCTTCCTCATATCAAGCTTCTTGGCCTGGCAGATATTGTCAAGGGCGTAAGCGGGACAAGGTTTATCTACGATAGCCTGTATTCAGCAATGGCGGAAGAAGGCCTTATTGCTGACGTTGGAGCGGAAACATCTCCCGATTACGAGAAGATACTGTTTCTGGACTGTGACCTGGTGCTGAGTTACGGCATATCCGGCTCGGACAACAGTTACATTGATAAACTACGCGCCCTGGGGCGGAAGGTAATAGTCATCAACGATTATCTGGAGCCAACCGTGTTGGGTAAGCTGGAGTATATCAAGCTGTTCGGTAGCCTGCTCGGGAAAAGGGAAGTGGCGGATTCCATCTTTCTGGCCAAGAAGAACGAATATGAAGCTGCAAAGAGCTGTTGCCATGGAGTTCCCAAGACAGAAGTGCTTGTGAACCTTCCGTTCAAAGGTATCTGGTATGTCCCTGGGAAGGAAAGCTATATGGCTGAACTTGTGAGGAATGCCGGTGGAGAGATTCTGGGCGCCGAAGAAGGGGAGAACCTGTCTTCCCAGAAGAGTTTCGAGCAGATGTATTCCCTTGCCAGTAAGGCGGATGTATGGATTCACCTCAATCAGGCTGTCCGCACATCTGACGTTGCCTCCGAGAACGCCATGTTCCGCCAGATCCCGGCATACAAAGAAGGTAAGCTTTATAACAACAACCGCAGGGTGACCGCCGCGGGAGGAAGCGATTACTGGGAAAGCGGAGCCCTTTATCCGGATGAAATCCTGAAGGATATGATTCAGATCTTCCATCCGGAAATCGCTGAGAAATATTTCCCGGGAAGGGAACTTGTCTATTACATAAGACTTGACGATTGATATGGTTTACGATCTTGCAATAGTTGGTGGAGGAGCTGCGGGCCTTATGGCAGCAGCTTGGATAACAGAGCAGTACAAGGATGCTGAGACTCGGCCTTCTGTGGTGCTGCTGGAAAAGATGCCACGTCCGGGACGCAAGATCAACATAACCGGGAAAGGCCGCTGCAACCTTACAAACGCCCGTATGTGGGATGAATTCGGCGTACACGTCCATCCTAATGCACAGTTCCTTAAAAACGCTTTTTACGGGTTCTCTTCTTCGGATGTAATGGACTTTTTCAAGGGTCAGGGGCTGGACCTTGTCATTGAAAGGGGGCAGAGAGTCTATCCGAAGAGCATGAGGGCAATGGATGTCACCGATACCCTTGTCAGATGCATAAGGAACGGAGGCGTTGTGGAAGTCCTTACGGAGTGCCCTGTCGAGAAGGTGGAAAAGAAAGAAGCATTTGAACTGGAATGTGGAGAACGGACCATTTCGTGTCGGAAATTTATTCTAGCTACCGGAGGTCTGTCCTATCCTTCAACAGGCAGTTCCGGCGATGGGTACAGCTTTGCAAAGAGCCTGGGGCACAGCATAGTGCATCCTCGTCCATCTCTTACAGCCCTTGTTCCGGAAGGCTATGCTGACGGCTCAGGACTGAGCGGTTTCGGAAGATGGCTTTGCGGACTCAGCCTCAAGAATGTAGCCATGAGCCTGGAAGTGGGTTCAGATATAGTTCAGGAAGAATTCGGAGACGCAGACTTTACGGACGGAGGAATTGAGGGCCCTCTGGGTTTTCGCCTGAGCCGCAAAGCGGTACAGGCCCTGGACAATGGCCAGAGGGTTTCAGTGCTGTTGGATCTGAAACCGGCACTTTCCGAAAGCCAGCTGGCACAGAGAATAAAGAGAGAAGCCTCATCGGGGAACAATACACTCCGTTACCTTCTTTCCAAACTGCTTCCAAGGCAGATGATTCCGGCGTTCCTGAACCTGAACAAAGACCTTGCGCAGATGGCTCCCGGAAAGGCTGCGGAAAGGCTTCCTCACGCCCTTAAGCAGATGAGGTTCAAGATAGTATCCTACGTGGGATTTGAAAGATGCGTGGTTACAAACGGCGGCGTTTCCCTCAAGGAAGTATCCCAGAAGACAATGGAAAGCAAACTGGTTCCCGGCCTGTTCTTTGCCGGGGAACTGCTGGACCTGGATGGTGATACCGGAGGATACAATCTTCAGATAGCATTCTCGACGGCTGTTCTGGCCGCAAGGAATGCGCTTCTATGAAATAATATCTATTGAAATCTGGTTGCAGGAAAGAGTCTGGGTTCTGCCCGGCTCGGTCTCGTATGCACTGATGTCCTCAAGTTCCAGAAGGACAAGGTCTCCGCTTCTTAAGGACATATATTCGGAAGCCCTGCTGAGGGCGGTGTCGAACGCCTCGAATCCTTCATAAGGGCCATTTTCACCGATAGGGGTGGAATCTAACAGGAAAATGCTGGAATCCAGTGTATTGCCTTCGTTGACATCATATGTGGAAAGATGCACTCCCCAACCGCAGGTTTTGTAGTGGCGGTGGGCATATTCTTCCCTTATGCACTTTCCGGCACGATCTATCCTAACATAGGCAAACCTGATTGCTCTCAGCGTTTCTATGTTGTCCGGAACCCAATACTTGAAAGTACCGCAAGAGTCTTTTTCCCTGACAATTGCGGTATCCGGGCAAGTGTAGAAGTTGTCACTCTGGTATGGGAAAATGAAGAGATTCATTTCTTGTATTTTTCCGGATGGACGCGTATGTCCCTTAAAACTCTCTTGGTGTATTCAGTAAACTTTCCGTTTTCCATCCAGCTGTAATATCCAGGATCCTGCTTTAAGACATCCACAACGGATCTGTCCTTGTATTTTCCAAATCCGAACACGGCGTCTCCCTTGTCGTTGAGAACAATGGCTCCGGCAAGGTCAATGTTTCGGTTCTTCACGGAGAAATCTGCCAGGGCATCAACATCGTTCTGAAGGGTGTCGCTGTATTTTTCCAGCTGGGCCTTTAGGACTTCCATGGTTGCAACAGTATCTGCCTCAGCTCCGTGCGCTCCCTCCAGATCCTTGTGGCAATAGAATTTGTAGGCGGCTGCCAGGGTCCTCGGTTCCATCTTGTGATAGATGTTCTGGACATCCACCAGGCGGTGGCGGCTGAAGTCAAAGTCCACTCCGCACCTTAAAAACTCTTCGGCCAGAAGAGGAATGTCGAACTTGATGGAGTTGTATCCGGCAATATCACATCCTTCCAGCTGCTGGGCCAGACTCTTTGCTATCTGCTTGAAAGCAGGGCAGTCCTTGACATCCTCGTCCGTTATGTGATGAATGGCCGTGGATGCTTCCGGAATGTGCATCTGCGGGTTGATTCTTCTTGTCTTGATATCCGTATGCCCGTCCGGGTAGAGCTTGACAAAAGATATTTCTATGATCCTGTCTTGGGACACGTCCAGACCGGTACTCTCTATATCAAAGAATACCAGAGGTCTTTTGAGATTTATTTCCATTTCTCGGCGATGATTCTGTTAGAGCCTCATCGGCATGAGCAGAGCGCAGATTTCCTGGTTAGGATCTGTCTGCTCGGCAGGCTGCATGAGGGCGGCCTTGGTAGGCTCGGCCAGCTTGATGCAGATCTGGTCGTAAGGCAGGTTGGCGAGAATCTCGATCAGGAACTGGGACTTGAAAGCGATTCTCATAGGCTCTCCAACATAGTTGCAGCTTATGGTTTCCTTAGCGCTCATTGAGAAGTCCAGATCCTGGGCGGTAATCTCCAGCTTTCCGTCAGCAACCTTGAAGACAATCTGGCCGGTAGACTGGTTTGCGCATACGGCAACACGTCTTGTAGCGTTGAGAATGTCTGTCCTTGAGACGGTTATGATATTATTGTTGTTCTTAGGAATAACCTTGGTATAGTCTGGATAGGTTCCCTCGATCAGGCGGCAAACAACCAGCTGCTGGTCGAACTTGAAGAAAGCGTTCTTCTTGTCGAAGCTGATGGAAACGATCTCGTCTGAAAGCCTTGCCAGGTTGTTTTTCAGAATGTTGGCTGGCTTCTTAGGCAGAACGAAAGAACTCTTTGCTCCGGCAACATCCTTTCTCTCGAAGCATACAAGCTTGTGGGCGTTGGAAGCCACGAAAGTTGTGGACTTCTCTCCGATATCGAAGAATACTCCGTTCATAACAGGCCTGAGCGGCTCTTCCGCGGTGGCGTAGATGGTTCCGTTGAGAGCCTCGCTGAGCACCTCTGCAGGGATGTCTATCTTCTTTGGATCCATCAATACAGGAAGCTGCGGATACTCGTCAGGGAGTATGCAAGGAATGCTTGCCGTACCGCTGGCCCAGGTGATGGTCAGAATGTTCTTTTCCTCGTTTGTCTGGAACTGCACCGGCTGGGTAGGGAGTTCCTTGAAAGAGTTGGTGAGCAGAACTGCGGGAACAGCAATCTTTCCCTCTTCTCCAACGTCCTCGATATTCATTATGGTCTTAAGTGTTGTTTCCTGGTCAGAACCAGTGATAGTCAGGCTCTTGCCTTCCAGCTCCAGGAGGAAATCCTCAAGTATAGGAAGTGAGCTTTTAGGTGGAACTACCTTGGAAACAGACAGTAGAGCCTGTAAAAAATCTGTGCTTGTTGCTGTAAACCTCATATCAGTAAAATTCTTAACTCAACAAATATAGTAAAACTAATTCAAATTGCCACAGGTTTTGATGTCAAATCCTTCTCCCGTGCCTACATGGATGGTTCCACTTTGCAGCTGGTCCTCATATTTGAAATATGGGAGATCCTGGAATGTCTGGCGGGCGATTGCTTCGGCCTTCTGGTGCTCTATGTCTTCAGGCATCCTCCAGCGGCCGAACCTTACGGAAGGTTCTCGTCTGATGGCATCGATGAGGGAGATATCAGGGATAATTTCATTGTGGACAGCATCAGAGAGAATGTCCAGGATGTTGGCATTGCTCTGGACATATGCCTTGGAAAGGCCGCAGACATTGGATGTGGAAATAAGCTTATACTTAAGATATTCGTCTGCGATAATGTCGTCAAAGGTCATTCCAAGGGCCTTCTTGATGATATCCAGGGTGCGTCTGGCCTGTATCTTTCCAACGGCCATCGCAGCAGCCTTGCTCATGAACTCTATTCTTGGACAATTGCCCGTAGCAATCATTTCCATAAGCCCTTCCTTGCCTTTAGGCCCCCTGTAAACCATCAGGTGGAGACCAAGTTGAATGACAAAGAGTTCCGTCTGGAGAAACTTCTGGGAATTCTTTGCAACGTCCTCAGCCACCTTGTCTTGCAGATAGTAGATATCAGCTTCGCAGACTGATTTCTCCCATGCCTCGATGTTCTTCAGGATTGGATAGGTGATTGCCTTGTACAATGGATCCATTCCGGTAAGCGTGATTGCGAGGATCCCCAATGTATCTTCTGAAGAGATCTTCCATAGGAGATTTTCCTTCTCGACCTCTGCAAGGAATTCCGTGATATCGGTGTGCTTTTCTCCGATTTCGAACAGTTTCCTGTAGACGGCAAGGCCTCTCTCCCTTATAGGCAGATCCTTGATGTAGTCGTAGGAAGTCCTGAAAGGTTCCAGCCACTCGGCCGGAGTAGCTATGTGCTTCTTCGGCTGCTCCCCTGAAGATTCTTGCTGCTTGGCCTGGGCTGCCATGGTTATCTTGGTTGCAAGATCCATGTATTTTCCCATCAGTCCGGAATCCTGGAACTTAGGGAAAAAAGTTGTCGGATCGTTCTGACTTTCTCCGAAGGCCAGCAGTTCCTTCTTGTAATCATCCATCTCTTTCTTGATGGATTCATCGTCTGTATGCATATTGTCCAGGCCGTCTAAGTAGCCCTGGATCATCATTTTTATAGTAGGATCCATATTATTCGATATCAATAAGTTTATACTTGCCGTCCGGAGAATCGGGTGAGAGTCTCAGGCAAGGCGGCTTGACGCTCTGGCTGTACCATTGCCTGCATTCTTCAGAGAGTGTGTCACGTTTATTCCAGAGTTCTTCTAACTGGCTCTGGCAAGACTCTGTGCCCCACTGTATTGAGTCCAGATGCCCGGTTGAAATTGCCTTGCAGATGGTATCGGTGAACTCCTTGTAGAATTCATCGCTGCAGTCGATCATTGCCCTAAACTGGGGCATTTCGGATAGTTTGGCGAAATCTGAACTCGGCTTGGAGAGCATCTTAAGGTTCTCGTGGATGCTGGACAGAGCCCTCTGGGGGTCGGTCCTTGTGTCGTTGTATTCAACGAAGTCTTTGTAAAGCCGGCCAAACCCTTCAATGGTCCTGACCCATCCGTCCTTCTTGGCCTGAAGGTCGATCCACAGGCTGCTGTGGGTGAATGTGTAATATGGATCCGCCTTGATTTTCTGGATTATTTCGTCGCAGAACTCCGCGACATCAGTCCATCCTAAAGCCTCGGCAGCCTGCTTGTTGGCAAACACACGGTCCAAAGCCACCGCTGAGGCGCCAGCGGTATAAAGCCCGTTTTCCTTGGACTTTGCTTCTGCTTCCTCGTTTGAGGAACATGAGTTAAGAAGGTCTAGCCATTTTTTGTAATACTCTGCCTGATAAGGAGTTCTCGGGCAGCTGCCGAACCTGCGGACATATAGTCCGTAGAGTTCCTTGGTTGTATTCATTCCGTCCATTCTGAAGTTGATGCATTTTTACAAAGTTAGCAAAAAGAAAAATGATTTGGAGCTATTCTGTAACTAAGGTGAGATGGCATTCGTATAATCGATGCATTGATTGACAAATTTCAAAGATTTTTATTTATATGAGACAGCTCAAAATTACCAAATCTATCACCAACCGAGAGAGTGCTTCTCTGGACAAATACCTCCAGGAGATTGGTAGGGAAGAGAGAATCACCATCGAGGATGAGGTAGAACTCGCGCAGAGGATCAAGAAGGGAGACCAGGCCGCTTTGGAAAAACTGACCAAGGCAAACCTGAGATTCGTGGTTTCAGTGGCAAAGCAGTACCAGAACCAGGGACTGAGCTTGCCGGACCTTATCAATGAGGGTAACCTCGGCCTTATCAAGGCAGCTGAAAAGTTCGACGAAACAAGAGGATTCAAGTTCATTTCATACGCCGTGTGGTGGATCCGCCAGTCGATTCTCCAGGCTCTGGCAGAACAGAGCAGAATCGTCCGCCTTCCGCTTAACCAGGTTGGCGCACTGAACAAGATCAACAAGATAATCAACAAGTTCGAGCAGGAGCACGAGAGGCTTCCGTCTCCAGACGAGGTGGCAGAGATGCTGGAGACCTCCAAAGAGAAGGTGGCTGATACCCAGAGAGTTTCCGGCCGTCATATTTCCATAGACGCCCCGTTTGTGGAGGGTGAGGACAACAGCCTTCTGGACGTGCTTCCAAACAACGATTCCCCGGCCGCAGACCGCGGACTGATCAACGAATCGCTGAAGATGGAGATTGAAAGAGCCCTTTCCACACTTACTGAGAGAGAAAGGAATATCATCAAGTATTTCTTTGGGATCGGCTGCCAGGAAAAGACCCTGGAGGAGATCGGAGAGACCTTCAATCTTACCCGCGAAAGGGTAAGGCAGATCAAGGAGAAGGCTATCCGCCGCCTGAAGTCTTCCGGAAGAAAGAAGCTCCTTATGAATTATCTTGGATAAAATGGAAGAGGCTTTCATAAAGTTCAGCGATATGCTTTGCACCTATCCGGAGTTTGTTCTCCTGATAGGAGGCGGTTTGTTCTTCCTGATCTACAGCGGTTTTGTTCCTATCCGCCATTTCGGGAAGGCTGTTAAGAGCCTTGGCAAGAAGGACGATTCTCCGGGGCAGATCAGCTCTTTCCAGGCCTTGATGGGGGCGATTGCCGCCACGGTCGGGATGGGAAGTATCGCAGGTGTGGCCATAGCTTTGATGCTTGGCGGCCCGGGGGCAATCTTCTGGATGTGGGTCAGCGCCATAGTCGGTATGGCTACCAAGTTCTTCGAGGGAACCCTGGCCATCATGTACAAGGGCAAGGATGATAGCGGTGAGGTTCAGGGAGGACCTATGTACATGATAACGGAAGGTATCGGAAAGAAGTGGAAACCTCTGGCAATATTCTTCTCCGTTGTCGGCCTTATAGGTACGCTCTGCATCATGCAGGCCAACCAGTTCACCGAGGCGGTGATAACCATTTTCACCAAGCCGGCAGGTATTCCGGACAGTCTTCTGGTCAAGTTCATAATCGGCTGCTGCATAGTTGCTATCGTGGCTCCGGTAATCCTCGGTGGAATCAAGAGAATCGCCAACATTTCATCCAAGATAGTTCCCCTTATGGTGGGCCTGTACTTTGTGCTGGTTGCCTATATCATACTGACAAACCTGTCAGTTGTGCCTCAGGTATTCGGAGACATTTTCAGGGGAGCTTTCAACTTCAAGGCAGGAGCCGGCGGAGCGATCGGATCTTTCTTCATGGTTGCGACAATCGGAGCCCGCAGGGCCACCCTGGTTAACGAGGCCGGAGTCGGCACCGCAAGCATGATGCACGGAGCCTCAAAGAACAACGAGCCTGTAAGAGAGGGACTTGTGGCTATGTTAGGCCCGTTCTGCGATTCAGGAATCGTATGTACGCTCACTGCAGTTGCAATCCTTACCGCATCAGCATCCGGCGGATATGTAATCCCTGCGGCAGGTTCAGACGTCAAGGGTCTTGAGATTGCCCTGAACGCTTTCAGCGCAGCCGTAAATTACGGAAGGCTTGGAGGATATCTTCTTATGGTAATGGTCTTCTTCTTTGCCTTCTCCACGATGTTCTCATACTCTTATTACGGAATGAAGTGCACGAGCTACCTGTTCGGCACCAAATACGGCAAATATTACAATTACTTCTTCCTGGCGATGCTCATCGTATGCGCGATGATACCTCTGAAGCTTGCGGTTGCGGTCATAGACCTTGCTTATCTGCTCATGGCCTGCGCCACCATGTTTACGCTTCTGTACCTGAGCCCGAGGGTTAAGAAAGCCGCCAGGGAATATTTTAAAAAGAAATAAAGATGACACCTGAAGTATTCATACGCCCGCTTGTAAGTCAAGCAATCAACGCTCTTTACGGAGAGGTTCCGCAGGACAGGATGATCCAGCCACAGCCTACCAGGAAGGAGTTCGAGGGGGATGTTACCATCATGGCCTTCCCGTTCCTCAGGCTCAGCCACAAGTGCCCGGAAGAAACGGCCGGCCAGATAGGCGAGTACCTCAAGGCCAACTGCCCTCAGGTGGAGTCTTTCAATGTTGTTAAGGGTTTCCTGAACATCAAGCTTTCCCAGGATTTCTGGAAAGGGGTGTTCAACGATATTTTTGCGGCCGAAAATTACGGCCAGCTTCCTGAAAGCGGAAAGACGGTGATGGTGGAGTTCTCATCTCCAAACACCAACAAGCCGCTTCACCTTGGCCATATACGCAACATCCTTCTTGGCTGGAGCGTATCCAAGCTTATGGAGGCCAACGGCCATAAGGTGGTAAAAACCAATATAGTCAACAACCGCGGAATCCACATCTGCAAGTCTATGCTTGCCTGGAAACTGTTCTCCGGAGGCGCCACTCCTGAGTCCACCGGTATCAAGGGAGACCACTTCGTCGGGGACTATTATGTGAAGTTCAACGACCTCTTAAAGGAGCAGGCCGCCGAGATCCTAGCCAAGGGTCAGCCTCTGGAAGACAAGGATAAGGAGAAGGAAAGGATAAAGGAGGCCGAAAGGCAGGCTCCCGCCCAGCTGGAGGCTCAGGCCATGCTGCGCTGCTGGGAGCAGGGAGACCCTGAGATCGTTGGGATGTGGAAGATGATGAACAGCTGGGTATACGCCGGCTTTGACCAGACATACGAAAGGCTGGGTGTAGGGTTCGATATAATTTACTACGAGTCAGATACATACAAGCTCGGCAAGAAGACGGTTCTGGAAGGCCTGGAGAAAGGAGTTTTTGAAAGGCATCCGGATGGAAGCGTATGGTGCGACCTTACCGGAGACGGCCTCGACAAGAAGCTTCTACTCAGAAGCGACGGCACTTCCGTCTATATGACACAGGACATAGGAACCGCCCAGGAAAGATACAAGGCCTACAAGTTCGACCAGATGGTCTATGTTGTCGGTGACGAGCAGAATTACCATTTCCAGGTGCTTAAGCTCATTCTTTCCAAACTCGGTTTCAAGTGGGCGGATTCCATCTACCACATGTCTTACGGAATGGTGGAACTGCCTGAGGGCAAGATGAAGTCCAGGGAGGGAACAGTAGTGGACGCCGACGACCTTCTTCAGACGATGTACGAGACAGCAAAGGAGAATTCCCTTGAGCTAGGAAAGCTCACCGATATGGATGAGAAGGAGAAGGAGGAACTCTTCGAGATGCTGGGTCAGGGTGCCCTCAAGTATTTCATCATCAAGGTGGATCCAAGAAAGAAAATGCTCTTCAACCCTAAAGAGAGCATAGACTTCAACGGCAACACCGGTCCTTTCATCCAGTACACCCATGCCAGAATCAAATCCATCCTGAGAAGGGCCACGGATGCCCCTAAGGTATCTGATACCGCTCTTCTGAACGGCAAGGAGATTGAGCTTGTGAAGATCCTCGGATCCTTCCCGGACAAGATCCGCGAGGCCGGAGATGCCATGAGCCCGGCTCTTGTGGCAAATTACTGCTACGACCTGGCCAAGGAGTTCAACCAGTATTACCACGATTTCTCCATCCTCAAGGAAGAAGACGCTGCTGTCCGCTCCCAGAGGCTGGCGATCGCCTCCGCTGTGGCCAAGACTCTGGTCAAGGGAATGGATATCCTCGGAATCCGTCTCCCTGAAAGAATGTAAATGCATCCTTCTTCAGATATAGGACATAAGGCTTTTCTTCCCACTACCAAAGACGAAATGCGCCGTTTGGGGTGGGAACAGGCTGATATAATCCTCTTTACCGGAGACGCTTACGTAGACCATCCATCTTTCGGCACCGCGGTGATTGCCAGGGTGCTGGAAAGGGAGGGCTACAAGGTGGCGGTAGTGGCTCAGCCTAACTGGAGAGACGATCTAAGGGATTTCCGCAAGCTTGGCGCGCCCCGACTTTTCTTCGGCGTTTCGGCCGGAGCCATGGACTCCATGGTCAATCACTATACGGCTTTCAAGCGCCTCAGAAGCAACGATGCCTATACTCCTGGTGGTGCCGCAGGTTTCCGTCCGGATTATGCCGTAACGGTTTACACCAAGATTCTCAAGCAATTGTTTCCTGAGGTTCCGGTAGTCATTGGCGGAATAGAGGCTTCGCTGAGGAGAGTTACCCATTACGACTATTGGAAAGACTGCCTTATGCCGTCGATCCTTGTTTCCAGCGGTGCCGATTTCCTGACCTATGGAATGGGGGAAAGAGGTAACATCCAGATAGCAAGGTATCTGGACGGCAATCCAGAGAGGAAGACCATCAGGGATTTGCATCAGACAGCCTACTACAGCTCTGAGGCTCCTAAGGACGACGGGAATACGGTGATTCTTCCTTCCTTTGAGGAATGCTGCAAGGACAAGAAGGCATTCGTCAGGAATTTCAACCAGGTTGAGCTTCAGGCCAACCTCCTGCATCCCAAGAGGATAGTGGAGCCTTGCCAGGGCGGTTTCGTCTATATCAACGAGCCGTTCCCGCCTATGGAGACTCCGGAACTTGACGAGGTTTACGACCTGCCATACACCATGCTTCCTCATCCAAGGTACAAGGGCAAGACCATTCCGGCCTACGAGATGATCAAGAACTCGGTGACCATTCACCGCGGATGCTTTGGAGGCTGCAGTTTCTGCACCATAGCGGCACATCAGGGGAAATTCATCCAGAGCAGGAGCAAGGAATCGATAATCGCGGAGATAGAGCAGCTCAAGGCTCTTCCGGGCTTTGCCGGCAACCTTTCGGATGTCGGGGCTCCTTCCGCAAACATGTATCTTATGGGTGGAAAGGACAAGACGCTGTGCTCCAAATGCAAGCGCAAATCCTGCCTCTATCCTAAGATGTGCCCGAACCTTGACCATTCCCACAAGGCTCTGACAAAGCTTTATCGCGATATAGATTCCATAAAGGGCGTAAGGCATTCCTATATTGGCAGCGGAGTGCGCTACGACCTTCTTATGGATGAAAAAGGCTTTCTGGACGAAGATTCCAGAATCTATTTCAAGGAACTGATATCAAGGCATATAAGCGGGCGCTTCAAAGTTGCTCCGGAACATACTGAAGACCATATCCTGGATCTTATGAACAAACCTCCTTTCTCCCTGTTCGTGGTGATGAAGAAGGAGTTCGAGAAGATTTGTTCCCAGGCTGGCCTCAACCAGCAGATCATACCTTATTTCATTTCTTCCCATCCGGGATGCAGGCTATCCGACATGAAGGCCTTAGCCTCAAACAAGGCCCTCAGGGGAGTGCTTACCGAGCAGGTGCAGAGTTTCACTCCTACGCCTATGACGCGCAGTTCGGTGATGTTCTATACAGGGCTGGAACCTAATACTCTGAAACCTTTGTTCGTAGAGAAGAACATCGAGAGGCAGAGGCAGCAGAAATCCTATTTTTTCAAGAAATAGGTCAAATTGTTTTGCGATTCAAAAAAATACCTTATAATTGCAAGACAAAATATACTCCGACCTATTTTTAATCTTTTGAAAGTGACTACTGTTAAGAAGACTCAGAAAAAGGAGACGGCCAAGGCTCCTGCAAAGAAGGCTGCTGTTAAGGCTCCAGCCAAGAAAACTGCCGTAAAGGCACCTGCAAAGAAAGCCCCAGCAAAGACACCTGTAAAGAAGGCTGCCGCCAAGGCTCCTGCCAAGAAGGTTGTGGCCAAGGCACCTGCAAAGAAGGTTGCGGCCAAGGCTCCGGCTAAAAAGGTTGTAGCAAAGGCACCTGCGAAGAAGGTTGTTGCCAAGGCTCCTGCTAAAAAGGTTGTAGCCAAGGCTCCTGCCAAGAAGGTTGTGGCAAAAGCTCCTGCCAAGAAAGTTGTTGCCAAGGCACCTGTTAAGAAGGTTGTAGCCAAGGCTCCGGCTAAAAAGGTTGCTCCAAAAGCTCCTGCCAAGAAGGTAGCTCCTAAGGTTGAGAAGAAGGTGGAGGTTAAGGTTCCTGAGAAGAAACCGGTAGTAAAAGCTCCGGAGAAGAAGCCGGAATCAAATCTGGACAAGAAAATCATAAAGCCTAATACAGTTTCCCCTAAAGCTGGATCTCCTGTAGTCATGACTACCGAAAGGCCTAAGAACGTGGGCGTTCCCGCTTCTATGCAGAACAAGAGAAGACTGGTAGTCAGCTACTCCAAGATGAAAGAGGAAGTAGCTGCCGCTTTCAAGGAAAAATATCCGAAGGGTTATTCCGATTATATGGGAGACCTTTTCAGGGTTGAGCCGCCTATTGGCGAGCCTTTCTACGCAATAACCCTTGAAACGGAGGATTCCGTATATCTTATCAAGATGGTTGTGAACGTGGATAAGGCTGAGGACGCCCAGAAGAGCCTGTTCCCTGATGCCGACGCTTCAGACGACATTCCAACTGAGGGCGAGACCTTCCCGGACGACAATACGGAGAATATGTCGGACTCTGATGATGACACAGAGTAAACGTCCAAATATTTTCAAACGGATATCACACTCTATTAGAGTATGGCTGGAGAGGATGCCCGAGACCCGGGAAATCCTCCTCCTTGCTTTTATAGTGGGCCTTGGCAGCGGACTTGCCGCTACTCTTCTGGTTAAGGCTATTCACCTGGTACAATGGGTTTTGGTAGGCTGGTTCAAGACTCCGTCCGAGAGCTGGCTGTATCTTGTCTACCCGGGAGTCGGAATGCTGATCGCCTATCTGATCGTTAGGTTTGTGGTCAAAGACAACATAGGGCACGGCGTTACCAAGGTTCTGCTGGCAATCTCCAGATATGATTCCAAGATCAAGCCTCATAACACCTGGTCATCTATTCTGACAAGTGCCATTACAATCGGTTTCGGAGGCAGTGTGGGAGCTGAGGCTCCTATAGTTTACACCGGTGCCGCAATCGGTTCGAACATAGGCCGCAAGGCCGGTCTCAGCTATAAGCACGTAACCCTTCTGCTGGGCTGCGGAGCTGCCGGAGCAATTGCCGGAATCTTCAAGGCTCCTATGGCCGGCGTGCTGTTTACACTGGAGATATTGATGTTCAACATGTCCATGACATCAATCCTTCCTCTGGTGCTCAGCAGCGTAACTTCTACAACCGTAACCTATCTTCTTATGGGAGATGCGGTTGCGTTTGACAATACGCTTACCCCGTTCAAAATGGGGAATATTCCGTTCTATGTGCTTTTCGGAATAGTCTGCGGCTTTGCTTCCCTGTATTTCACGAGAATAACCCTCTTTACGGAAGACAAGGTCAAGGCCATCTCCAATCCGTTCCGCAGATGGGCCATTTGTGCAATAGGCCTGGGAATAATGATCTTCATTTTCCCTCCACTCTACGGAGAAGGTTACGGCACTCTCACAGACCTCCTGAACGATAACGACATGCATTCCGTTGGAAGTACCATATTCCCGTTCCTGTTCGAGAACAAGTGGTTCCTGCCAACATTCTTTGCACTTGTTTTCCTGTTCAAGGTATTCTCGATGAGCTTTACAAACGCCGGTGGAGGAGTGGGCGGAACATTCGGTCCTACGCTGTTTATGGGAGGAATCTTCGGATTTGTGGTTGCACGCTATTCCAACCTTCTGGGCCTGGACCTTCCGGAGACCAATTTCGTGCTTGTAGGAATGGCCGGTCTGATGGCGGGAGTAATGCAGGCACCAATGACGGCAATCTTCCTTATCGCCGAGATAACAGGAGGTTACACCCTTCTTATGCCTCTTATCATTACCTCCGCGATTTCATATGCTACAATCAGGATTTTTGAACCTTACTCGATTTATACAAAGCGAATTGCAAAGAAGGGTTATCTTCTGACCCACGATTCTGACAAGGCCGTGCTTACTCTTCTTAAGCTCGGCGATGTGATGGAGTCCAATTTTACATCTGTGGAAGAAGGCGGCACCCTCGGCAATCTGGTTAAGGTAATATCCAGGTCTACAAGAGACATTTACCCTGTCCTGGACGAAAACCGTAACCTCAAGGGCATTATCAGGCTGGTTGACGTGAAGGCTGATATGTTCAATCCTGAAAAGTACAACGAGCCATTGGCTTCCTATATGGAAACGGCAGACACCCTGGTTTATGACGATGACAGGATGGAGGAGGTAATCCACAAGTTCGAGCAGAGCGGTGCCTGGAACCTTCCGGTTGTAAGCCGTGACGGGCTCTACAGGGGATTTGTCTCCAAGTCCCACATTTTCTTTGCCTACCGCGAGAGGCTTCAGCAGGTAAGCCACGACTAGATTATGAATTCCAAATACATAGATTACATTGCAGGCAAGCTGGGCGTAAAGTCCTGGCGTGTTGAAAACTGCATCCAGCTCCTTGAGGAAGGGGCGACTGTTCCGTTCATTTCCCGATACAGGAAGGAGGCCACAGGGTCCCTGACAGATGTGGAGGTGGCCGAGACCAATTTCCATTACCAGAGGTTCCTGGAACTGGACAAGAGGAAGGAAGCTGTCCTCAAGAGCATCGAGGAACAGGGCAAGATGACCGATGAGCTCCGCCAGATGATAGACCTGTGCACGGAAAGCCAGAGGCTGGAGGATATTTATCTTCCATACCGCCCGAAGAGGCGCACCCGTGCTTCAATCGCTAAGGAGAAAGGCCTGGAACCGCTTGCCCAGAAGATGCTGTCTCTTCAGGTAGATGATATCAGGAAAGAGGCGGAGAAGTTTGTGAAAGAGGGAGTTGCAGATGCTGACGAGGCCCTTCAGGGAGCGCGAGACATCATCGCCGAGCAGATTTCAGAAAACATTGAGACAAGGGAGGAACTCCGTTCATACTATAGCAGAAGCGGCATCCTCAAGACAAAACTAGTCAAGGGCAAGGAGGAAGAAGGGGAGAAGTACAGCAACTACTTCAACTACTCGTCCTACCTTTCCAAGATGCCTTCCCACAGGGTGCTTGCCATCCTCAGGGCGGAGAACGAGAAGATTCTCTCCGTCAGGGTTGAAACGGATCCACAGATATCTCTGAAGATAATCAACAGGATATTCTACAAGGGTAAGAGATATCCTGCACGCCAGCTTTTCGATGAGCTGAAACTGGCTCAGGAAGACAGCCTTACGCGCCTTCTGGACCCTTCTATCGAGAACGAGACACTTAGGGCCGCCAAGGAAAGGGCAGACCTGGAGGCGGTTAAGGTATTCGGCGAGAATCTGAAGCAGCTCCTTCTGGCTGCTCCGGTAGGGCAGAAGAGGACAATGGCCATTGACCCGGGATTCCGTACAGGCTGCAAGGTAGTCTGCCTGGATGACAAGGGAGAACTCCTTCATCACGACGTGATATTCCCGCATCCTCCGGTAAACCAGAAGATGGAGGCTATGCGCAAGGTTATGACAATGGCGGAAGAATATAGTATTGAGGTGATTGCGATAGGCAACGGAACTGCCGCAAGAGAAACCGAGGCTTTCATCCGCCGCCTGACTTTCGACAATCCGGTCAAGATTTATTCCGTCAGCGAGGACGGAGCTTCCATCTATTCCGCTTCCGAGACAGCAAGGGAGGAGTTCCCGAACGAGGATGTTACGGTAAGGGGCGCGGTCTCTATTGGCCGCCGTCTTATGGATCCTTTGGCAGAACTCGTGAAGATAGACCCTAAGTCTTTGGGAATAGGCCAGTATCAGCACGATGTGGACCAGGGTCTTCTTAAGGAGAAACTGGACGATGTGGTTGAGTATTGCGTGAACACGGTAGGGGTAAACCTCAATACCGCAAGCCGTCATTTGCTTTCATACGTATCTGGAATTGGTCCTGCACTTGCTTCAAACATAGTGTCTTACAGGGCCGCAAACGGAACGTTTTCTTCACGTGGAGACCTTATGAACGTGCCTAGGCTTGGGCAGAAGGCATATCAGATGGCAGCAGGCTTTCTGAGGATTCCTCACGCAGACAATCCTCTGGACAATTCAGCTGTCCATCCCGAGCGCTACGCCCTGGTGGAGAAAATGGCAAAGGATGCCGGCTGCAATGTCTCAGACCTCATAGGAAACAACTCTAAGATAGATTCCATTCGTCTGGAAGACTATGTCAGCGATGATGTCGGTCTTCCTACGCTCAAGGATATTGTACAGGAACTCAAAAAGCCGGGCAGGGATCCGAGAGAAAGCGCCAAGGACTTTGAGTTCTCTTCAGAAATCTCTACGATAGAGGACCTTAAGGAAGGTATGGTTCTTCCGGGAATCGTCACCAATCTTACCGCTTTCGGAGCTTTTGTGGACATAGGAATCAAGCAGAACGGACTCATCCACATATCCAATATGGGAAAGAAATATGTGCGCGACGCTTCAGAAGTACTGAAGCTTCACCAGCAGATTACGGTAAGCGTCATGGGTGTGGATCTCCGCCGCCAGAGGATACAGTTAAGGCTTGTAGAGTAGGAATTGGCCCTTTCTGCTTATATTTGTAAGATTAAACAAAGAAAATTATGTTAGACAAGCTGGTAGTCATACCTACTTACAACGAGAAAGAGAACATAGAGAAAATAACCCGCAAGGTGTTTTCCCTGGAGGGAGATTTCCATATCCTGGTTGTTGACGACGGCTCTCCGGACGGAACCGCAGACATCGTCAAGGGTCTCCAGACGGAGTTCCCTCAGAGGCTTCATCTTATCCAGCGCAGCGGAAAG
The DNA here is from genome assembly GCA_017961175.1 of Bacteroidales bacterium. Lineage (GTDB taxonomy): Bacteria > Bacteroidota > Bacteroidia > Bacteroidales > UBA932 > Egerieousia. The sequence continues at coordinate 40,686 of JAGCXV010000001.1, forward strand.
CAGGGCCTCGGAACCGCATACATAACCGCCTTCAAATGGGCTATGGAAAAGGGCTACGGCTATGTGTTCGAGATGGATGCGGACTTTTCGCATAATCCGGACGATCTGATACGTCTCTACAAGGCCTGTGCAGAAGAGGGGGCGGACCTTTCCATAGGCTCCCGATACTGCAACGGTGTGAGTGTCATCAACTGGCCTATAGGAAGGGTAGTAATGAGCTATTTTGCATCCTATTATGTGCGCAAGGTGCTCAGGATGAAGGTATATGACTGCACCGCCGGCTTTGTCTGCTACACCCGCAAAGTCCTGGAAACCCTGGATCTTGACAAGGTGAAGATGAAGGGCTACGGCTTCCAGATAGAGATGAAGTATTCCACCTACAAGCTGGGCTTCAAGATAAAGGAAGTCCCGATTATATTCGTGGACCGCAAGGAGGGAACCTCCAAGATGAGTTCCGGTATTTTCGGGGAGGCATTCTGGGGTGTAATCGCGATGAGATTCAGAAAGATACGGCCTAAGACACAGTGATATGGACCTGCTGCTCAGAAACGGAACCATTGTTAATGAAGGCGAAGTCTTCAAGGGCAGCATTGTCATAAGCGGTGAGCGAATCTCCCGCATAATCAGGGAGCCGGACTGCGGCAAGGAAGACTTTTCAGACATAGAGGTTCTGGATGTGACGGGCCTTCACATTTTCCCGGGAGTCATAGATTCACACGTTCATTTCCGTGAGCCCGGAGACGGCTGGAAGGGAAACATAGAGAGCGAGAGCAAGGCCGCCGTGCTTGGCGGGGTCACATCCTTTATGGATATGCCGAACAACACTCCTCCTGCCCTGACACTTGACCTTCTGGAAGACAAATTCGACTCTGCGGAGGAAACCTCCTATGCGAACTATTCCTTCTATCTTGGGGCGAGCAATTCCAACTTGAACGAAATAAGACGCCTAAAGCGCAAGGATATATGCGGAGTAAAGCTTTTCATGGGAGCTTCCACCGGTGGTCTTCTTGTAGATGACGAGAGCGCTCTGGAAAATGTTTTCCGTTACAGCCCGACCCTAGTTGCCGTCCATTGCGAGGACAGTTCCATCATCTCCGCCAACCTTAAGAAGGCAATCGATGAATACGGGGCTGAAATTCCGCCTCAAAAGCATCCGGAGATACGAAGCCGCATCTGTTGCCTGAAAAGCACGGAAAAGGCAGTTTATTTGGCAAATAAGTACAAATCCCGCCTGCATATACTCCACGTTACCACAAAGGAGGAAGCGGATTTGATCTCCCGCCAGCCTGAAAACATAACTGCCGAGACTGCTCCTTCATATCTCTGGTTCTGCGATAAAGACTACAAGAGATACGGAAACCTTATCAAATGCAACCCTTCAGTAAAGGCAAAGGCCGATATGCTTGCCCTCCGCAAGGCTCTGAAAGAAGGAGTGATAAAGACTGTGGGGAGTGACCACGCCCCTCATCTTCTCGGCGACAAGCTTAAGCCATATACCGAGGCACCTTCCGGAATTCCTCTTATGCAGTACACCCTGATGATGATGCTTACACTGGCAAAGAAGGGAGAGTTCTCTCTCACCGATATCGCCGAGCATCTGAGCCACAGTCCTGCAAGATGTTTCAAGGTAGAGGACAGGGGATTCATCCGCGAGGGCTTCTATGCCGACCTGGCTATCGTTGACCTTGAGAAACCTTACCCTTCAATTGGTTCCCCGGCTGCCATGTGCCGCTGGAGCCCTTTCTCGGAAAAGGGAATAGTATTCCATCCGCAAAGCGGAAAAGACGAGAATCTGGACACTTTCCCCTCTTCCGTGGTCCATACCATCGTAAACGGTTGTGTTACGGTCAAGGACGGCCGGCTGACTCAAAACCGTAACCCTAAACGCCTGAGATTCGACAGATGACACAAAGTAAAGGCTTGGCCAAGGCATATATCCTGGCGATAATCGCCATCACCTGCTGGGGATTCTCCTTCATCTGGGAGGATTACCTGATCAAGAACAATGTGGAAATCTTCACCTTCATATTCGAGAGGATGATTCTCGCCGCTGTCATTATGTGGATTGCAGGAGGGATTCTCGGAAAGATCCAGAAGATTCAGAAGGGGGATATGAAGTGGATGTTTCTTCTGGGCTTCGGAGAGCCATTCATTTATTTTCTTGGAGAAAACTTCGGAATCAAATATACATCGGGAGTGATGGCGGCCATAATCATCGCCACCATACCGCTTTTCTGCACGGTGGTTGACCGCATCCTTTACAAGTTCAGGCTCTCGTTTCCAAAGGTTATGGGTTGCCTGCTTTCCCTTATCGGCATCGCCCTTTTCATGATGGAGAAGGCGGGATCCGGATCTTCTCAGCTCAAGGGTATACTGCTTCTGCTTTTCTTTGCCGTTGGGGGAGCCCTTATTTACGGTTATGTAACCAACAAGATGATAAGCCGTTACAATCCTATGACGATTGTGACCTACCAGTTTTCTTTCGGTGCGCTTCTCTTTCTTCCATTCTTCCTGATTTTCGGCCTGAAGGGTCTGACGCATGAATTCTTTTCCATGCCGGTCCAGTCAAAGATCCTGGCGCTTGCAGTGCTTTGCTCATGCGTATGCTTTGGCCTATGGGCTTTCTGCACAGGGAAACTTGGAGTTACGAGGGTGAATATTTTTTCTGCCCTTATCCCTCTGGTCAGCGCGGGAGCGGCTTACTTCCTGTATCCGGGGCAGGAGACTTTCACTCCACTGAAATTTGTGGGAATTGCCCTCACCATTCTGGGCGTGATTATTGTACAAGTTGTAAAGGATAAAAAAGCATATAAATAAAACACAATACTTATGAAAAAGATTCTTGTAATTATCGCAGCTTTGGTTCTTCTTGTTTCCTGCAAGGAAGAGAAGAAATTTGCCGTAAATCCGGCAGACTATGACTTTTCGGAGGTTCTGACCAATGGAACACCATTCGGTCTTGGCATTATCGGTGAAGACTTTACCAGGCTTCAGATGCATTTTGCCTCCGTCACAAAGACTGATGCTGAGCATTATGCAGTAAAGGGTTTCTCAAAAGTGTGGGACAATGTCCAGCCATTCGAGGGCACAATGCAGGTTATATCCATCGAGAAGGAAGAGCCTGAAAAAGATGAAAACGGAGAAATCATTACATCGGACCATATAGATAATCACGATGTGTATTTGCTTGAATGCCAGTATGAATTCAACCAGGCAGACGGCGTTTTCGAGGGCAAGTGCATCAATGAGATCTATTTCAAGGACGGCAAGGCATTTACGGATGAGTGCTATTTGGGAGCCGACGGCTATGACAACAATGACTACATAGGTACTTTCACCTCCAATACCGGTCTGACAAACGGTCAGAAGAAAGTTGCCAACTGGGGCGTTTACCGCATTCCAGGCAGTGATGACCTTGACCAGGGAGTGGGGGAATTCGTACCTAGTGAAAAATACCGCGATAACGGCTGGGGAACATTCTACAATTCCCGCTTCAATTACGAAGAAGGTGAACTGAATCAACTGATCAGGGCTAACTGCATCTTTGAGGAAAGCAGGAAGTGGTGGGACCCTGATGCTCCAAAACTTGAACTTGAGGTTGTGGACAATCATTTTGAAGTGACGGTGTCATCTCCGGCCGGCGTAAGGACATATCAGTTCTCATCTCTGGAGCAGCCTGAATACCAGGATATAAACTTTGACGGTTACAGTGATCTTTATCAGGCTGGCGACCAGGAACGCCATGATGATGGTGTATGCTATCTCTACAACCCTCAGACAAATGAGTTTGAGGATAGCCCTTCCTTCCATGACATCCTGTACCAGGGTCATATAGCTCTCTTCCCTCAGGAAAAAGTCATTATGACCAGCCATGACTTCATAGAAAAGGGAGAATTCTTCTACTACCTCTACAGATTCGAGGACGGGAAGTTTGTCCATTCCGGAACCGTGATGGAAAAAGACAATATCTTTAATGAGTACGACAAAGACGGCAAACTCATCCATCAGGGAGAATACCCGACAGACCTTTCCAGAATCTGGGGTGTCTGCTTTGCTGGCTAGTACCTTAAATAGTCAAGACAATGAAAAAGATTATTGCCGTATTGGCTATATTGCTGGTACTTCCTTTCTCAGCGATATCGCAGGGTAAATATGCAGTAGATCCTGCAAAGTATGACTTCTCCGGAGTTTTCAAGTCCGATTCTCCTTTCCGGCTTGGAATCCTCGGTAGGGAATACAAGAGACTCCAGATTTATTACGAGTCTGTAACTAAGGAAACATCAGACACATACAAGGTTAAAGGATCTTCTAATGCAGCAGGTAATGTCTGTCCGTTGGAGGGTACGATGAAGATTGTTTCCATTTCTAAGCAGAACTCTGAAGATTTTGAGGCCAACCATCCGGTTTATTATCTCGAGGCTTCCTACAGCTTCAAGGAAACCGGTGGGGTAGGCACAGGAACTTTCTCCGGCAAAGCAGGCTTCGATATATGGATAAACAAGGGCATTCCGGAGATCGAGGACGGAATGTACGGGGCAGACGGCTATTGCAACAGCCAGTACAAGGGTGTCTGGACCTCGGACAAGAGCAAGACAAAGAAGATTGCCAACTGGGGAGCCTGCCGCATTCCTGATTGCGGAGATCTGGACCAGGGCGTAGGGGAGTTCATCCCAAGCGAGAAATATTTCTCCAAGGGCTGGGCAGATTACTTTAACGCTCTCTTCAGCCAGTCAGATGAAATAAAGGCAAATGCCTACTTCAACGAAACCGCCAGATGGTGGGACAAAAACGCTCCAATTCTTGTTTTCAAGCAGACCCCTGAGCCTGTAATCAACGTTTACAAAAAGAACGGAACCAAGAAAGGAGCACTCATCCAGACACTGGCCCTCAATGTCAAGGATGCTCCTGAATACTTGGATATCAACGATGACGGCTACAATGAAATCATCCAGTACCGTGACAACGGCAAACTCTTTGTATGGAGCGCAAAGGACGGCAGGTTCTACAATGTGCCTTCATATAATTCGGTAAGATACAAGGGCTACTTCTCATATAAACCAGAGCTTAAGAAGATTTTCACCACTCATTACGATCAGGAGACCCAGGCCCACTATTTCTATATGTACAGTTATCGCAGAGGAGCTGATCCTTCTCAGGACGCCATTGTCTATGAAGGCTGCATAAGTGAAAAGGACGGTATCTGGAGAGAGTTTGACCAATATGGCAAGACTGTCCACAACAAGGTAGACAGTCCGGAGAAACTATCCAAGATCTGGTTTGACTATATCCGGCTGACAATGGCACTGTAACAGTAAAAGAAAAGCGCTTCAAAACGAAGCGCTTTTCTTATTTCAGGAGATCCAGGCTCCTTGAGACAAAGTCGGAGAGCTGCTTTCCCTTCAGCATTCCGTTAGCAAGCAGGGCAAGGTCCGCAATCTGCTTGAGCAGGGTGTTGCTTCTTCCGAAGTCCTTCATCAGGTCACGTTTCTGGTTCTGGAGGTCGGTGAGGGTTGAGTTGAGTTTTTCCCTCTTGTCCTTCATTTCCTGAGGAATATCCTCGTCTTTCTTGTTCCTGGTGTCCTTATCTATAAGGTCAAGGGCGTCTTTGACGTTGGCAATCTGGGCTCTGAGGTCATTTGCCTTTTCTTCGGTTGCACTGTCTTTCTCAGCGATGACCTTCTTTACCAGAGGGTTTTCCACATTGAGCTTGATGGTGTATGAATCAGGCATCTCCCCGTAGAAGTTAAGGCCTCCGCCAAGTGCGCTCATCTCCTTGTAGCGCCTCATGAACTCGTTCTGGGTAAGGAGCATAGGGGCGGCGTTTTCTCCCATGTTCTCGGCCTGGAGAGTGTATCTGCCTTCCTCCGGAAG